>NZ_JAQGLG010000128.1 GCF_028292965.1 Sphingomonas bacterium | reverse complement strand
GTGTCGCGCAGTTGAGCGATGATCCGATCGTCACGCTGCCAGCAATGGCCGCATGATCAATCCGGCCAATGCCGGAAGATCGTCGTGCCCGCGCCGGCGAAGCTACACCACGAGGTGGGACACGATCAAAGAGCGGTCGGGCACCTCTGGCTGGACACTTCATGACCTTCGCCGCACGTTCCGCTCGAACATGACGCGGCTACGCGTGTCGAGAGATACTTGCGAGGTGCTGATCAATCACGCGCCCAAGGTGCTCGACGAAATCTACGATCGATATGACCGCCTCGACGAGAAGCGCGAGGCGCTTGAGCTCCACCGCATGCCATAAAAATGATATTAGCACTAGGAATGCCGTTAGTTGCGGGTCGAAAAGTTGCGAGCGACGCTGCTCGATGCCAAACGTCTCGCGGCGCATCGCATGCAGGTCGCAGCGGCCGCGCTCCCGGGGCAGACGGCGGTCGCGCAGGTGTCGGAAGGAGCACCAGGGCGACTCATCACGGAGCGCTCCAGGCAGCTGGATTCTGGTGTTGCAACGGGCGTTCATGCTGACGCGAAGCATCAGGCTGATCGCATAAGGAAAGACACCGAGCGCGGTGCTAAGGGCGGCGTCGGCAAGGTTGCGAGCGGTGCGACGGGAATCCGGATGAACGGAACTGCGGCACCGCCGAGGCCTCGTTGCCAGCCGTCCCGGCCGCGTTGTGAGACTGCTCAATCGTTCGGCACTTCCTTACTTCCCACGGCCTTTAACGATTGGTAAGAAATCACCGACACAAGGGGGGTGACGACAACTTCCCGGTGTAAATGTGATTTTGCGAGCACAGATATTCCACTGCGCAGCCGGCGACCTGCGCGAGGCCGATCGAGCGGCGACAGATGTCGGCGCGACGCTCCGCGCAAGAAGCGGCGCTCCGCTCGACGTGCACATTCATGACCTGTCGAGAACGGGCTTCGCGATGGAAAGCGCCGAGGAACTGCGCCTTGATCAGACGATCTGGATCGGCCTCAGCGGGGTAGGGATAAGCGCCGCGCGTGTGGTGCGGCGGATTCCTGGTGGCTGGGCATGTCAGTTCATGCTGCCGATCACCGAGCGGGAACATCAGGCCGCCCTGGCCGCGCGCTCAACAGTGGTCGCGACGCCATGGACCGATCTTCAGACCGTGGCCGCAGCCGAACCTGACGCAACGCGCTGGCCGTTCCTCGCCAGAGTGGCCTTTGTCGTCGGTAGTTCAGTGGCACTATGGGCAGCGATTTTCTGGATTTTCTTCTAGGTGCATCTTTCTTGCGACGCGCGTAGCCGCGCATGCCAGACGCGCGAGAACCCGATCCATGATCGCACACCCTCCTCTTTTGCACCTGAGTGCATGAATTCGGTCCTTCTCTTGAGCTGGGCAAGGTCGCCAGTCCACGCGATTTCATTGCTCGTTTCGGATAGGTGATAGGTTGCGATCGGCGCCTCGGTGTTGAACCCGGAGCTGGATGTACCGATGCCGCGCAGATAGATGTTCGTGCTCGCGCTGCCGCGCGTCGTCGACAAACCCGGCACGAGCCGCGGAAGATTCGCCACGGTTTTCAGGCCCTGGTCGGGGAGCGTGTCGGCCTGAATCGCGGTGACTGACAAAGGCACCGTCTGTAAATTGGCTGAGCGCCGGGTCGCGGTGACGATGACGTCCTGCACGCCGCTTTGGGTGGTGTCGCCGGCGTTCTTCGCTGGGGACGGTGAATTGACCGTGGGGCTCGGCGCCTGCCCGCTGTCATCCGGGGATGCCTCGCAAGTTCGCATTTGAACTTCGGGCTGGAGCGCGCGCCGGCCATCCGGCTTCACAATTATCCGGCTGCCTGGCAGCGCTGGTTCGACGAGAACCAGCTCGGGCGTTCCGACTCGGTACACCGCGCCAGCCAGCTCATTTGCGGGGGATTCCCCTGGTCTATCGTCTCCGATGTGATCCAACTGACTTCTATCGACCGAAGCGTCTTCGCCCAAGCCCGCGTGATAGGCATCGGCGACGGCTACACGATACCGGGTGAGTTCACCGGCTCGTGCTCGTTCGCCATGGCACCAGGCGAGCCGTTCACGCGGGAGCTCCAGGCGGTCGCGCAGATCATCGGCGGCATCGCCTTCCAGGCGGCGCGACGGATCACGCGCATCCGCGAGGCATGGCCACCCATCGAGCGCCCTTTGACGGAGCGACAGCGCGACTGCGTGCTGTGGTCGACGCGCGGCAAGACCGACTGGGAAACCGGCGGGATCCTCGGGATCAGCAAGGGTAACCGCGTCTTCGCGCGCCGTCGAGTCCGATTTGGGAGATCGGCAATGTCGAAATGGCGGGCCACCCGGGGGCATCGGCGGCCCTCCGCCGACCTCAACGACGGGTTCGAAGTGCGCATGGCACTGTTTCAAGCGCACTCATTTCATTGCCCTAGACGAGATCGCCGGCGCGCTGGGCCGAACGGGAAGCGTAGCCTTGTCTGGCTCGAGCACTATGTTCGCGCCAATGACAGCGCGGCGTTGGTCGGTGTGTGTGCTCAGCGTCGCGATCCGAAGCCCGGGGAGAGCGTAATCGCGGCTGCGCCACGCGCATTCGGCCAGTACGGGTAATATCGAAGTATCATAAGTCCAGAATGGTTCTACTTCGACCTGCCGATCGGACCCGAACGGTTTGTCAAATCTGCCGAAAACGGGGGAATTGTGCCACTTCGATCCGCACGCGCCACTGCCGAAGGCGGCCGCTCTGCAGCGCGCGGCGAGCCTCTCACCGCCTGCCCATACAGCGCAGGCCTGGTCATGGTCGCTTGGCAAGAAGGGTGGCGGGCAGCGACCGCGGCCAAGACTGCAAAAACCTGACGGCACCAAGGGCGAAGGTGTGATGTCGTGATTGGACCAAGCTCACTCCTGGCCGCGGCGCCACGGGCGCTGCGTCACGCGATCACTGCAGTGCCGACATTCTCTCCGACCGCCCTTTAAGCACCTGTCACTGGCGATTACACATCCGGCAAAGGGTGCCATGGCGGCGCTGAAAAATATGATACTGCCGCAGCTTGGACGATTGGCACGGTCGTTCCTTAATCGAAAAGCAATATCATCTCAGCATCGAAGCAAGGAGCGAATATGAAGCTCCACCTGCGCACCGCGGTCGCTGCCGCCGCCCTGCTCGCGGCAAGCCCAGCGCTCGCCGCCGCGGCTTTTCCGTCATTCAATGGCACGAACGGCAATGGCGGTTTCTCTTACGGTTATACCGATGGCGGCGTGCTCACCGTGTTCACCGGCACGGGCGGCTGCGCGCTGAACGGGCCCTCGACCTGCCTGCATGCGGATTTCGGCAATCTGCCCCAGGCCTCGGTCGGCGGGAGCTATCCGACTGTCAGCGTGCCTTCAGACGCGTCCTGCTGCACCCCGGAAATGCGGACAATCTTTCGGTCTATGCGGCTTATCTCGCCAACAGCACCGGCAACTATTCCTATGTGATCGACCTCAAGTCGGTCGGCATCGATACCACCAACGGTGTCGGCTATACGCCCTTCACCTATCTCAATGGGGCGGTCACGCTCGGCACGCGCGGCGTGCTGCCAACCTACGGCTCATCAGCAACTTTATCCGGCACGCAGGCGCTGGTCGCCGGCCAGTCATTTCGGTGTCATCGTGGACCGCAATGGATTTTATGGTAGCGATTCGACGGCCTGAGCTTCTCGATCAGCGCGGTTCCCGAGCCCGCGACCTGGGCGATGATGCTTGGCGGCTTTCGCATGGTCGGGTTCGGCCTGCGCAGGCGCCAGGCGGTGAAAGTCACCTACGCTGATCGGCCGGCAAGCGTCACATGTGGGGCTGTCGACCTTGCGGGGTCGGCAGCCCTCTGCTTTTTGGTGACACTTTCCAAGCCCCGCCGCTGAGAAGAGGCGGTCGTTGGTGACTGCCTTTATCCCGCCTCGTCGCAGGCGTTCCTGGGACCCTGTCAGCGAACACGATCGCGCGACGACGGTCGGCCGATGGGCCGCGCGCCCGCCCGATCGATCAAAGGCACCGGTCGGGCGAAGAGAAAAATCAGCGCGGCCCGGCCTTGTTGCGCACATGGGCACTGACTTCCTCGCACACGATCAGCACGAAAAACAGCACCGTGGCCGGAAGGCGCCAGACAGCCATGAAGAAGCGACGCGCCCGCAACAGATTTCCCCCAGTTCCCGCGGCTACAAAACGGACCAATCCGCGAATGCGCGAGCCACGCCTTGCCGCCTGACCGTAGCGCGACAGGATGAGCTAGCCCAGAGATTCCGGCGACGAGGGTCGTGGCGGAGCAACGCTGGCCGCTGTCCCAAGGCGATGGCCGGGTGATGGGCGCCTGCCGTCACCTGGGCCGCGCGGCCGGTGCGTCACGACACAGACGCCACAGGAATGCCGGCGCCAGCAACAGGTAGCGACGCCACAGGCGTCGAGGCTCCGACAAAAGGCGGTGGAGCCACTCCAGCGAGGCGCGCTGCATCCACAGCGGCGCGCGCTTGACGACGCCGGCATGGAAATCGAACGCAGCGCCCACGCCGACAAGGGTCACGCCGGGCATCTCGCGATAGTGCCGGTGCATCCAGCGCTCCTGTTTGGGTGTTCCCAGGCCGATCCACACGATGTCGGGCGCGCTCGCCATGATCGTCGCAATCTGCACGCGCTCCTCGGCATCGCTCAGTACGCCAAACGGCGGCGACGAGCAGCCGGCGATCACCATGCCGGGAAAACGCGCACGAAGCCTTGCTGACATGCGCGCCGCGACGCCGGGCCTGCCGCCGTGGAAGTAGTGACGCACATCGGCCGCGCGGCCAAGGTCGGCCATGGTTTCCACAAAATCAGGCCCGGCGACGCGGCGGATGGAGCGGTGCCCGCGCAACCGCGCGACATGGACCAGCGGCATCCCGTCAGGGAGGACCATCTCGGCCTCCTGATGAATGGCGCACAACGCGGGATCTTCCTGCGCGAGCATGAGCCCATGAACGTCGCGCGCGCAGACATAGCAACTCCGGCCCAGGCGGATCCCCTCAAGGAGCCGCATTGCGGCACGGTAATGGTCGGTGACGGTGACCGGTATATCGAGAATGTCCGCGGTCGCCGCCCCGCGGGATTGCGCCTCGGGGGCAAAATCGTCGCGCAGCGCCCGCACGATTGAGAGGAGGAGCGCGGTCAGGATCAGGCACCAGGCGGTCAGCGAGAAGACGGCAAAGGCCGCCAGCGGTCCGCGATAGGGCGTCACAGCGAGGCCAGCGAGCAGGCCGATAAGACTCGCCGCGATCACCCGGTGTGCGAGGTCGGTAGCGTCGAGCACGAGATAGGCGATCGCCGCGAAAATCCGATAACAGGTCACCGTGCCGAACAGGATGAAGATCGCCGCCAGGGTCGGCCAATGTGCCGGCAGACCCAGGCCCAACCAGTGGAAGGCGTAGAAGGGTCCAAGCAGGCCCAGGCCGATGGTCATGCCGAGCAACCCGGCAAGGCCGAGCGCAAACACCGACCGGATGGTACCGCGCTGCCGCTCAGCACTTGCCGTCACCCAGGTAATGCGAATGAACGCGGCGAGCGGCAGGATGATCATCAGCAGCGGCGACAGGCACATCTGGAACAGGCGGGTCTGGGTCGCGAACCAGGCGGTGGTGGCCGGCGTGGCAACCGCGTCGAACCATATGAGCGCGATGGCGGGCGCACACATCAGCAAGCCCTCGGCTGTCCCGAACGAGAAGCCGGCGCGCAGCACCTCGGCGGCACGCGACGGCCGCCCCCGAAGCAGATAGGGTCTGCGCGCGACCAGCCACAGGCCATTGACGGCGCTCGCCAGCGTGATCGGCGCATGGAATATCGTCGCGGCGAGAAAGATGTTCGCGCTGAACGAGGGAACCGCAAAAAACAGCGCATACCAGATGAGCTGCCCGCAAAAGACCAGCAGGGCTGTCCGATAATGCTCGTTATAGGCCATGCGGGCATTGTCGAACGTCGTGTTGAGCCCGGCCTGGAGCAACGGCAGCAGGGCGACGCAGGCCAAGGCCAGGCCTTTTCCCCTTGCCAGCTCCGCGCCGAAGGCGAGCATCATCAGGACCAGGGTCAGGCACAGGTTCACCGCGACAAGGCTGACAAACATCTCGGCCTCGGCGGCACGGTCGCCTTCCGACGCCGCGGCACCGATGACCCGCAGGCCCGAGACGCCCGCACCGCCCATGACGAAGGTCGCAAGCCCGCCGAGCGCCAGTGCGGCGAGCATCGTTGCGTAGCGCTCCTCGCCGAGCCCGGCATAGAGGCGCGGCAGGATGAGCAGCAGAAGCACTAGGCTGGGGAGCCTTGTCAGCAGGTTGGCCGATACCGACAAGAGGAGCTTCCTGCGCTCGGGATCACGCAGCAACCGCTCCATCACGCCGCGCCGGCCGCGCGGGTTCGGCGAGGCGGCGATGTGCCCTTCACGCGGCTGCTGGCCCAGCGGCGCATTGCGGCCTCCCGCTCAACGCCCGACCAGCGGCTGGAAGCGGTCGTCTGCCTGGCGGTGTCCGGGAAAGAATACCGACAGCGGATTGGCGTCGGACGAGACGAGCTGCGCGCCGAGCTGGCGCAGCGCCGAGCGCCGCGAGGTCGCCCACATGATCTTCTCGGTGATCGAATAACGCGTCACGCGGTGGGCGCTCGCGGGCGTCAGGCGCTCGACGAAACGCCGTGCTACCGCCGGCGCGCGCCGCCATGCGCTTTCCAGCACATCAGGCGGCACCGTTCCGCTGACAAGCTGCTCGCACAGCCGCAGCGCGGGATAGGCGGCACCAAGTGCCCCCACGCGCTCGGCGAGCGCGACGAAGGCCGGCCAGGAAAGACGCCCGGCCGCCTCGTCGTGGCGGACCACCAGAGCAAGCTCGACCAGGCGCAACAGGGTGAGATTGCGAAAATCCCGGCTTGCCCGCACCGCGAGATGGAGTAGCAGCAACGGCTGGCTCAGCACCATCGCCTCGGAACACACCGGCCATGGCTCCCGCATGCCGTGCGTCTCCGGCCGATCGAAGCGAAGGGCGTTGATCCCGGCCGGGCCGAGCCGATCGAGCGAGAGATGCAGGTCGACCGACCAGGGGTCGTCGGCGTGCAGATAGTCCAGGGTCCTGGGATGCGCCGACACCTCAGGGCGGACCCAGCGGCGCGGCGGCCGGGTGCTCGCGCCGATCGCCGGATCGAAGCCGCGACGCGCCAGCATGGCAGCGATAACCGGCCCGTCGCGCGCCTCGACCATCAGGTCGAGATCCGAGAGCGGACGGGTTTCCGGCGCAGGGAAATATATCGGCCCGGTATGAAGCCCGCCAAGCAAGGTGACCGAAAGGCGCTGATGCCCGGCAAGCGCGACGCACAGCGCGCGCGCTTCAGCGGCGAGCCGCCTGGTTCGCACCCGGTTGTGGCGCAGGTGCAGATCGAGCACGGCCGCGATGTCGCGCGAGGCGCTGACCCGACCCTGCCCGGCCCAGAAGCCGAGCAGCGGACCAAGGCCCGACGTATAGCAGGCGAGCCCCATCGCTGAGGGATCGCCGTCGAGCGGCCTGGCGGGGTCCTCGCCGCGGAGCGCGCAGCGCACACTGGCCTCGATCGTTACGAGGGCGGCCTGCCACCGCGTCGGCGAAATGTCCGGCCACAGCCAGGACGGGCGCCCCTGGCGGGCCGCCCAACGATATCGCTCGCGCACGCTCGCTACCGAAAGGCAAGGCGTACCCATGTCGCGCAATGCCTCATTGTCGAGCTCCGGGAGCGAAGAAATTGGTGCGAGACCGTGGAGAGCAGGCGACCCCGGAGCAGATTGGCCCGCGCAGTCGTGCACTGCTGGTACCGATACAGGTGACGCCCCATCGGCCGACGCGAACCGATCGTGCAGCCCTTCCATCACAACCGCGCCGCCCGTGTTGGGAAGGCCGCGCGCAACGCGCGGTTGGCCGCAGGGACGCATGTGCGACTTGTCATTAGCCCTCACCTCTCACCGGTTAGTGGAGGGACCGCGCGGATCGGTTCAACGTCGCCCGAAAACTATCGCCACAAGCCCCGATGTCTGTGGCACTGAGACGCGGCTATGAAGGAACGACGCCGGCAATCGCAACCGCAAAGTCCATCGTTATCCGACGATGTGCGCGACAACGGGGTACCGATGGCACGCCGAAGTCGTTGCCGGCGCGCCGGGCGCGGTCACCCATTTCGCAGCGGCTGCCGTCCTCGCGGCGGAGCCAGACTTCGCGTTGCACGGCGACGCTTCGGCCGCAGTCTCACCCCGGCTGTCGCTTCGGGCAAGAATTGTGATCTGTCTGTAACGACGCGCCGCGATCGACGACGCGATAGATGGCAGGCCAGCCAAGGCAGCGCGCCTGAGCGCTGCCGTGTGTGACGCAATGACCGCGCCGCTGCTCGGTGTATCGGTATTCGGCAACAGGGTCGTGTCCCGGGTGGTGGTGTAGCTTGTCGGTAGCGGAGCTGACCGGGCGCGCGCTCACCGATGGCGCTGTAGCGGCCGGTCAGCTTCGCGGGTGGTCATCGGAGATTTTCGGATAAGGTTGGG
>NZ_JAQGLG010000188.1 GCF_028292965.1 Sphingomonas bacterium | reverse complement strand
TCCGCGCGACCGCCCTCGTCGTCTCGACCCAGCACGCGCCGGGCTATTGCCTGCAGGGCGAGAATGCCGATCCGGCGCTTTACGCCAAATTGCACGACTATGTGACGACGGTGCTCAAGGAGACCCTGCCCGAGGGCTTCATCACCGATGATACCAAGTCCTACATCAACCCGACCGGCGCGTTCGAGATCGGCGGCCCCGATGGCGACGCCGGTGTGACCGGGCGCAAGATCATCGTCGACACTTATGGCGGCGCGGCACCGCATGGCGGCGGCGCGTTCAGCGGCAAGGATACGACCAAGGTCGATCGCTCGGCCGCTTATGTCGCGCGCTATCTCGCCAAGAACGTCGTTGCCGCCGGCCTCGCCCGTCGCTGCACGATCCAGCTGAGCTATGCGATCGGCATCGCCGAACCGTTGTCGGTCTATGTCGACCTGCACGGCACCGGCACCGTGGACGAGGCGAAGCTGGAGACGGTTCTGCCGCAGCTCGTGCGCCTGACCCCACGCGGCATTCGCGAGCACCTCAAGCTCAACGCGCCGATCTATCAGCGCACCGCGGCGTACGGCCATTTTGGCCGCCAGCCCGACGGCGCGTTCTTCACCTGGGAAAAGACCGATCTGGTCGACCGGCTCAAGGCCGCGGTCGCGGCCTGATGCGCTCAGCGGGCGGGGGTTTCATCCTCCGCCCTTGCCGGCGCCGGATCGCTGACGCCAAGCGTGTGTGAAAAATATGTCTCACCGTGCGGCCTGCGCGTCTGCTTGCGTTGCAGCAACACCACGACAAGCGCCACCACGACGAGCGCTCCAAGGATCAAGACGAACGACATCGCAGGCGACCCTCAAATCTGTGACTTGGCTCTCCCGGATGCAGTGAAATTCAGCCGCGACTCGTTTTTTTACCGATCACACCGCTGGCCCGATATGGTCCTTTTTGGGTATATTCGCAACGAATCCACTTGCGCGGTGCCCCAAAACAACCCGCGCTTCCTTCCTGTGATCGCATCCATGACCCCGGACGACCGAGCATGAACGACCCGACGACCATCCGGCGGCTTTACGGGCGCCGTCAGGGCCACAAGCTGCGCGCCGGCCAGGCCGCGCTGGTCGAGGAGATGCTGGCCGTGGTGAGCGTGCCGGAAACGGGTGCCCTCGATGCCCGGAGCTTGTTCGGCGACGACCGCCCGACCGAACTGGAGATCGGCTTTGGCGCGGGTGAGCATCTTGCCGGGCAAGCGGCGGCACGGCCAGGCACCGGCTTCATCGGGTGCGAGCCGTTCCTCAACGGCGTGGTCGGTGCGCTGAATCATATCCGCGACGAGAAGCTCGACAATGTGCGGCTCCACATGGGCGACGCACTGAGCGTGCTCGAACGTCTGCCCGATGCTTCGCTGGAGCGGGTCTATCTGCTCCACCCCGACCCTTGGCCAAAGGCGCGCCACGCCAAGCGCCGCATGGTCAATCACGGTCCGCTCGACCTGATCGCGGCGAAGCTCAAGCCGGGCGGCGAATTCCGCCTCGGCACGGACGACCCGACCTATTGCCGCTGGGCGATGATGGTGATGAACGCACGCCGCGACCTCGCCTGGACCGCGACCCATGCGCGCGACTTCCTCGTCCGCCCCGATGACTGGCCCGAGACGCGTTATGAGCGCAAGGCGCGGCGCCACGGCCATGAGGTCTGGTATTTCCGTTACCTGCGCGCCTGAACGGCGATAGGGTGACGCATCGGCTTGTGGCAAAGGGCACCTCACCCATGGGCACGACTCGCTCCCTGCTGACCCTTCCGCACGCCCTGCCGCTGCTGCTCGCTATGGCGCCGCTCGCTGCGCGGGCGCAGGACGCCGCGCCGGCCGACCAGCACGGCGATATCGTCGTGCTCGGTCGCGGTCTGGCGCTGCCTCCGGGGACGCCGGCTTATGGCGCCGTCACGATCGATCGTACCCGGCTCGATAGTGACGCCTCGGGGCGGGTCGAGGATGTGCTGGCCGATGTCGCCGGTTTCCAGCAGTTCCGCCGGTCCGACAGCCGCTCGGCCAACCCTTCTGCGCAGGGGGTGACGTTGCGCGCGCTCGGCGGCAACGCCTCGAGTCGGGCACTGGTGCTGCTCGATGGCGTGCCGATCGCCGATCCCTTTTTCGGCTACATCCCGTTCACCGCGCTCTCCTCCGATCGCCTGGCGGCGGTGCGCATCACACGGGGTGGCGGCAGCGGACCGTTCGGCGCGGGCGCCGTCGCGGGGACGATCGAACTGGTCAGCGCCGGGCGTGGCGACCTGTCGCCGGTTGCCGGCAGCGCCTTTTATGGCAGCGACAATGCCGTGACGTTGACCGGCGCGGTGGCCCCCACTTTGGGGTCGGGCTTTGCGGTGGTTTCGGGCCGGTTCGAGCGCGGCGATGGTTTCTTCACCACGCCGGTGGCGCAACGCGTACCGGCAACCGCGCGGGCACGGTACCGCGACTGGTCGGGCGGGCTGCGGGCGGTCACGCCGATCGACGCGCTGACCGAGCTGCAGTTCAACGGCACGCTGTTCGACGACCATCGCACGCTGCGTTTCGTCGGGGCCGATAGTTCCTCGGAAGGGCAGGACGCCAGCGTCCGGCTGGTTCATCGCGGCGACTGGCAGGTCGATGCGCTGGCCTATCTCCAGGCGCGCAACTTCACCAACAGGGTGATCAGCGCGACCAGCTTCAAACTGACGCTCGACCAGCGCAACACGCCGGCCACGGGCATGGGCGGCAAAATCGAGCTGCGGCCGCCGGTCGGGCCGGACCATGTGCTGCGCATCGGGGTGGATACGCGGTTGGCGCATGGGCAGCTCTATGAGGACGCCTATACCGGCGGGGCGGTCGCGACGCGGCGCACAGCCGGCGGCGACAGCAGCACGATCGGCGCATTCGTCGAGGAGGACTGGACGATCGGCAGGCTGGTGCTGACCGGCGGTGCGCGGATCGATCGCTGGACGCTGACCAACGGGTTTCTGCAGGAGCGCAGTGCGGCCGGCGCGCTGACCACGGATAACCGCTTCGCCGATCGCGACGGCAGCGAGGCGACCGCACGCGCCGGGCTACTCTATCATGTCAGCCCCGCGCTGGCGTTGCGCGTGGCCGGTTATACCGGCTTCCGCCTGCCGACGCTCAACGAGCTTTACCGCCCGTTCGTGGTGTTCCCGATCACCACCCAGGCCAATGCCGCGCTCGGGCTGGAGAAATTACGCGGCGCCGAGGTCGGGATCGATGCCAAGCCGATCGGCGGCGTGACGCTCGGGCTGACGGCGTTCTATAACCGGCTCGGCGGCGCGATCGCCAATGTCACGATCGCCACCAATCTGCGCCAGCGCCAGAATGTCGATGCGATCGTCGCCAAGGGCGTGGAGGCGACGCTGGAGGCGCGGCACGGCGCGGTGTCGCTCACCGCATCCTATGCGTTCAGCGACAGCCATGTCCAAGCCTCGGGCGCCTCGGCGCAGCTCAACGGGTTCGTGCCTGCGCAAAGCCCGCGCCACACCGTCAGCGCGACGCTCGCCTGGGCGCCGCGTGCCGGCCCGTCATTGTCGGCGACGCTGCGTTATGTCGGCCGACAATATGAGGACGATCTGCAGACCGACGTGCTGCCCGCCGCGACGACGGTCGATACGGTCGCGCGGCTGCCGATCACCCACCGGCTGGCGCTGGTCGCGCGCGCGGAGAATCTGTTCAATGCGACGGTGATCACCCGCAACGCCGCCGGATCGATGGATCTGGGCACCCCGCGGACCTTGTGGATCGGCCTGCGGTTCGGAGGCTAATCCCGCAGCTTCGCGTTCCACAATGTCGTCGCCAGCACCAGCGACACGATCGACGCCCCGACCCAGAACAGGATCGCCGGGCCGAAATCATAGTGCCGCACGCCGTTGACGATGGTCATGTGCGAGTCGATCAGCTTGCCGCTGACGCTCTCCTGAATCGCCGCGCCGAGATAGCTGAACACGCCAACCATGCCGAGCGCGGCGCCGGCGACGCGCTTGGGACAAATGTCGACCGCGAACAGCCCGCCGACCGAGGTGACGAGGCCGGTCATACCGAGGCCGAACAGGAACAGCGCAAACGAGCTCCAGACCAGGCCGACAGGGCCGTAGAAGAACAGCAGCAAGCCGATCACCTCGATCAGTCCGAACAGCAGATTGGCCGGCGGGCGGCGCGCACCAAACCATTTGTCGGAGATGTAGCCGAAGGCCACCGCGCCGATGATGCCGGCGACGGTGTTGACGGCCAGCAACAGCCCGGCGCCGACCGCCGTATAGCCGCGTACTTCCTGCAGATAGAGCACGCCCCAGCTGGTGATGGCGTAGCGCGTGACGTATGCCATCGCGCTGGCCAGCGCGATGATCCACAAAGACGGGATGCGCAGGATGGTCAGCTGGGTGGCGAACACGCTCTTGCCGGTGTCGGCGGCGGGCTTGTCGGTGACATAATGGTCATTCTTCCAGTCGGCGACCGCCGGAAGGCCGAGTGTGCGCGGCCGATCGGCCATCGCGGCGTGGCAGCCGATCGCGCCGATGATCACCGCCACTGCCGGCCCCCAAAAGCCCCATTGCCAGCCCAGCGCGCCAACGATGGCCGTGCCCGCTACGAAATTCAGCCCCTCGCCGATCGAGTGCGAGGTCGTCCATATGCCGTAGAAGCGCCCGCGCTCCTTGTTCGAGAACCAGCTGGCGAGCGAGATGACGCAAGCCGGCGCGCCGAAGCTCTGAAACCAGCCGTTCAGCCCCCACACCAAGGTGGCGGCGGCGAGCGAGGCGGAGAAGCCCATCGCGATGTTGCACAGCGCCGACATGATCATCCCGATTGCCATGAACTTGCGCGCATTGGCGTGATCCGAGACGAAGCCGTTGATCAGCTTTCCCGCTGCATAGCTGTAGAACAGCGCCGAGCCGATCGTGCCGAGATCGGCCGGGGTGAAGACGCCAGTGTCGATCAGCGGCTTCTTCACGACATTGAGCGCGAGGCGGCAGGTGTAAGAAATGGCGTAACCGGCGGTTATTGCGATGATGATGCTAAGCCGGTGACGGCGATAGGCCGCGTCGACGTCGGTGTCGGTTCTGACCGGCAGATCGGGGCCGGTAGCCAAGGCGCGTAGCATGATACCCTCCCCCGGTCCCCGCCGGTGGCGCAGACTGTGGCATAAGCGCGTGGCGGGCAAGAGCGAGCCGATCGCTCGGCCTGCGCCACGCCACGTCAGCGTCGGGCGGGAGAAAAGCGGCCCCCTGCCCCGGACAATTTTCTGCAGTTTTTATATCTGCATTTCAACTTCTTATGGAACACCTCCCCTGCTTCGAGAAAGCAGGGGAGAATGATGTTCTTGCAGGGAACGAAACGGCGCGGGGCGGGGGAAAACCTGCCCGGCGCAGGGTGTGTTTCATCCGATCAACCATGAGAATAGCGGTGGGGCGTCGGATTCTCACCGATCTTGTCGCCACGGCGTGTACCCGGTCCGCAAACGGTTGAATCATGCCGCGCGGCGGCTCGCTCCTTCGCGCTTGCTTACCGGGCGGCTGCGCTTAATCCTTCCTCGCATGCCGACATTCCCTGCCGTCACGACCATCGCCCAGACCATCCAGCTGTCGCTGGCGCCGGTCTTCCTGCTGACCGGCATCGGCGCGCTGCTCAACGTGCTCGCGGGGCGGCTGTCGCGTGTGGTCGATCGGGTGCGTCAGCTCGAGCGGCTGCACCCCGGCTCGACCGGGCCAGAACATGACCGCCATGCCTGGGAATTGCGCATCCTCGACCGGCGCATTGCGATCATCA
This sequence comes from Sphingomonas bacterium, assembly GCF_028292965.1. Taxonomy (GTDB): domain Bacteria; phylum Pseudomonadota; class Alphaproteobacteria; order Sphingomonadales; family Sphingomonadaceae; genus Sphingomonas. Next base: position 25,284 of record NZ_JAQGLG010000188.1, on the reverse strand, counting down.
ACAACGCGCTGATGATGTCGGTGTGCTCGGCGGTGATGATCTGCTGTGTGGTCGCGATGCTCTTCGTCGCCGAGCTCGGCGGCTTTCATCTCGGGACGGTCGTGGCCCTGTCGTTCATTCTCGCGATGGCACTGCTGATCGGTGCCCTTGTCTTCTTCATGCTGGAGGTGCGGGTATCGTTGACCGCGATCCGCGTACGCACCGAATTGCTCGAACACTCCTGACCCAGCGCCCACGACCATCACGCTAACGGCGTTGCAACCTAACGCGCCGCCTCCACGTTGGCGCCGACATCCGCCGAGGGGAGATAGCGCGGCGCGACGCGTGCGTGGCTCGCCTGCTCATAGGCATAGCCCGCATTCAGCACAGCCTGATCGGCCCAGGCCGTGGCGATGAACGACAGGCCGACCGGCAGCCCCTTGGCGAGGCCCATCGGCACGGTCAGATGCGGATAACCCGAGATCGCCGGCAATTCGCTCGCGCTGGGGCCGTCGAAATGATCGCCCGACACCGTGTCGCTGAGCCAGGTCATGCCATAGGTCGGCTCGACCAGAATCGTCGCACCGGCTTTCTTGAGCATCGCGTCGATGCCCTCGCGGCCCGCCAGCCGCAGCGACTTGGCGCGCGCGCCGAGATATTCGGCATCGGTGAGGCCGTTGGTCGACGCCGCCTCGACGAACGTCTCCTGGCCGAAGAACGGCATTTCCGTTGCCTTGTTGGCCTCGTCGAACGCGATCACCGCGTCGAGCGTGCGGGCGGTCACCGCCTTGGGGGTGGTGGCAAGATAGGTGTTGAGGTCGGCCTTGAGCTCGGTGTGGAGCACATGGCCCTCCGCCTCGCCGATCCCGGTGAGCTTGGGCGCCTCCACATCGACCAGCACCGCGCCGGCCTGTTTGAGCACGTCGAGCGCGGCGGCATAGACCGGCTTCATCGCGTCCGGCATGTCGGGGTGGAGCACGGCGATGCGCGCACCCTTCAGCGCATCGGGCGACAGGCCGGCGGCGAAATCGCGGGCATGGGCGCTGGCCTGAGCCGTCGCCGAATCGGCCGGGTCGCTCGCCACCAGCCCCGAGAACAGGATCGCCACGTCGCGCACGCTGCGGCCCATCGGCCCCGGCGTATCCTGGCTGTGGCTTATCGGCACGACATGGGTGCGGCTGATCATGCCGAGCGTCGGCTTCAATCCGACCAGCCCGTTCATCGACGAAGGGCAGACCACCGAGCCGTCGGTCTCGGTGCCGACACCGACCGCAGCGAAGCTCGCCGCGATGCCGGCACCGGTGCCGCTCGACGAACCGCAGGCCGAGCGATCGAGCGCATAGGGGTTGCGCACCAGGCCGCCGACCGCACTCCACCCGCTCATCGAATTGTTCGAGCGGATATTGGCCCATTCGCTCAAGTTCGTCTTGCCGAGGATCACCGCCCCGCGCCGGCGCAGTTCGGCGACCAAAGGTGCATCGCGCAGCGTGATGTTGTCCCTGAGCGCTAGGCTGCCGGCGGTGGTCGCAACCGGATCCTTCGTCTCGATATTGTCCTTGATCAGCACCGGAATGCCGTCGAGCGGGCCAAGCGCCCTGCCCGCCTTGCGCCGTGCATCGGCCGCGCGCGCCTGGGCCAGCGCATCGGGGTTGACCGCGATCACCGCCCGCAATGTTGGCCCCTGCCGGTCCATCGCGGCGATGCGCGCGAGATAGGCCTGGGTGATGCTCTCGCTGGTCGCGCTGCCGGCGGCGATCTGCGCGCGAAGCTGATCGATCGATTGCTCCTCGACCTTGGCTGGCGCGGCCTGCGCCGTTGCGGGCAGCGGTGCGGCGAGCAAGGCAAGCGACAGTGCCGAGCAGGAAGTAAGCAGAGCGCGCATGAGAGAATCCCCCTGGATCGAATCGGCCGGTTCGGCCGTCGTGCCATGAGCTTACGCGAGGGTCGCATCGGGGCAAGCCATCCGTGATCTGCACGATAATTCCTTCTCCACCCCACCACGTCATGCACCGCCCGACGCCACAAGACCGTGATGCGCCCGATCCTTCGCGACTTCGTGGAAAATCACCACCCGATGCTGTGCTGGTTCAGCGCCGCGACCGCCGCCGCGATTATGGCGACCGTCATCGATCGGCTGAGCGGCGGGGAGATACTCAGCGCCTATTTCATCGCCGCACCGCTGATCGCAGTCGCGTGGCTGGCCGCGGCCGCTGCGGAGTTTTCGCGGGCGATGAAGGTGTCTTACGATATGCGCGAGATGACGATTTCGCTCGCGGGAACGCTCGTGCTCGGCGTCGCCGGCCCGTTCGCGATGACCGGCGTCAACGCGGCGACGAATGGCGTCATCACGCTGTTCTACATTGTGACCCACCTGATCTCATGACAGGTTTCGTGCGGCGCCATCGGGTGATGCTGGGCTGGCTGGTGACATTGGCGGTGGCCACGATGGTCATATCCTGGATCGCATTCTGGACCGCGCCGGCCGGCGAGCAACTTTTCTATGTCGTGGTCGCATTGGCGTTGGGCGGGGGCGCGGTCGCGACCGGCGTCGAGCTAGTGGCGCAGGTGCGTGCGTATCTCGCGCACGGCCAGCCACTCGCCGGTCGCGCGTTCGTGACTCTCATGCTCGGCATGTTCAGCCTGCCGATGACCGCCGGGCTGGTGTTTCTGACGGCCCAGCTGTTCGACCTGGTCAATGCCTATCGCGATCTCGGATCCTATCGCAGGATCGTCGCCGAGGCGCGGCAGGGAACGCTGCCGGCCGATACTGTCTTCCAGCAACGCTATGGCGTTTCCTATTATCGCGAGACCGGCCCCGGCCTGCGCCTCGTCTTCTCGATCCACGGGGTCGACGATTATCAGGAGGCGGTGATCTACGATTCGACCGGTCGCGTCGCCACGCCGTCGCATTGGGCCGGCAATGGCTGGCTGGAACCTGATCACGATCATCAATTCAGTGGCGGGACCGCGACCGATTGCCGCGCGATGGGCAACGGCTTCTACCATTGCAAGCTATCATGGGGCTGACGCGACACGCACCGCGCCACAAATGAAAAGAGCTTGCCGGGACATCCGTCCCGGCAAGCTCCCAACATGGTCAGCGGCCGGAGAGTTCCAGCCCGGGAGACCATGCGGACCGCTCATCCTATGGTTTCACGCGTTGACTGAGGGAAGATACCCTCCGCGCGAAGCCGGCGGATTTAGCGGTGCGTCTCCCGAACGAACTGAACCGACCCCATTGCTGAACCATGAGACATCGGATCACCTCCTTTCGCTTGTTGAAACACCACAACCGGTATCGGTTGCACCCACAATGTGAGTCATCTGATTCCGCGATACAAGTCTTGTAATTTAATTCCTTTTGTACGACTCTCTTCCGCCTGCGCCGCGTCGGCGACGCGCCTTCCCCTCAGTGTCGCTTGAAATACTGCACCTCGCGCTCGTGCTTTTCGGCCGCGGCGCGGGTGTCGAACGTGCCGAGATTGCGGCGCTTGTGCGTGTCGGGGTCTGTCTTGCGGGAATAGAGGCGGTATTCGCGGGATTTGAGTTTGCGGATCATCGCTGCCTCCTCACGCCTTCAACGCGCGAACGGCCCTTCTTATCCCCGGCAATCCTCGACGACGCGGCCGATCTCGGCCCAGCTCGGTACGACCAAGGGCGGCTGTCCGGGCTGCTCGACGATGAAGCGGCCGCGGCTGAACGCTATGGCGTCGAGCAGGCTGTCGCGCGGTGCCAGCGCCGCCGCGACATAGGGTTGTGTGCCCCCGGTCGGCTGCGCTGCCAGCGTGCGCAACGCGCTGCTGGTGCGGATGGTGATCGCCGTGCCAGCGCCGGCGGCATCCCGTTTCGACAGATAAAGCTGCCCCGCGGCGCGGTCACAGCGCAGGGTCAACGCCGCGTCACTACCGACGATGCCGTAAAAGGCGATCGAGCCACGCGCATCCTGCCGGTAGACCCAGTCGCCGGGCGTCACCGGCCAGTCGCGCCAGTCGCTCGCCAAGGGCGTTGGCGTCGGGCTCGGTGTCGGGGCGGGGACATAGGTCGGCATCGGGCGCGGCGTTACCGGCGCCGGCCGTGGCGGGGTCGCGCAACTGCCGACGATCAACAACAGGGCGGTGGAGAAGAGAAAACGGCGCATGTAGCAGCATCTATGCGCGAAGCCGGGGCGCGGCTCAACCTCGCTCCACGCAGCCCGTCCTATCGCCCCTTCCGCGCACCGCCCATGCGCATCTTCTGGCTCTTGCCGTAGCGCGTCTTGCGCGTGCCGGGCTTGCCTTCGTTGGAGCGGCCCATGACCGGCGCGCGGTGCTGGTCGGCGGGCAGGCCGAGCTCCTCCTGCTCGAGCGAGCGGATCTCGTCGCGCAACCGGCCGGCTTCCTCGAATTCGAGATCGGCGGCGGCGGCGCGCATCTTCTTTTCGAGCTCCTCGATATAGGCGCGCAGATTGTGGCCGACCATGTGCGGCCGGTCCTCATCGATCTCGATCGTCACCTGGTCGCGCTGCGAGACGTCGTTGATGATGTCGCCGATATTGCGGCGAATGGTCTGGGGCGTGATGCCGTGCTCGGTATTGTAGGCGACCTGCTTCTCGCGGCGACGATTGGTTTCGTTGATCGCGCGCTCCATCGAGCCGGTCATGCGATCGGCATAGAGGATCACGCGGCCATCGACGTTGCGCGCGGCGCGGCCGATGGTCTGGATCAGCGAAGTTTCGGAGCGCAGGAACCCTTCCTTGTCGGCGTCGAGGATCGTCACCAGCCCGCATTCCGGGATATCGAGCCCCTCGCGCAGCAGGTTGATGCCGACCAGCACGTCGTACACGCCGAGCCGGAGGTCGCGGATCAGCTCGATACGCTCAAGGGTCTCGACATCCGAGTGCATGTAGCGGACCTTCAAGCCCGCCTCGTGCATGAACTCGGTGAGGTCCTCGGCCATGCGCTTGGTGAGCGTGGTGACCAGCGTGCGATAGCCAGCGGCCGCGGTCTTGCGGCATTCCTCGATGCAATCCTGCACCTGGTCCTCGACCGGGCGGATCTCAACCGGCGGATCGATCAGCCCGGTCGGTCGGATGACCTGTTCGGCGAACACGCCGCCGGTCTGCTCCATCTCCCACCCGCCCGGCGTGGCCGAGACATAGGTCGTCTGCGGCCGCATCGCCTCCCATTCGTTGAAGCGCAGCGGACGGTTGTCGATCGCGGAAGGGAGCCGGAAGCCGTACTCGGCCAGCGTCAGCTTGCGGCGATGGTCGCCGCGCGACATGCCGTTGATCTGGCCGATCGTGACGTGGCTTTCATCGACGAACAACAAGGCGTTATCCGGCAGATATTCGAACAAGGTCGGCGGCGGCTCGCCGGGCATGCGGCCGGTGAGGAAGCGTGAGTAATTCTCGATCCCCGCGCACGATCCCGTCGCGGCAATCATTTCCAGGTCGAAGGTCGTACGCTGTTCGAGCCTTTGCGCCTCGAGCAGTTTCCCTTCGGGCACCAGTTCCTTCAGCCGTTCCTGCAGCTCGAACTTGATCGCCTCCATCGCCTGCTTCAGCGTTGGGCCCGGCGTGACGTAGTGGCTGTTGGCATAGACGCGGACATAATCGAGGCTCGCCACCTTCTTGCCGGTCAGCGGATCGAACTCGACGATCTCCTCGATATCGTCGCCGAAGAACGACACGCGCCAGGCCGTGTCCTCATAATGTGACGGGAAGATCTCCAGCGTGTCGCCCTTCACCCGGAAATTGCCGCGCTGGAACGCCGCGTCGTTGCGCTTGTATTGCAGCGCCACGAGCTTGCGCACGATCTCGCGCTGATCGACCGTCTGGCCCTTTTTCAGGTCGAAGATCATCGCCGAATAGGTCTCGACCGAACCGATGCCGTAGAGGCACGACACCGAGGCGACGATGATAACTTCGTCCCGTTCGAGCAGCGCCCGCGTCGCCGAGTGGCGCATGCGGTCGATCGCCTCGTTCACCGAGCTTTCCTTCTCGATGAAGGTGTCGGAGCGGGGCACATAGGCCTCGGGCTGGTAATAATCATAATAGCTGACGAAATATTCGACCGCATTGTCGGGAAAGAAACTCTTCATCTCGCCATAGAGCTGCGCGGCGAGAATCTTGTTCGGCGCGAGGATCAGCGCCGGGCGCTGCAGCGTCTCGATCACCTTGGCCATGGTGAAGGTCTTGCCCGAGCCGGTCACGCCGAGCAGCACCTGGTCGCGCTCGCCAGCCAGAGCCGCCTCGGTCAGTTCCTTGATTGCGGTCGGCTGGTCGCCGGCCGGCTGATAGTCGCTGACGATCCGGAACGCCTTGCCCCCTTCCGCCTTGGGCGGGCGGTTCGGGCGATGCGGCACGAAATTCTGCCCGGTTTCGGGTTCGTCGAGCGAGGTGCGTATCTGAATAGCCATCCTGTGCGATATGGAGGCCCGAGCGAGTCGGTTCAACGAGGGGATGATGATGCGATTGTGGATTGGGTTGCTGGGGTTGCCGATGCTCGCCGCGTGTCATCAGGGGGCACCGACCGGCAACCATGCGCGCGCCGACCCCGCAACGACCTTTACCGCGCCGACGCTGCCCACCACGCCGCTCGCGCCGGGCCAGTGGGAGATCACCGCCACCACCGGCCAGGCAGGTGCGCCGGGCGTACCGATGGCGCCGACGCCGGGGGAAACGCCGGCGAAGCGCAGCGTCTGCGTCAGTCCCGCGCAAGCCGCCGAGCCCAGCCCCGAACTGATGATGGGATCGACCGACCCGGACGAATGCCACCGCGAGACATGGACGATGGAGCGCGGCAGCGTGACCGGCGTGCTGGTCTGCGCCGGAAACGGTGTCGAGGTGCACAGCGTGCCGACGCACATCTCGGGTACTTATTCGAACCAGTCCTATACGCTTCAGGTCGACAGCGAAGCCGGGGGCGAAACGCTGCGCCGCCGGATCGAAGGCCACCGCACCGGTGTTTGCACGCCCTGATGCCGAAACCGGATTGCCAAGGCTCGTCGATGGGGAAAGAATTTCTTCGACAATTTACCGCCCGAAAAGGTCGATTGCAGATGAAACGTGCGTTCCTTGCACTGGCCCTGCTGGCCTTACCCGCCGCGACCGCCGGCGATCTATCGCTCCAGCCCGGCCAGTGGCGCAGTGTGGTGACCATTGTCGATGCAAGCGCACCGGCAGCGCCGGCAATCGCCGCATCGATGAAGGGCAAGAAGAATGTGCTCGCCTCCTGCCTTAGCGCGGCGCAGGCGCCGCACGGCCTGCACCTGCTGTTGAGCGGCGGCAATGCCCAATGCCGCTTCACCAGCTTCACCCTCAACGCCAACCATTTCAGTTCCACCATGGTGTGCAGCGGTCGTTCGGGCGCGACCACCACGCGAAACACCGGCAGCTTCTCGCCGACCGGCTTCGACGTCACGGGCACGGCCACCACCGCCGGCGCGATCAGGATGACCATGAAGACCCACACGGTCGGTCAACGGATCGGCGGCTGCTGACCAAGCGACCGGCAACAGGCGGCACGTAAAACGGGATTGCCAACGCCTGCCGATCGGGGAAGAATCACGCCAACCCACCACGAAGCGGGAACGGTCGCGCCCTTGCCCTTGTCGGAGTGAGATCAGGATGAAACGCGCTTTCCTCGCCGCCCCGCTATTGCTCCTGCCCGCGGCCTCGGCCCTGCCGCTTCAGCCCGGCAAGTGGCAGAGCACCGTCACCATTCTCGCCACGCAGATGCCCAACGCGCCGCCCATCGCCACCGCCATGGCGAGACGCCCGACGACGGTCACCGCCTGCATCACCGTCGCGCAGGCGGCCGATGGTCCGCGCGCCTTGCTCAGCGGGAGCAACGGCCGGTGCCATTTCACCAGCTACGAGATGAGTGGCGGACGGTTCCATTCGGTGATGCAGTGCGCGATCGGCACCGGCACCATGACGCAGACCGAGAACGGTACCTATGGTGCGACGTCGCTCGACGTGAATGGAACATCCGTCATCACAGGCCGCATGAGCATGACGATGAAGACGCATACGGTCGGACGTCGGCTCGGCGGCTGTTGAACCGCCTTGCCTTGGCGGCAGGTTGCGGGGATGTAAGGCGGGCAATCACGGGAGAGGGCATTTGCCGAAATATCTGTTCGCCGCATCGGTCGCGGCGCTGACGTTGCTGGCCGCGTGCGGCACGAAGAGCGACACGCCGGTCAAGCGCGAGCCCGGCAGCTGGTCGACCAAGATCACCATCGCCAAGCTCGAAGGCAAGGGCGTGACGCCGCAGACCCAACCCGGCATGCAGCAGATGTTCGATGCGATGAGCAGCATGACCGTCTGCGTCACGCCCGAGGCGTCGGCGCGGGAGGATATCGGCCACAATCTCGAAGGAGCGAGCGGCGCCGGCGGTAATTGCAAGTTCGACCAGCGCGACCTGAACGGCGAGGCGATCTCCTTCTCCGGCACCTGTGGCGAGGGCACCCACCAGGTGCGGATGAGCGCCACCGGCACCAGCGGCGCGACCGCGCAGGACATGACCATGAAGGTCGAGCCGCTCGGCGCCGACGGCGCGCCCGAGGGCATCATGGAGATGCATGTGGTGACGACGCGTTCCGGCGCGTGCAAGCCGACCGACATCACCCCGCCGGCGGCGCCAGCGCCGGCCGCACCCGCAGGAGCAGCGAAATGATCGGTTACGCCCTGCTCGGCAGCAACGACATGGATCGTGCACGCAACTTTTACGACGCGCTGTTCGGCACGATCGGTGTCGGCCGGTTGATGGAATTCCCGACCGGCGCGACGGCCTGGGGGCAAGCTGGACGACACCGATGCTCGGCATCACGCCGCCTTATAATGGCGAGACGGCGACCGCCGGTAACGGCACGATGATCGCGCTGGTGCTCGACGAGCGCGCCAAGGTCGATACGCTCCACGCCAAGGCGCTGGAACTGGGCGGCATCGATGAAGGCGCGCCCGGTGTGCGCGGCGATGAAGGAGAGCAGGCTTTTTACGGCGCCTATTTCCGCGACCCCGACGGCAACAAGCTATGCGCTTTCCGGGTGGGCGCGGCCTGATTCGTCTTTACACCCTACGATAGGCGACGCGCCACATCGTCCAGGCGATCACGGCGCAGACCAGCGACAGGATGACGCTCGTCGCCGCGCCGCTGATCCAGTGGTAGATGATCGTGCGGTTGTCCATCGGCGGCTGGGTGAACAGCCCGAAGCCATAGGTCTGGCCGCACAGGAACAGGGCAAAGCCGGCAAAGGCGCCGAGCATGATCGCGCTACGCGGTCCGCGCTTGCCGATGGCGTGCGCGACGATCCATAAGGGCCCGCCGATCGCCACCACCGCCATGGCGGTGATGATCGCACCGATCACGAAGCCGACCGGAAGATACAGCCACGAGTCGGGCTGGCCGGCAGCCACCAGCGCGACGGTCAGCAGGCCCCCCATCGCCCCACCCGCCGCAAGCGACAGCCCGGCGCGGTCCAGCGACGTTTCATAATGTTTCGCCATCATGGCATCAGCCATGCCGATTCCCTCCCCGCAGCGGCGCTTTTATCATGCCGCACGCCGCGGCCAAAGGGGGCGGTGGTTTCATTTCGGTACGCCGCTGGAGCGCGCTGCGACGGGTGCGATCCGACCATTCGCCATCAGGCGCGCGACAGCGCCCAGCATAGTTCAGGCGATTGGCTTTTCCCCACTGTCATCCTAGGCTAGCATACCCAAGGCGCCGCTCGGCGCAGACCTCCCCAGGCGCTCCCCAGCGGGGGCCAGATCGACAAAGGAATCGTCCATGCGGCTCGGGTTCGCGCTTCTCGCCTCCACGCTCCTGTCCAGCGTCGCCATCGCCCAGACGATGCCGGCCCCCGCCCCCGTCGCGGTGCCCGGCGGCGACGTGCCCGCAAAGTTCACCCCGCCGATCGAGGATCGCGACTATATCAAGCGCGAGGTGATGATCCCGATGCGCGACGGCGTGAAGCTCTACACCGTCATCGTCATCCCCAAAGGCGCGGTGAACGCCCCGATCGTGCTGACCCGCACGCCGTACAATGCTGCTGGACGCGCCAATCGCATGGACAGCCCGAGCATGCTGTCGACGCTGCCGCTGTCGGATGAGGGCTTCGTCAAGGCGGGCTACATCCGCGTCTATCAGGATATCCGCGGCAAATATGGCTCGGAGGGCGCCTATGTCGTGACGCGCCCGGTGGTCGGCCCGCTCAACGAGACCAATGTCGATCACGTCACCGACGCGTACGACACGATCGACTGGCTGGTGAACAAGGCCAATCTGCCGCAATCGAATGGCCGCGTCGGCATGATCGGCTCATCCTATGAAGGCTTCACCGTCGTCATGGCGTTGCTCAAGCCGCACCCGGCATTGAAGGTCGCCGCACCGCAGAGCCCGATGATCGACGGATGGATGGGCGACGACTGGTTCCATTATGGCGCCTTCCGTCTCGCCAACATCGCCTGGCTCGGCGGGCAGACCGGTTACAAGGGCGCCGGCAAGGCGCCACCGACCGGCGGCTATGACGATTACGACAATTTCCGCGACATCGGCTCGGCCGGCGACTGGGCGAAGAAGTCGGGTTACGACCAGCTGCCTTACTGGCAGCGCATGGTTTCACACCCGGCCTATGACGGTTTCTGGTCGGGTCAGGCGCTCGACAAGCTGATCCTCACCAACCCCTCCAACGTGCCGACGATCTGGGAACAGGGCCTGTGGGACCAGGAGGATATGTATGGCGCGATCCACACCTGGGAAGCGCTGAAGGGTGCCGGCAAGCTCGGCAACAACCATCTCGTCATGGGTCCGTGGCGCCACAGCCAGATCAACCGCGAAGGCCGCAGCCTCGGCCCGTTGCAGTGGAATGGAGACACCGCGCTGCAATATCGCGAAGACATGATCCTGCCCTTCTTCAACCAGTATCTGAAGGATGGCCCCGCCGTCACGGTGCCAGCCGCGACGATCTACAACACCGCGGAGAATCATTGGGACCGCTTTGCCGATTGGCCGCTGGCTTGCGCCAAGGACTGTTCGGCGGCGCTGACGCCGATCTATCTCCAGGCGGCTGGCGGGCTCGGCTTCGATCAGGCGAGCGGCGGTGAGGACAGCTATGTCTCCGACCCCGCCAAACCCGTGCCGCATCTGCCGCGTCCGGTGAATTTCGGCGACGGACGCTGGGGCGACTGGCTGGTCAGCGACCAGCGCGGCGTCGATGGCAGGCCCGACGTGATGACCTATCAGACGCCGGTGCTGACGGACGCCGTGCGCGTCTCGGGCGTGCCGATGGCAGACATCTTCGCCAGGACCACGGGCACCGACGGCGATTTCGTCGTCAAGGTGATCGACGTCTATCCGGCCGAATATGCCACCGACCCGAAGATGGGCGGTTATCAGCTGGCGATCAGCATGGACATCTTCCGCGGCCGTTATCGCAACAGCCTCGAGCATCCCAGCGCGATCCCGGCGGGCAAGGTGCAGGAGTATAAATTCCGCCTGCCCGCAGTGAACCATGTCTTCCTGCCCGGCCATCGTATCATGGTACAGGTGCAATCGAGCCAGTTCCCGCTCTACGACCGCAACCCGCAAACCTATGTGCCGAACATCTTCCTCGCCAAGCGCGGCGATTACCGGAAGGCGACGGTGTCGATCCAGCATGGCGCTACCGGGGCGAGCGCGGTGCTGCTGCCGGTGGTGCCGATGGGGAAGTAGGCGAGCCTATTCCTCCCCATGCGCAGCATGGGGAGGGGGACCGCCGAAGGCGGTGGAGGGGAAATCCGCACCCTCCTCCTTGCATGCGATCATGATGGCGCGCGACACGGCGTCGAGATCGCGCATCACGTCGGTGGCAGCGATGCGTATCACGCGCATCCCCTGCTGGGCACACCATTCATCGCGCGCAGCATCTCGCTTAGGTTGATCCCCGCGCGAATGCGCTTCGCCGTCCACTTCGATGACGAGCTTGGCGGCCGGGCAATAGAAATCGAACACATATGGCTCAGCAGGATGCTGCTTACGGAACCTGAAACCGCCCGGCGGTGTGCGCAACCATTGCCACAGCCTCACCTCGGGCGCCGTCATCTTGCGACGCAGGTCCCGTGCTCGCTCCACCATGCGTCTCGTTGGTGGCATTTCCCCTCCACCACTTCGTGGTCCCCCTCCCCATCTGCGATGGGGAGGAAAGAATCACGCCAGCAACTTCTCCCGCGCGATCTTCTCTTTCCAAACCAGCGGCGCCAACTGGTGGACGTTCGCACCCTCGCTATCCACCGCCACGGTCACCGGAAAATCGCTAACCTCGAACTCGTAAATCGCCTCCATGCCGAGATCCTCGAAGCCGAGGACCTTCGAGCCCCTGATCGCCCGCGCGACGAGATAGGCCGCGCCGCCGACCGCCATCAGATAGGCGCTCTTGCCTTCCGCGATCGCCTTGGTCGCATCCGGCCCGCGCTCGGCCTTGCCGACCATCGCCAGCAGGCCCTGGCCGAGCATCATGCGGGTGAAGCTATCCATCCGCGTCGCGGTGGTCGGGCCGGCGGGTCCGACCACTTCCTCACCGACCGGGTCGACCGGGCCGACATAATAGATAACACGACCCGCGAAATCGACCGGCAGCGGCTCGCCGCGATCGAGCATGTCCTTGATCCGCTTGTGCGCGGCATCGCGGCCGGTGAGCATCTTGCCGTTGAGCAGCAGGCGGTCGCCCTGCTTCCAGCTTTGCACCACTTCCGGCGTCAGCGTGTCGAGATCGACCCGGATCGCCGCCTTGTCGGGCGTCCAGTTGACGTCGGGCCATTCCTCCAGCTTCGGCGCCTCGAGATAGGCCGGCCCGGAGCCGTCGAGCGTGAAATGCGCGTGGCGCGTCGCGGCGCAATTGGGGATCATCGCCACCGGCTTGCCCGCGGCATGGCACGGCGCGTCCATGATCTTGACGTCGAGGATCGTCGCAAGGCCGCCCAGCCCTTGCGCGCCGATACCCAAAGCATTGACCTTGTCGAAGATCTCGATGCGCAGCGCTTCGATATCGTTCTGCGCGCCGCGCTCCTTCAGCGAGGCCATGTCGATCTGCTCCATCAACGCCTTCTTGGCGAGCAGCACGCAATGCTCCGCCGTGCCGCCGATACCGATGCCGAGCATGCCGGGCGGACACCAGCCGGCGCCCATCTGCGGCAGCATCTCCAGCACCCAATCGACGATCGACTCGCTCGGGTTCATCATCTTGAACTTCGACTTGTTCTCGCTGCCGCCGCCCTTGGCCGCGACGTCGATATGGACATAGTCGCCCGGCACCATTTCGACATGAAGCACGCACGGCGTGTTGTCCTTCGTGTTGCGGCGGGTGAACGCCGGGTCGGTCAGCACCGAGGCGCGCAGCTTGTTTTCCGGGTTCAGGTAAGCGCGCCGCACGCCTTCATCGATCACGTCCTGCAACGACCGTGAGGTATCGTCGAGCCGGCAATCCATGCCCCATTTGACGAACACATTGACGATGCCGGTATCCTGGCAGATCGGCCGGTGCCCCTCGGCGCACATCCGGCTGTTGGTCAGTATCTGCGCGATCGCGTCCTTCGCCGCAGGCCCCCGCTCGGCCTCATAGGCCACACCCAGCGCGCGGATATAATCCATCGGATGGTAATAGGAGATGAACTGCAGCGCGTCGGCGACGCTCTCGATCAGATCGGCTTCGCGAATGATGGTGCTCATGAGCGGCGCGCCTAACGCGTTTCGCACGCTTTGGGGAGGGGGGCCCGCGCACCGCGCACCGCAACTTTTCGTTCACCATGTGAAACGAACAATTCAGCAAGGATCATTTGCTAGAGCGACGGGGTGATTGGACCGCTTCACCCTTTTCGAGCGCTTGCCGGCGCGGCCGGCGGGCTGCGCGACGATCTCGTTCCGGGCACGCTGGCCTCGCACCGCCATGACGACGTGTTGCGGGAGCAGGTGCGTCAGCTGTCGGCGGCGTGGCCCGTCGCCTTCCTCACCCAGATCTGCACCGCCGCGCTGATAGCCCGCGCCGCGCAACTACCCGGCCATCCCGGCATCGCCGACCAGGTCGCGCTGTTCGCCGGGCTCATCGGCGCCTTCGGCCTCGTCCTGCTCGGCGCGGTCAAGCTGCCCTTCACGCGCAACTGGTCGCCGCACAGCCAGGTTCGCATCGCCACGCTGTGCGCGGCCGGCGTCGCCGTCGGGCTGCTCTCGCTTCTGTCGATTGCAGCACTGTTCCCGGTCGGCAATTACCGCCTCGCCGGCTTCGTCGCGGTGTTCGGCACGATCATCATCACGGTGGTCGCACTGCACCCGATGCGCGCCGCGACACTCGGCTTCGCCACGGCGCTGGTCGGGACGATCGGCGTGCGGGTCGGCCCCGGAATGGTGTGCGGCATCGGCGTCGCGTTCCTGCTCTGTCTCGTCGTCGCGACCTATCGCCTTGCGCGGATCGACCGGGCCAGCACCGAACGACGCGATCGCGCCAGCGTACAGGGCCGCATGGCGGCGCGGCTGGTCGGCGAGTTCGAGGAACATTCGACCGGCTGGTTCTGGCAGACCGACAGCCAGGGCCGCGTCACCTATCTTTCCGCCAAGGTTTCGGCCGAACTCGATCTGCCCGACACCCCGGCAATCGGTGCTCCGCTCACGACGTTGTTCCGCGTCGACAGCGCCTCGCCGGAAACCGAGCGAACGCTCGCTTTCCATCTTTCGTCGCGCACCGCCTTTTCAAACTATTCGGTTCGCCCCGTCAGCGCCAGCAAGCTCGAGCGCTGGTGGTCGATCTCGGGCCGGCCGATCGCCGACGAGCTCGGCCGCTTCCAAGGTTTCATCGGATCGGGCAGCGACCTGACCGAGCGCCGCCGCGCCGATGCCGAGATCACGCGTCTTGCCCTGTTCGACGGCCTCACCGGGCTCGCCAACCGCCAGCGCATGCGCATGTCGCTCGACCAGACGCTCAGCCAGCCGGGCGGCGCGCACCGCACCTCGGCACTGTTCCTGCTCGATCTCGACCGGTTCAAGGCGGTCAACGACACGCTCGGCCACCAGACCGGCGACGCGTTGCTCAAACAGGTCGCCCAGCGCCTGCAGCGCACCATCGGCGACGCAGGCCTCGTCGGCCGGCTCGGCGGCGACGAATTCCAGGTCATCCTGCCCGGCGAGGCGCGGCGCGAGCAACTCGCCGCGCTCGGTACCGAGGTCATCGCCTCGCTGTCGCAACCGTATTTCATCGATGGCTCTTCGATCACCATCGGCTGCTCGATCGGCATCGCCATCGCGCCCGACCATGGCAACGACGCCGAAACCCTGGTGCGCAACGCCGATCTCGCGCTCTACGCCGCCAAGGCCGACGGACGCGGCATCCACCGCTTCTTCCGCGAGGAATTGCTGGTCGGCGCGCAAAGTCGCAAGCAGCTCGAGGACGATCTGCGCCACGCGCTGGTGCAGGATCAGCTCTATGTCGCCTATCAGCCGGTGGTCAGCACCAAGACCGAGCGCATCGTCGGGTATGAGGCGCTGGTGCGCTGGAACCATCCGACGCGCGGTGCGGTGTCGCCGGCCGAGTTCATTCCCGTCGCCGAGGACACCGGGCTGATCGAGGCGATCGGCGAATGGGTGTTGCGCACGGCGTGCCTGGAGGCCGCGACCTGGCCCAATGGGGTGCGCGTGGCGGTCAACGTCTCGCCGATCCAGTTCGCCAACCCCAGCCTGCCGGTCGTCGTGACCAGCGCGCTGGCCAAGTCTGGCCTCGCCCCGGCGCGGCTCGAGCTGGAGATCACCGAAGGCGTGTTCCTCGACGACAATGCCTCGTCGGAGCATATGTTCAAGATGTTGAAGGGGGTCGGTGTGCGTCTCGCGCTCGACGATTTCGGCACCGGCTATTCGTCGTTAGGTTATCTCAAGAAAGCGCCGTTCGACAAGATCAAGATCGACCAGAGTTTCGTCAAGGGCGCGGCGATCGCCGGCAACCGCAACGCCGCGATCATCAAGGCGATCGTCACCTTGGCCGACACGCTGGGCATGGAAACCACCGCTGAGGGCGTCGAGGTGCATGACGAGATCGCGCTGATCCGCGAGCTCGGCTGCAGCCACATCCAGGGTTATGTCTATGGCAAGCCGGCGGTCGCCGCCGATGTCGCAAAGCAGCTGGTCGCCAACGGCGGCATGGCCACCGCGACCGGCTACCGCGTCAGCCGCGCGCCGCGCACGACCTTGCTGCGTACCGCCAAGATCGCCGCCGGAGGGGCCGAGGGCGAGGTGCGGATCCGCAACATATCGTCGACGGGCGCGATGATCGACGGGATCGAGATCAGCGGCGAAGTCAATGACCTCGACATCATGATCGAGCTGCTCGAGGACCAGATGTTCCCGGCCAAGCTGCGCTGGGCGGCGGACGGCAAGGCCGGCCTCGAATTCGCCCAGACCTTCAACATGGAACGCCTCAACCCCGCCACCGCGACCACATCGGTGCGCAAGGCGGGCTGAGCACCGCCCTGTCGCCGCCGGCACCAAGGGGCCGGCGGCGACAGACCACGTTATCCGGCTGCGTGACCTCTCCCTAATTCGGGGACATAATACTTAATTCGTGCGCGCGGCTCGCCATCTCTTGCAGTGCCAGTCAGCGAATTAAGTATTATGTCCCCGAATTAGAGGGCGCGCCCGTCGCCGCTGAGTCGAAGCCCAGACGACGACGGGCGGACGCTCACTCACTTGGCTGCGGTTGTAGGCTGCGTCGCCGCGGGTGCGACAGGCGGCGGCGCATCCGGCCCACTCCGCCGATCGAAATCGCCCGGACCATCGCGCCTGTCGCGCCCATGCCGCTCGAACCCGTGCTTGCCGAGCCGGAAACCATGGCGCGGGCCGACCGCCGTCACATTGCCGGCCTGATCGACCAGGAACGAGGCATGGAGCTGCCCGTCATCGTAACGCCCCTGTACGGTCAGTGCCGCGCCGGCAGTTGCCGGCGTTGCATCATGGCCGGTATCCACCATCGCCCGTCCGCTGCCATCGGCGAGGATGAAGCGATCACCATAGACCTCCGCCACCTTGCCCTTGATCGTGACGATCCCGTCGCGCTGCGCCAGCGACGAGATCGCCACCCGGCTCGCCGGAGCCATCTCGACCGCCGGTCGTGTCGTCTCGACCACCGCCGCGCCACCGGCTGCGCCCAGCGCCAGCAGCAGTACCGCGCCGGCGCCAAGCTTTACCTTCTTCATGTCGACCATCGTGCTTCTCCTTTGATTGTCGTGGCACCTCCTCTAGCCTCGCTCCGCCGACCCGCGCTGAACCCGGCCGTTCAGTTTCGGTTTAGCGCTGCGGCCTAACCGGCGGCCCGAGGAGTTCGGACGAAACGATGCGTATCCTGCTGGTCGAGGACGATGCGGCGCTGGCCGAGGGCATCGCGAAAGCGCTGCGCCGCGAGCAGTTCGCGGTCGACCTTGCGACCAATGGCGAGGATGGCGCGCATCTCGGCGACACCGGGCGTTACGACGCGGCGGTGCTCGATCTCGGCCTGCCGGTGAAGCCGGGCATCGCCGTGCTGCGCGAATGGCGCGCGGCGGGGCGCGAGTTGCCGGTCCTCATCCTCACCGCGCGCGACGGCTGGTCGGACAAGGTCGAAGGCTTTCGCGCCGGCGCCGACGATTATCTCACCAAGCCGTTCCGCGTCGAGGAGCTGGTCATGCGGCTGCGCGCACTGATCCGCCGCGCCGCCGGCCATGCCGCCGCGGTCGTGACTTGCGGCGCGCTGTCGTTCGATGCCCAGACCGGCCAGTTCGAGCATGACGGCCTGCCGCTGCGCCTCACCGCGTTCGAGTGGCGCGTGCTGTCGGCGCTGACGCTGCGCAAGGGCGTGGTGATCGACCGGCTCGACCTGCTCGAACGCGTCTATGAAACCGATGCCGACCCCGATTCCAACTCGCTCGAGGTGATCATCGGCCGCCTGCGCCGCAAGATCGGCGCCGCGATGATTGAGACCGTGCGTGGCCGCGGCTACCGCCTGACGGACGGCACACCATGAGGCTTCTGCCTCGCTCGCTTTACGGCCGGCTGCTGCTGCTGTCGGGTGTCGCCACGCTGGCGGCGCTGGCCTTCGCCGCCTTCGCGATCGGCGCGGTGCTCGAGCGCTTCGTCGTGAGCGGCCTCGACGACCGGCTCGACGCACAGATCGCGCTGCTTGCCACCGCCGTCCGCGCCGATGGCAGCATCGACCCGGCGCGCGCCACGATCGCCGCGCCCTATGACGATCCGCGCTCGGGCTGGGGCTGGAAGATCGTCGCGCCCTACGGCACGCTGATCTCACCGGCCCCGCCCGAGGCCGAGGGCGTCGGCTTCCTGCCCGACCCGCGCGACCTTCGCCAGAAGCGCGACAAGCATCTCCGGCCTGGCCCGCGCCCGTTCGATCTGCATGGTGTCGATGGCTGGGTGCGCCACGCCCGCCGCCTCATCGTCCGGACCGCCGCTGGCCCCGCGATGATCATCGCCGCGGCGCCGCGCAGGATCGTCGACCGGCCGATCCGCGCCGCGATGGCGCCGTTGCTCGGCTCGCTCGCTTTGCTCGGCGTGGCGCTGGTGCTGGCCACCCTAGTGCAGCTGCGTCTCGGCCTGCGCCCGCTCGCACGCCTGCGCCGGTCGGTCGCGGCGATCCGCGCCGGCCAGACGCAGCGCCTGCCCGGCGACCAGCCGAGCGAGCTGACCCCGCTCGCCGACGAGCTCAACGCGCTGCTCGACCAGAACGCCGCGCAGCTCGCCAGCGCGCGCGGCCATGTCGCCAACCTCGCCCACGGCCTCAAGACGCCGCTCGCCACGTTGGCGGTGGCACTGCGCGAACCCGGCCGCGACCCGGACGGCAGCCTCGCCGCCGAGGTGGCGCGGATCGACGGCGCAATCCGCCACCATCTCGGCCGCGCGCGCGCCGAGGTGCCCGGCGGCGCGTCACGCCGGCACACCGCGCTTGGGCCCGCGGTCGAGGCGCTCGCCGCCGCGCTTGCCCGCATCCATGCCGAGCGTGGCATTGCCTTCACCGCCGACGTGCCCGACGGCCTGACGCTGGCGCTCGACCCGCAGGACCTCGATGAGCTGCTCGGCAATCTGCTCGACAATGGCTGGCGCTGGGCATCGCGCGCGATCCGCCTCACCGCAACGCTCGACGGCCCCCTTGCCCGCATCACGATCGCGGATGACGGCCCCGGCATCCCCGCCGCCGAGCGCGCCGCCGCGGTCGAGCCCGGCCGCCGTCTCGACGAATCCGGCGAAGGGCACGGCTTCGGCCTGTCGATCGCGCGCGAGCTGGCGGAGTTGCATGGGGGGATGCTGGCGCTGGGGGAAGCTGAGGGCGGCGGATTGTCAGCGGTGGTGACGCTGCCGGTTGCTAGCGCTCCCTAGTCAAGCGTTCTCCTTGACTGCTCCCCGGCGAAGGCCGGGGCCCAGTTGGAAAGGTTATCGTAAGGGAGCGCAGCACTCGATAAAGATCG
The DNA here is from genome assembly GCF_028292965.1 of Sphingomonas bacterium. Classification (GTDB taxonomy): domain Bacteria; phylum Pseudomonadota; class Alphaproteobacteria; order Sphingomonadales; family Sphingomonadaceae; genus Sphingomonas. The sequence continues at coordinate 5,864 of NZ_JAQGLG010000188.1, read as the reverse complement.
TTTCCCAACTGGGCCCCGGCCTCCGCCGGGGAACGGCAAGAACCTTCTCATCATAAAATGAAGCTCGTTTTTTATCTCACTGAGCTGGAACCAAAAAACATGATCCGTGCCCTCGCCTTCGACGTGTTCGGCACCGTGGTCGACTGGCGCACCAGCATCGCGCGTGAGGTCGCATTCTTCCTCACACAGATCGACAGAAACGATATCGATTCCGCTGTTTTTGCGGATGAATGGCGCGGCCTCTACCAGCCGGCGATGGAGGAATGCCGCAGCGGTCGCCGCCCTTATGCGCGGCTCGACATCCTCAACCGCGAAACGCTCGAAACCCTGCTTGCCCGCCACGACATCGCTCCCGCGACACTCGCCGAGGCAACGCTCCAGCATCTCGCTTACGCCTGGCGCCGGCTCGCCCCCTGGCCCGATTCGGTCGCCGGCCTCACCCGCCTCAAGGCGTTGCTGCCGATCGTCACCTTATCCAACGCCAACACCGCGCTGTCGCTGGAAATGGCCCGCCGCGCGCGGCTCCCCTGGGATGCGATCCTCGGCGCCGAATCGACCGGCCATTACAAGCCGCTGCCCCAGGCCTATCTCGGCACCGCCGACATCCTCGGCATCGCGCCTGAAGAGCTATGCCTCGTCGCCGCGCACCATAGCGACCTCGCCGCAGCGCGCGCCTGCGGCCTCGCCACCGCCTATGTCGCCCGCCCGCGGGAATATGGCGGCCGCCCCGCCCCCGATCGCGCCGCGGCGCAGGCCTGGGACCATGACGTCACCAGCCTGATCGAGCTCGCCGACCGGCTCGGCGCGCCACCCGCCTGACACCGCTTCCCGCCACTTGCGATTGTGGCGCGGCAAGTGACAAAACATTCACAAATAAATTTTCGTTCCCTGTTCGTCCCCTTGCCTTTCTCGAAGCCCGCAGAACTCCGCGCGTCGCTGCATTGCGACATAGGCGGCGGGCGGCAAGCCGACTCAAATTAGCGACGAACCGAGTCACTAATGTGTCATTTACAGTCTTGCGTCGCGCGCCGAACCGGCACAATCTGTAGGGGTTGAGTTCGGGGGCGAACCCAAGAACTGGTAGAGCGACCACCGCAACACCATATGCGGCACTACACCACCTGCGCGTTTTTCGCGGCGGGGAGAGTAGATTTCGTTCACCGCTTGGTCGCCCGAAATGATAGCATGGGGGGTTCGCCCCCGATTCGAACGGACCGGGAACACTGGTCGCGGGACCAGAGTTGAGGAAGAGGCGGCAGGCATATGGATTTCAGGGACAGTCAGGAAGCGAATGTGAACATGGCCACCGATGCGATCGACGCCGCCCAGGCGAACGAAGCGCCCGCGACCGACAAGGTAGCGAAGGCCGCGCCGAAGGACACGCACGAGAAGAGCGGCGCCAAGCGCAAGCTCGCCGAGCGCGGCGATTCGAAGGAAGTGAAGGCGCAGCTCTACCCGGTCGAGGTCGATCATTCGCGCGACGCGCTGCTGACGGATTTCGGCAAGGAAACCCTGTCCGATCGCTATCTGCTCCCGGGCGAGAAGTTCCAGGACCTGTTCGTCCGCGTCGCGTCCGCGTACGCCGATGACGCCGCGCATGCGCAGCGCATCTACGACTATATCTCGCGCCTGTGGTTCATGCCCGCCACGCCGGTTCTGTCGAACGGCGGCACCGGCCGCGGCCTGCCGATCTCCTGCTTCCTCAACTCGGTGCCCGACAGCCTCAATGGCATCGTCGACACCTGGAACGAGAATGTCTGGCTCGCCTCGCGCGGCGGCGGCATCGGCACCTATTGGGGCAATGTCCGCGGCATCGGCGAACCGGTCGGCCTCAACGGCAAGACCAGCGGCATCATCCCGTTCGTCCGCGTGATGGACTCGCTCACCCTCGCGATCAGCCAGGGCAGCCTGCGCCGCGGGTCGGCCGCGGTCTATCTCGACATCTCGCACCCCGAGATCGAGGAGTTCCTCGAGATCCGCAAACCCTCGGGCGACTTCAACCGCAAGGCGCTCAACCTGCACCACGGCGTGCTGATCACCGATGCCTTCATGGAAGCGGTGCGCGACGGTAGCGAATGGACCCTCACCTCGCCCAAGGACGGTTCGCCCCGCGCCACGGTCGATGCCCGCGCCTTGTTCCAGAAGCTGGTCGAAACCCGCCTCGCCACCGGCGAGCCATACATCGTGTTCGCCGACCATGTGAACAAGAACATGCCCAAGCATCACCGCGATCTGGGCCTCAAGGTCTCGACCTCAAACCTGTGCTCGGAGATCACCCTGCCGACCGGCAAGGACCATCTCGGCAATGATCGCACCGCGGTGTGCTGCCTGTCCTCGCTCAACCTCGAAACCTGGGATCAGTGGAAGGACGAGAAGGGCTTCATCGAGGACATCATGCGTTTCCTCGACAATGTCCTGCAGGATTATATCGACCGCGCCGAACCCGGCATGGAGCGCGCCGCCTATTCCGCAATGCGCGAGCGTTCGGTTGGTCTGGGCGTGATGGGTTTCCACTCTTTCTTGCAGGCGCGCGGCCTGCCGTTCGAGGGCGCCATGGCCAAGAGCTGGAACATGCGCATGTTCAAGCACATTCGCGGCCAGGTCGACGAGGCCTCGATGCAGCTCGCGATCGAGCGCGGCCCCTGCCCCGACGCCGCCGATATGGGCGTGATGGAGCGCTTCAGCTGCAAGATGGCGATCGCCCCGACCGCGTCGATCAGCATCATCACCGGCGGCACCAGCGCCTGCATCGAGCCGATCCCGGCCAACATCTACACCCACAAGACGCTCAGCGGCTCATGGTCGGTCAAGAACCCCTATCTCGAAAAGCTGCTCAACGAGAAATCGAAGAACAGCGACGCGGTGTGGAACTCGATCCTCGAACAGGGTGGCTCGGTCCAGCATCTCGATTTCCTCTCCACCGAGGAAAAGGACTGCTTCAAGACCAGCTTCGAGATCGACCAGCGCTGGCTGCTCGAACTGGCCGGCGATCGCACGCCGTACATCGACCAGGCCCAGTCGCTGAACCTGTTCATCCCGGCCGATGTCGAGAAATGGGACCTGCTGATGCTCCACTTCCGCGCCTGGGAACTGGGCATCAAGTCGCTTTATTATCTCCGCTCCAAATCGGTGCAGCGCGCCGGTTTCGCCGGTGGGGTGGAGGCCGACAACACGATCGACTTGCCGAAGTTCGAAGTCGAGAGCCGGGATTATGACGAGTGCCTGGCTTGTCAGTAGCGGACTAATTCCCTCTCCCTCTGGGAGAGGGAGGGAGGCGCGAAGCGCCGGAAGGGTGAGGACAGGTGCGCCTCTACGAACATCAACCGGTAGGGACGGTCCCGCGCGCGAGGCAATTACGCCGCGACGCGCCCGAACCCGAACGCCGGTTGTTGCGCGTGCTGCGTGAGGCGTTTCCGGAGCAGAAATGGCGCCATCAGTCGCCGGTCGGACCCTATTACATCGACATCCTGTGCCTCGCCGAACGTCTCGCCATCGAGGTGGATGGTGACACCCATGCCGACAGCGAGCGGTACGATGTTGCGCGGACCCGCGGCATCGAAGGTGAAGGCTTCCGTGTGATGCGTTTCGCCAACGGCGATGTGATGGAAAAACTTGAGGGTGTCGTGACCCAAATCTCCCTCTCCCTTTGGGAGAGGGAGGGAGCGCCGAAGGCGCGGAAGGGTGAGGACAGCGGAAATGCGCTGCCCTCACCCCGCGCCGCTACGCGGCTTGCCCCTCTCCCACAGGGAGAGGGGTTATGACGTCAGGCCTCTTCCTCGAACGTCACCGCGACATCGGCATTGGCGCTCAGCCGCACCTTGTCGCCCTCGACCTCGGCCACCAGGCCGGTCGAGATGAAGTGATGGTGCCCTTCATGGCGCCCCTCGCCGCTGTCCGCCTTGATCAGCTTGATGCGGTCGCCCTCGACCTTGTCGACCGTGCCGACATCCACGCCGTCGGCGCCGATGACGTCCATATGTTCCTTGATCGCGCTTGTGTCGGCCATGGAAGTAGCTCCTTCGTTACGGTTGCGGCACCTGAACGCATAACATGGGCATTGGTCGCATCGGAAATGCGCGCATGATCCTGCCGCTGCTCTTCGCCCTCGCAATCCTGGTGATCGTCATCGCCGGCGCGTCATGGCGCCGGCGCGGCGGCGCCCGTCCGCCGCTGCATCTGTCGATCATCGTGCTGGCGGTGCTGGTCCTGTGCGCCGGCCTGGGCGTCATCTTCGTGTCGCGCGGCTGGTGATGCTCCCCGCCCCGCTCATCATGGCGCTCGTCGCCGCCACCAGCGCCGTCGCCGCCGCCGTGGTGCTGCTGCGCCCGGTGCACAGCGAGGCCGGCGCATACGGCAAGCGCATCGCCGGCACCATGCTCGCGGCCTTCGCGATCATCCTCGGCGGTTTCGCCGCCTCGCTCTGGTCTTGGAGCGTGCGGTGATGGTGATGACCCTCGAGGAACGCCGCGCCCATGCGAAAGCGATCAAGGATCGCGGCACGCGTATCGGCCGTGCTTATCTTGTCATCGCCGTGGTCATGTTGCTGGCGCTGAGCTGGTTTGCGGTCTGGTTTGGCGACTTCAGTCCAATCTATCGTGCCTGTATGGCACGAGTCAGCCCAAACCGGTTTACCGCGGTATTCTGCAATCTCAGCCTCCTATCCGGCGGCCTGAAAGACTATATGATCATGATCGCTCAATGGGCGCTCCTCGGGAGCCCGGTGGCGCTGATCTGGGTCGCCGGATGGCACACCGAAAAGCAACTGGCACCCAGACGCATCAAGGATCGTGCGCGTCGCGCTGCACGCAAAGCCGCTCTTCAATCAACACAGACTCAGTCGGAGTAAGCTCATGTCCCTTCTCGAAGCCCGCAAGCAGTACAAGCCGTTCGAATACCCCTGGGCGTTCGAATTCTGGAAGCGTCAGCAGCAGATCCACTGGATGCCGGAGGAAGTGCCGCTCGGCGAGGATTGCCGCGACTGGGCGCAGAAGCTCTCCGATCATGAGCGCAACCTGCTCACCCAGATCTTCCGCTTCTTCACCCAGGCCGACGTCGAGGTGCAGGATTGCTACCACGAGAAATACGGCCGCATCTTCAAGCCGACCGAGATCAAGATGATGCTCGCCGCCTTCTCCAACATGGAGACGGTGCACATCGCGGCGTACAGCCACCTGCTCGACACCATCGGCATGCCCGAGAGCGAATATGGCGCCTTCCTCGAATATAGCGAGATGAAGGACAAGCACGACTATCTGCAGAATTTCGGCGTCGACACCGATGAGGACATCGCCAAGACGCTGGCCATGTTCGGCGGCTTCACCGAGGGGCTTCAGCTGTTCGCCAGCTTTGCCATGCTGATGAACTTCCCGCGCTTCAACAAGATGAAGGGCATGGGCCAGATCGTCACCTGGTCGATCCGCGACGAGAGCCTGCACTGCGAAGGCATCATCAAGCTGTTCCACACCTTCACGCGCGAGCGCGACTGCCTGACCAAGTCGGTGCGCAGCGACATCATGGACATGTGCCAGACGACGGTGCGGCTGGAAGACGCCTTCATCGACCTCGCCTTCGAAATGGGCCCGGTCAACGGCATGACGCCGAAAGAGATCAAGAAGTACATCCGCTACATCGCCGACTGGCGGCTGGGCCAGCTCGGCCTCAAGCCGATGTTCATGATCAAGGACCACCCGCTGCCCTGGCTCGCGCCGATGCTGAACGGCGTCGAGCACGCCAACTTCTTCGAACAGCGCGCCACCGAATATTCCAAGGCCGCAACGCGCGGCAACTGGAACGAGGTGTGGGACGGGTTCGACAAGCGCCAAAAGGCGAAGGCCGGCAAGGCGGCGAACGAGGATGCCGATGGC
>NZ_JAQGLG010000126.1 GCF_028292965.1 Sphingomonas bacterium | reverse complement strand
GTGTCGCGCAGTTGAGCGATGATCCGATCGTCACGCTGCCAGCAATGGCCGCATGATCAATCCGGCCAATGCCGGAAGATCGTCGTGCCCGCGCCGGCGAAGCTACACCACGAGGTGGGACACGATCCTGGAAAGTATATTTTGTGCCGTCCGGCGACGTCATTTCAGAGGGATAGGCGCACCGAACGGTATCGGAGCAGTCGGACGAGCCAACCAGACCCAAGGGGCGGAACGTAATAACGGTCCCATCGGCGGCGGTGAAAGTGTAAACCTCGCCACCCGCGCCTCGAGCGCCAGTGTGCGTGATCCTGGAGGAGGGGGTTCGCGAAGCCTGGCTAAAGTCGGTGGTCGTACCGAACGATTGAAATGTTTCTATGCGGCCATTTATGGACACGTACACGACATATTCTGCACTACTAGCTGGATTGAACGAAGCGAAGGTCCGATTTCGCTGAGTAAGTGTGATATCCCAGTTGTGGCTCATGTTGGAGAAAGGCGCGACATGTCCAAGAATACCTGGGTCCTCCAGTCTTTCAAGCGCCATTTCGCCCGCGCTGCCGTTCGAGACTGACAAATCCCGCTTGTGGTAAGCATATACACCCGTTCGCATATCTACGCCGCCGGGCGACATGGTATACTGTTCTGCGGGGGGCGCGGCCAAATACTTTGTTTCGGCATCAGCCGAGATTGGAAGACCACTCGAAATTACAATGAGAATAGCAAATATAGCAACAGTATAATTCCACGCGCGATAAAAATCGCTAGGTCTGTAAACTCGATTTTACAAAGCTCGCTAAGTTGATCTATCACGTATTCTTACCCAACATGTCGTTCAAAAATAATCTTGTTAAGAGCAGACCAGCTGTTCACCAACATAGTGGCATTCGCCTCCCGGATCGGGCGACGGAGTAGGCGTGGGTGTCGGAGTTGGAGTTGGAGTTGGAGCAGGCGTCGGAGTTGGTGTCGGTGGGATCACCGGCACCGGCGTGGCGACCGCAGCCGGGCATTGCGGCGTAGCTGCGCTGACGGACTGGACTAGGCGATTGCCGGCGCGATCGAAACAGCTCCCGACGACAACACCATTGTTCGGGCCGCCGTTGTGAGAGCTGGCGACGAGCCGCCCAGCGCGTTATAGCTATAGGTCGTCGTCTCGGACGCCGAGGCGCGCCAGCCCGCCAACAAACCCAGCGCGCTCGCCGAGACGAGCAACCAGTATGACATTTTCATCGAATCGTCCCCGGTGAGACCTGCAATGAAGCACCCCGCGGGGGCGGCGGTAAACGGGAACATGGTCCATTCCGGATCCATCTCAGCGTGGTATGATTTGTGGCGGAGATCTGACTCGTTGGGAACGCCGACGAGAAAGTGCTTCACCTGCTCAGCGCGATCCATGCGCGTGCCGTAGCTGGCCCCCGGCCTTCGCCGGGGAGCAGGAAGAAGGGTTGCGGGAATTGGTTGCCTTCCGCCTGATCGTCGCCGGCGCGGTTTAGGCGGCGGCCAAATCCTCCGCCGCCGCATCCGCGAGGCTCGTCCCATCCAGAATACGCGCCGTCTCATCCCGCACGCGCATCATCGCATGCCGGATCGCGCAGGTGCCCTCGTCCTTGCAATCGGCGCAGCGGCGATAGGCGGTGCGGCTGACGCAGGGGACCAAAGCCAGCGGCCCCTCGATCACGCGGATGATCTCGCCCAGCGAGATGAGGTGCTTGGGCCGGGCGAGGAGGTAGCCGCCCATCTTGCCGCGGTGGCTGTGCAGGAAACCCGCCTCGCGCAGATCGGCGAGGATCAGTTCGAGGAACTTGCGCGGGACATTGGCGCCGGTCGCGATGCGGTTCATCGGGATGGGCGGGCTGCCGGCGGGTGCCTCGGAGAGGAAGAGCATCGCGCGCAGGGCGTAGCGGGAACGCTGTGTCAACATAACATATCCGCTATGGCCCGATATTGTGGCGAGCGAAAGGCGGGCTTTTCATTATCTTTGCGCTCCCTATATGAGGAAGTGCCGGGTTCGCCCGGCTATGGTGATAAAGTGCGGCGTATAATAGATGCAGCGGACCCGGGGGCAGTACCCGGCGGCTCCACCAAAAGCTTCCCGCAAGGGAAGCCTCTGACGGGGCCGAACCAGGATCGACGTGTGTTGAAAAGCGCTGTTTTTGCCCGGGCTGAGTAACCCGTTCAAGGCTCAAAACCACAAGTGCTAACGATAACGAAGCACTCGCAATCGCAGCGTAACTCAAGGCCTCACGGTCTAGGTTACTAAGCTAAAGCGCGGTTCGGGCCGCACCGGGCAACAGAAGCGGAAACCGGCGGTACGGGGAGCACCGAGCAACAGAAGCTCCCCACTTATTTTGATTCACGCGAAGGCGCTAAGGCGCGAAGATTCTCGCGCCTGGGGCGGTGGTCGCGTGCTTTCATGTCTTTGCGCCTTCGCGGCTTCGCGTGAAAATTTGTTCGCGCAGAGGCGCAGAGGCGCAGAGATGTTGCGTTCGCCGACCTGATCGGCGCGAAGCGCTTGTTCATTTTCCACCGCACCGGGTGAATCCTTTGCGCTGACGCGCGACATGGCCATCGCAGCAACGTCTCCGCGCCTCTGCGCCTCTGCGCGAAAAACTTCTGCTGGGTCTGCGGAGGGGTGGACCCCGGCACAAGGCCGGGGTGACGGGTGGTCTATTGGGCAGTCAGCTTCCACGCCGCCCTTAGGTCTTCGACGAAGCGGGTATATTCCTCCGCCGCGGCGGCCTTGTCGGGCATGCGGAGGAGGTAGCTGGGGTGGACGGTGACCCAGCCGGTGCCGCCGTCTTCCAGCTCGATCGGGCGGCTGCGTTCGCGGCTGATGGTGATGACGCGGCCAAGCAAGGAACGGGCGGCGGTCGCGCCGAGCATGAGGGTGACCATTGGGCGGATGAGCGCGCGTTCCTGGTCGATCCACCAGCGGCACGCCTCGATCTCGCCGGCATTGGGTTTGGCGTGAATGCGGCGCTTGCCGCGTTGCTCGAACTTGAAATGCTTGACCGCGTTGGTGACGTAGACGCGGGTGCGGTCGATCTTTGCGTCGTCCAGCGCGCGGTCGAACATTTGGCCGGCGGGGCCGACGAACGGCTTGCCGGCGAGATCCTCCTGGTCGCCGGGCTGCTCGCCGACCGCGACCATCGCCGCGTCGAGCGGGCCTTCGCCGAACACCGTTTGCGTCGCGTCCTTGTAGAGCGGGCAGCGGGTGCAGCCAGCCGCCTCGTCGCGCAGCGCGGCCCATGCCTGTTCGATATTGCCGCCGATAGTGGTGCGTGCCTTTGCGATCATGCCGCTCTCCCGCGCCTGTGCGCCTGCGATCAGTCCCGGTACCAACGCAGTTTCGGGCATGTTTTTCCAATATTTGCGCGGCATCTCCTTGAGCATCGCGCCGACCTTCAGCCGAGACGGGTTGAAGATGGCGGCGTAATAGGTTTTCCACATCTGCTCGACCGGGTCGCCTTCGGGGGCGTCGGCCTTGCTGGCGCCGGGGCCCTGGGTGAGGCGCTTGCCGTCCCAGTGGATCGACAGATCGGGCGTGAGGATCGACCAGCGCATCGACGCGAAACGATCGATGAAGAAGGCGGCATTGGCGCGGACGATGTGATGCTCGGGCTCGAACCAGGCGACGAAGCGCGGGCCGGCATCGTCCTGCACCTCGCGGAAGCGGAGGAAGGCGCGCATCTTGTGGATGTCGCGGCGGACATGCTTTGCCAGCCGTTCGACGCGGCGGACGAGCGGGTCGGTCTGGTCGTCCATCAGTTTCGGTTCGGTGCGCAGGCGGTAAAGCAGGGTGTAGAGCAGGGAGAAGCGTTCGGGGGCGTCGGCGAGGATCGCCTTGCGGGCGAGGTCGATGAAGGCGCGGGGGACGGAGAAAGGGGGCACCGTGGCCGGCGCCGCAGGGGTTGGTGCGACCGGTGGTGCGAACAGATCCGTGGGGTCATCGCCGATCTGCCAGACGACATCTTCAGGCGGGACGTTGTCGGCGGCGAGCGCGCGGGCGGCGCCGCGCCATGCGTCGAAATCGTCGGATTCGGCCAGCGTTATGAGGCGCATTCTTCTTCCTCCCCTCCCGCTGGCGAGCATCGGGTCGGTCATGCCCCCGGCATGACCTGAACAGCGCGGGGCGCTGTTCTCCCGATGCTGGGTCGGGGGTGGGCGCCCGGCCCGTTTCGAGCGGCGTCATTTGCGGAGAGCGCGAGCCCACCCCCAGCCCCTCCCGCCAGCGGGAGGGGAGTAAGAAGAGCCTTACTCTCGCTCATCCGCCCCCGCCGGCTCCGCCTCGGCCCTCTCCAGCTCCTTCGGCTTGCGCGCCTCGAACACCCTGGCCAGCCGCGCTTCCTCCTCGTCGCTCAGCTTCTCGGCGGCGGCGGGGAACATCTCTTCCTCTTCCTCGTCGATATGGTGCTCGTAGCGGTGACGCATCGCTTCGAAGCGTTCGCGCCATTCATCGCCGGCGGGGTCGAGATCGGCCAGTTCGGCGAGGAAGTCGCTGATCTCCTTGTGCTCGGATACCGAGTGGCGGGCGTCATCGCGCAGATCGGGGTTGGCCAGCATGGTGGCGTAGAGCGATTCCTCCTCGGCGGCGGCATGGGCCGTCACCTCGACACGGAATTGCTCGAACAGCTCGCTTTGTTCGGCGCCATTGGCTGCGTCGATACGGCGGAGCAGGTCGCGGTGGCGGTCGTGATCGGCCTTGAGATCGGCGAAGATGCGGGCGCTGGGCATGGAGACTCCTTCAGGTTGCCGCGCAACAACCAGCCAGCGCGGCGGTTGTTTCAGTTGCGAGTCGTTCGCGGCGCCGACGGCATCCCGGCAATCCAGCGCGTGAGCAGCGCGATCGCCTCATCATGCGCCGTCATGCGACCGAGTTCGGGCATGGCGATGCCGGGTTCGGTGCTGGACATGCGGAACAGCAGGATCGAGTTTTCCGGATGACCGGGGTCGATATCGAAATCGCGATTGCCGCTGCCGCGACCGGCGGCGACGGGGTGTTTGAGCAGGCCACGGGCGACGGCGTCGCGGTCGGGCCGGTCGAGGAACAGGCCGGAGTTGGAGGCGGCGCCTTGCGGGTTGTGGCAATGGCCGCAATTGACTTCGAGATAGGCAGTGGCGCGGGCGGCGATGGGCGCTGTGGTGTCGTCCCAGCGGGCGAGGCGCGGGGCGTTGGCGGGAGCGCGGTCGAGCAGGCCGGTTGTTACCAGCGCCTGAAGCTGGGCGCCGTCGTTGAGGTTGCGCGCCCTGGGGCCGATCGGGGTGATCGTGCCGGCAAGGGCGTGACATTCCTTGCACTGGTTCTGGTTGGGCACCTTGTAGCTGATCGTGCGCGACTGGCCTGCGGGATCGGTGAAGGTGACGGGTAAGCGGGTGCCGGCGCGGGCGAGCAGCGCGTCGGTGCCGTCGGCGTTCCAGACATAGGGGATCGCGACCCAGCCCGAGGCGCGGTGGAGCAACAGGCGCGTTTCCAGCGGGCGGAAAGTGCCGTTCTGCCGGTAGCCGAAGGTCTTGATCAGCGCGCTGCCGACGGGGAGATCAAGCACCCTGTCGGGATCATAGGCTGCTTTCATGCCGGCAGGGACGTAGAGATAACGCTCCTTCTCGGCATAGTCGGAGAAGAGCGGGGTGTTGAGGTGGTAGGGCGTCACCCGCGCCGTCGGCCTGCGGTGTGCGAGGTCGCCGAACAGGCGATAGTCCGACAAGGCGGCAGGATAGCCATCGGCAATGATCGCCGCATCATTGACGCCGCGCGGCGCGGTCGCGGCGACCAGCAGGGTCAGCGCGGTGGCCGCCGCCGCAAGCCAGCCGAGCGGGCGGGCAATCACTTGACGGCAGCCTCCATGCTTGCCGGCAGCACGACCGGCGCCGGTGCCGCGGGCGGCGCGCCGTTCAGCACGACCAGGCCGGGATGCGCAGTCTCCATCGGTGCGCCCTGGGCCAGGCCCATGCCGAGCACCTTGACCGGGTCGGTGACGCTGAGGCCAAGCGCCTTTGCATCCCCTGCCCCATCCCACAGCACGGGGGGAATCGTGCCGCCGAACGCGGCCTTGAGCATGTCCGCGCCGGGCAGTTGCGGGTCGTAGCCGGCGCGACCGTGGTTGTTTTCATATACCGCGACCCCGCGCGGCAGCGGGTTGTACTTCGTGTCGGTGAAGCTGTTGCGGTAGCTGACGATCATCACATTGGCAGTGGCGTTGCCGGACAGATTGTTGCGGGTGACGCGGACATTGTCGTTGGCCATGACCAGCACGCCGGTGCCGCGCCGGACGGTGGCGACGATATTGCCCTTGGGGGCGAAATTGACCTGGTCGTTGTCGACGACATTGTTCTCGAACACGCGCACATCGCCCCCGCCGAGGCGCGGCAGATTGGGCAGGTCGAACACCAGGATGCCGCCGGTATTGTGCGTCGCATTGTTGTGGAACACGTCGGCGTGGCGACTGTTCTCGATCTCGATCCCGGCGACATTGCCGCTGGCCATCGAGTTGCGCACGATGATCTGTTCCGACTGGCCGACATAGATGCCGGCATCCGACGCACCCTTGACGATGACGCCGTCGATCAGGACCTGCGCGCTGGATACGGGGTAGACGCCATAGGCGCCGTTGGTCTCCTTCGGGCCGCCGGTCCATTCGACGCGCAGATCGGTGTAGACGATGCGGTTGGCGCCCTTCGACTTGATGCCGTCGCCGCGCGTGTCCTCGACCGCGAAGCCGCGCAGCACCACGTCGTCGGAGGTGACGAGCAAACCCTCGCCCGCGCCGAGCTGGCCCTTGAAGCTGAGCACGGTCTTGTCGCGCCCGGCACCGCGCAGCGTGACGCGGGGCACGTCGAGCGACAGGCCGTCGGTGAGGTTGAAACGCCCTTCGCCCATCGCCACCACGTCGCCGGGCTTCGCATCGAGCAGTGCGCCCTGCAACCGCTCCTGCGCGCCGGGTCCGGCGGCGACGGTGATGGTGCGGGCGCCCGCCGGCGACGCGATCAGCGTGGCGGCGCACAGCATGGCGATACGGATCATCGAACCTCTCCCTTTTATGGGCCATGATGCGCGTGGGGTTGGCGGGCGGCAAGCCGTTGGTTCGGGATTTGGTTTTGATTCACGCGAAGGCGCGAAAGAAGAAGAGTGGTTCGCGCAGAGGCGCGGAGACGCGGAGAGAATGGTGCGCTTCGCGCCTTTGCGCCTTCGCGTGAACCAGATCTGCCTTCATCCTGCGAACAGCTCCATCTGTTTCGCCTTGGGCGCGACGAGGGGACGGAGGTCGGCGCGGTCGCCCAAGGCGGTGGGACGCCAGTCCTCGGCGATGAGGAAGGGGCGCACCTTGGCGACCGAGACGGTCAGGCGGCCGATATCGGCGAGGTGGAGGCGGCGCCAGCGGCGGGCGGTGAGAATCGCGCCGACCGCCTTCGTGCCGAGGCCGGGGACGCGGAGCAGCATTTCGCGCGGGGCGCGGTTGACGTCGACCGGGAACCGGCCGCGGAACTTGAGCGCCCAGGCGAGCTTGGGATCGATGTCGAGCGGCAGCATGCCGGTGGCGTCGTCGGCCGCGGCGACGACCTCGCCTGGGGTGTAGCCGTAGAAGCGCATCAACCAGTCGGACTGGTAGAGACGGTGCTCGCGCATCAGCGGCGGGCGCTGGAGCGGGAGCACCGCGCTGGCGTCCGGAATTGGGCTGAAGGCGGAATAATAGACGCGGCGCAGGCCGAAGCGATCGTAGAGCGTCGAGGCCTTGCGCACGATATCGCCATCGGTCGCGGCATCGGCGCCGACGATCATCTGGGTCGACTGTCCGGCAGGGGCAAAGCGGGGCGCGGATTTGTAGCGCTTCTTCGCGTCGCTGGTGTCGAGGATTGCGGTCTTCATGCCCTTCATCGCGCCTTCGATGCGCGCCTCGGATTTTTCCGGGGCGAGGCGTTTCAGGCCGGCGACGGTGGGCAGTTCAACGTTGATCGAGATACGGTCGGCATGGAGGCCGGCCTGGTGGATCAGCTCCGGGTCCGCGTCGGGGATGGTCTTGAGGTGGATATAACCGCAGAAATGGTGATCTTGGCGTAAGCTGCGCGCAACTTCAACGATCTGCTCCATCGTATAGTTGGAGGAGCGGATGATGCCCGAGGAGAGGAACAGGCCCTCGATGTAATTGCGGCGGTAGAAAGCGAGCGTGAGCTGCACCACCTCCTCGGTGGTGAAGCGCGCGCGGCGGACGTTCGAGCTTTTGCGGTTGATGCAATAATGGCAGTCGAAGATGCAGCTGTTGGTCAGCAGGATCTTGAGCAGCGAGATGCAGCGGCCGTCGGGCGCATAGGCATGGCAGATGCCCATACCGCCATCGGTCGAGCCGATCCCCTTGCCGTCGCGCGACGTGCGTTTGACCGAGCCGGACGAGGCACAGCTGGCGTCGTATTTGGCGGCGTCGGCGAGGATTTCGAGCTTTTGGCAGGTGTCGAGCTGGGGCATTTGTTCTTTATATGTTCACGGCGCGTCGATGTAATTGAGGTAGATCAGTTTCGCCGTGGTGGCTGTGCATGCGGTGCGAAGAAGAACGGGATTTGTTCGCGCGGAGGCGCGGAGACGCGGAGGTGTTGCGAGCGTGGTACCGTCCCGCGCGAAGCGCCACCGACCTCTCCGTTGCAGCAGGCGCAAAGATGGAGGAGCCCGCTTCAGACGCCCGCCGCGCAACACCTTCGCGCCTCCGCGCCTCCGCGCGAACCAAAAATTGGCGGCCGCGCGCAGCGCGACCGCCACAAGGATCAGAAGCCCATCACCGCCATCGTGCCCGGCTTCACCGCCAGTTCCGCCTCCAGTGCGGCGAGCAGTGCAGCCGGTTCACGCGAGCCGCTGACGCGGAGCTGGCGAGCAACCACCGCAAAGTCGCCGGGGGTCAGGCCGGCGAGGCGGTCGAGGCCGACCGGCGCGGACTGGTCGAAGAAACGCGCGAACGCCTGCCTTGCCGCAACCGCGCCAAGCGGGCGGAGGTTGAGCTTGAAGGTGAAACGCCTGAGCGCCGCCGGGTCGAGCCGACGGAGATCGTTGGTCGCGGCGAACACCGGCAGCGGGTGGCGATCGAGCCAGGTGAGCATCTCGTTGACCTGGCTGACCTCCCAGCTGCGCGTCGCGGTGGCGCGGTCGTAGAGCAGCGAATCCGCCTCGTCGAACATCAGCACCGCCCCTTCCGCCACGGCATCGCGAAACGCCTGGGCGATGTTCTGCTCGGTCTCGCCGACCCATTTCGACATCAGATCGGACGCGCGGCGGGTGACCAGCGCGCGACCGAACCGCTCGGCGACCTCGCCGGCGAGCTGGGTCTTGCCGGTGCCGGGCGGGCCGGCGAGCAGCACCGACCAGTCGGGCTCGCCGCCCGGCCGGGTGAGCCGCGCGACGAGATCGGCGACCGGCGGGTCGCTCTCGAACAGGTCGAGATCGAGCGGGCCGGATGCACGCACCTCCCCGATCGCGCGACCGCTGACGCCGACCACCAATGCGCGGGCGATGCGCTGGTCGTCATCGCTACCACCACCGGCGATCCGTGCGGCGCGCATCGCGACCCGCGCCACGCTCGTGGTTTCGGGCATTTGACGGGCGAGCGCCGACAGCGCCGCGCCGGGCGCAGTGCCCTCGCTCGCGGCCATGCGCGCCAGCACGCGGTCGCGATCGGCGCCGCGCGGATGATCGAGCCGCAGCACGAAACTCATCCGGCGCAGATAGGCCGCATCGACATTGTCGATCGCGTTGCTGGTCCAGATCACCGGCACCTTGTTGCTTTCCAGCATGCGGTTAACGAAGATCTTCGACCCCGCCCGATTGGCGAAGCGCTTTGCCGGACCGCTCGGCGCGGCGTCGCCGATCATGTCCTCCATCTCGTCGAACAGCAGCAGCGCGCGGCCGCCCTGCTGCAGCGCGCGCTGGGCGCGGAGCAAAGCTGCGACGCGCTGTTCGCGGCGCAGTTCATGGCCGCTGCTGTCGGCCTCGCCGACCGCGAACAGGTCCGCCCCGGCCGCGGCGGCGAGCGCGCGGGCAAGCTCGGTCTTGCCCACGCCGGGCGGGCCGTGGAGCAGGATATTGATCCCCTCCGCCTGCCCATCGAGCGTACCGCCGAGCAGCCGGGCGAGGAAAGCGATGTCGCCGTCCATCGCCGGGAAGTCGTCGAGCGAAAGCGCCGCCGCCTGACGCTTGCCGGCCAGTGCCTCGATCAGCCGCTCGGGATCATGCCCGCCGCGCGCGAGCACATCCTCGAACCACCAGCTGACATAGAGCGACACGCCGCCGCCATGCGTCATCTCGATATCGAGCAGGCCGAGTTCGACCGCCAGGCTGTTGCGCACCATATTGCCCGCCGCCATTGGCTCGGCGCCGGCGAGCAGACCGGCGATACGCGCGACATCCTCATGCGCCATTTCCAGCGCCCAGCGCAGCTTGGCGATGCGCGGGTGGAAGGTGAGTGCGAGCCCCGCCTCAAGCACGCCACGCTGCTGCGCGTCGAAGCCGAGCACGGTCGCGACATTGCCCGCCGCCAGCGCCAGTTCGTCTGGCAGCGGATCCTCCGCCATGGCTTCGACGAGCGCGCCGAGCCGCGTCCAGCTGAGCTTGCGCTCGGCCGAGTCTTCCGCCTTCTTGCGCCGTGGCGCCGGCCAGAAATCGGCGCGGTGCTCCTCGGCCCATGCGAGCAGCGCCCTTCCGGCGCGCCCATCCTTCGTCAGTGTCGCGCGCAGCATCGTAGCCAGCCGCCGCGACGTTACCGTCGTCGTGCCCATGTCATATCCACCATGCCCGCGCGGACGCAGCTATGGCGTCGGGGCGGATCACTATCGTTTCAGGGATTATGCGTGCCGGGTCGTCGAACCCGGCCGGGGCGCGGCTAGCGCTTCGGCGAGGTTCGAACGGCGGCGGGCGTAATCCCGCTCAGGTTGGCCGTGTCGAACATTGATTGCCTTCCTGCTCCAGGAGTGGAGCGGTGGCGCGGTTACGCCGATGGAACGATCGAGTCAATCGGCGGCGGGTTGGAGCGCGCGGTGGATGGCGCGGCCGAAGACCAGGATGATCAGCGCGCCTGTTCCGCCGATTGCGGCATCGACCAGCCAGAACATGGTCGGGCCGAGCGGTTCGTAATAGCCGCCGAACCAGCCGATGATCAGGTTGCTGACGAATAGCGACAGGAACACCGTGCCCATCAGCGTGGCGTTGAGGCGCGGCGGGGCGGATTGCGAGACGAGTGCGAGCAGCGTCGGCCAGTAATAGAGAAAGGCGATGCCCATGCCGGTGAAGGCGACCAGCGGCAGCAGCACGGTGACATGGCCCGGCCCCGCGACCATCGCACCAAGCGCGAGCAGCAGCGCCGAGGCGGCCGCGAGCGTGGCACCGATGCCGATCTTGGTGACGTCGCCCGGCTCGCGCCCGCGCATGCCCTGCCAGCGCCACAGCGCGACCAGCGGCGGCACAAAGACGATCGAAGCGAGCGAGTCTATCGAATTGAACCATGACACCGGAATGTCGCCGAGCGGCGTGCCGAGCGCGGCGTGTTCCGACACCCAGACCAGGCCGACATTGCTGATCTGGTAGTAGCAGACCGACTGGAAGATGCTGACGACCATCAGCAGGATCAGCATCGCAACGGTGCGGCGCTGCGCGGGCGTGAGCGGTTCGGCGGGCGACCGATCGCGCCGACGCGGCGCTTCCGGCGGCAGGTAACGGTCGCCCGCGAGATAGGTCAGCGCCGCCAGCAGCATCATCACGCCGGCGAGGCCGAAGCCATAGTCCCAGCCATAAAGTTGCGCGACCAGGCCACAACCGAGCGGGCCACAGACCGCCCCGACATTGATGCCCATGGAAAAGACAGCATAGCTGCGCGTCCGGCCAGCCTCGTCTTCGGGCGGATGAAGACGACCGACCTGCGCCGAGATATTGCCCTTGAGGCAGCCGGTGCCGATGATCAGCAACAGGATGGCGAGCAGGAAGCTTTGCTCGAACGCCATGAGGAAATGGCCGGCGCTCATCACACCAGCGCCGATCAGCACGGTACGTCGCGCGCCGAGCCAGCGATCGGCGATGAACCCGCCGATGATCGGGGTGAAATAAACGAAGCCGGTGTAGAAACCGAAGATCTGCGAAGCGAGCGCCTGGGTCGACAGCGGCCCGAACACGCTTTCCAGCGCGTGGCGGAAGCCGGACATGCCGGCGACATGCTCGATATGCCCGGGCAGCAGCAATTGCTGGACCATGTAGAGCACGACCAAAGCGGTCATGCCGTAATAGGAAAAGCGCTCCCACGCCTCGGTGAAGGCGAGATAGGCGACACCGATCGGCTGGCCGAAGAAGGTGCGGTCGGTTGTTTGTGCGGCGCTCATGTCAGTCGGACAACTTTCGCAGCAACAGGCCGCCGTCAAGATGCGGATGAGCCGTCGCATAAGCGACCAAGGCGCGCTCGAGCGACGATCGATCCGCGAAGGTGCAATGTTGATTCTGGACTGGGCCAGTCGTTGGGGTCATTACCGTCGTCGGTTCCACGTGAGGATCAGGCGCTCCCTTGCGTCGGTGACGCCGCGTTTCCGTCGGTGTCATGTCGATTGCCTCCGGCCTGCTTCCTCCGCTGACCGTACCACCAGCCGCGCGCACGATCTCTGCGCTGCTGTCGCAGTCGATCGGGAAAGCGATGTCCAGCAAGTCTCCGTGACGTTCGACCAGGCCATAGATCGCGGCGGTGTCCGGCTTTTCATCGCCGCGACTCTGGATGATCCACAAATGACGACCCGGGACTTCGAGGCGTGTCGCCACGAAATGACCGACGCCGTCTTCCCGTGTCACCCGGCGCGGCGTGGTACGCGTCTCGCCATTCGCCAGCCACTCGACATGTTGCACGATCGGCCGTTCGTTCTTGCCCAGCACATCGACCCTGTACCAGCCGGGCGCCACCGGCCCCGCGTCACGCGGATCGCCACGATAAAAGGGCGGCCCCTCCCACCAACATCCCGACAGCAATAGCGCCAGCGCGATCGTCGCGAAGTGCGCCGCGTTTCTCATTCCGCCGCCAGCAACGTCTCGGCGCCGCCGAGGTCGACCGACACCAGCCGGCTGACGCCCTGCTCGACCATCGTCACGCCGAACAGGCGGTGCATGCGGCTCATCGTCACGGCATTGTGGGTGACGATCAGATAGCGGGTGAGCGTTTCTTTCGTCATCGCATCGAGCAGGTCGCAGAAACGTTCGATATTGGCATCGTCGAGCGGCGCGTCGACTTCGTCGAGCACGCAGATCGGCGCCGGGTTGGTCAGGAACAGGCCGAAGATCAGCGCCACCGCGGTGAGCGCCTGCTCGCCGCCAGACAGGAGCGTGAGCGACTGGAGCTTCTTGCCCGGCGGCTGGGCCATGATCTCGAGGCCCGCTTCGAGCGGATCGTCGGAATCGACCAGCGCGAGATGCGCCTGGCCGCCGTTGAACAGGGTGGTGAAGAGCCGGCGGAAATGCCCGTCGACCGCCTCGAAGGCGGCGAGCAAACGCTGGCGCCCCTCGCGGTTGAGTGTGCCGATCGAACCGCGCAGCCGGTTGACCGCTAGGCCCAGTTCCTCGCGCTCGGCAAGGTTGCCGATGCTGGCAGCCTCAAGCTCGGCGAGCTCGGTTTCGGCGACGAGGTTGACCGGGCCGATGCGCTCGCGATCGACCACCAGCCTGTCATGCGCGGCGGACTCGTCCGCCGGGGTGCGCACAGTGCTGCTGTCGAAGCCGACACGCTCGGGCAGCACCGGCGGCGGACATTCGAAGCGCTCGCCCGAGACGCGGCCCATTTCGATGCGGCGCTGTTCCTCATTTTCCGCGCGCGCGGCAGCGCCGGCGCGGGCCTCACGAGCGTCGGCCAGCGCTTCGGATGCGGCCTGGGCACGCGCCTCGGTCTGGCGCAGCGCGACATCGGCGGCGCGTTCGGCCGCAGCCAACGTCTCGGCCTCGGCGCGCGCCGTGCCGTGCGAGGTTTCCAGCGCGGCGATCTCGGCCGCGAGCGCGGCGGGCTTGCCGGCGATAGCCTCCGCCTCGGTGGCGAGATCAGCGGCGCGCTTGTCCATCTCGGCGATGCGCCGCGCGGCCTCGCCGGCGCGGGCGCGCCAGCCGCGTACCTCGGCGCCATTGGCGGCGAGCCGCTCGCGATCCTGCGCAATGCCGCGGTCGAGTGCGGCGCGTTCGGCCCGGGCGTTGGCGACAGCGGTGCGGCGGGTCTCGGCCTCGGTCGACAGGCGAGCGACGGCGTCGCGCGTCTCGCTGCCATCAGGCAGCGCAGCGCGCTCGCGCTCGGCACGCGTCACATCGCCCGAAGCCTCTTCCTGTTCGCTCGCCGCGCGCTGGCGGCGTCCTTCGAGATCGCCACGCTGTGCCTCGATCCGCTCGATCGCCGATGCCGCGCGGTCCTCGGCGCGGGCCGCGTCGCGGGCGCTGGTCTCGGCCGATTCGAGCAGGCGACGTGCGTCGCTCGCCGCGCGGCGCGCCTCGGCAATCGCCTCGTCGATCCGGGTGAGTTCGCCTTCCGCCGTCTCGACCGCGCGCACTGCGGCGGGACGCGCTGACTCGATCGCGCGCAGCCGGTTCATGCGCTGAAGCCGCTCGGCCGCGGCGGCGCCGCCCGATTTGGCAATGTAACCGTCCCAGCGGCGCAGCACGCCAGCGGTGGTCACCAACCGCTGGCCGACAGCGAGCGGCTGATCGGCGTCGTCATCGGCGACGAACACCTGCGCCAGCCGACGCGCCAGTCCCGCTGGCGCGGCGACATGCTTGCCCAGCGCAACGGTGCCGGCGGGTGCGCCCGGGTCACCGGGCTGCGCCTCGGCACCGGCCCAGAAGCGATCGGCGCTGCGATCGAGCCCGGCTTCGAGATCGTCGCCCAGCGCGGCGGCAAGCGCGCGTTCATAGCCCGGATCGGCGCGAAGCTGGTCGAGCAGCCGGTCCTTGCCGTCACGCCGCGTCGCCTTGGTCAGCGCGGTCGCCTCGCTGTCGAGCGCGGTCAGTTCGGCATGGGCGGCAGCACGCGCGGCCTGGGCGCGGTCGCGCGAGGCGATCGCCTCGCGCTCGCCGGCATCGGCGCGCGCCAACGCGGTGCGTGCGCCCTCGGCATGGCGCAACGCCTGGGCGCGCGCTTCCTCGGCACGGCGGCGTTCCGCCAGCAGGGGCGCGGGGTCGCCGAGCGCGGCGGCCTCGGCGATGATGCGGGCGAGGTCGCGCGCGGCGCGATCGTGGCGCGCGCGGGCGGCGGCGAGCGCGGCGTCGGCGACGCGGACATCGGCCGCCTCGCTGGCCTGGCGGCTGAGCGCCTGGGCGAGCGCGACCTCGGCATCGCGACCGAGCCGCTCGGCTTCGGCCAGGGCGGCGTCGTGGCGCGGCAGTTGGCCGAGAATTTCCTCGATCCGCACGTCGAGCATCGTCGCCTCTTCGGCGAGCCGGGCGATCGCCTCGGCGGCGTCGCTGGCCAGCGAGCCCTCACGTACCCGGTCATCGGCGAGCCGCGCGCGGTTGTCGCCGAGTTCGGTGATGCGGCGTTCGACGGAGGCATGCTCCGAGCGCAATCCGGCAAGGCGGTGGCCGGCCTCGCTAGCGCGGTCGCGCGCGGCTTGCGCCTCGGCGCGCGCGGCGGCGAGCTTCTCGGTCGCCTCATTTTGGTAAGCTGCCGCTGCGCGCTGCGCCTCGGCCGCCGCGGCGACGCGTTGCTCGCACCCCGCCGCCTCGGCCTTGGCGGCATCGGCGGCGGCGGCGGCGTCACGCCAGCGCGCGAAGATCAGCCGCGCCTCGGCAGTGCGGATCTGGTCGGACAACAGCCGGTAACGCTCGGCCTGGCGCGCCTGGCGACGCAAGGCCGAGGCACGCGCGTCCTGGTCGGAGATCAGTTCGTCGAGCCGCGCGAGATTGGCCTCGGTGGCACGAAGCTTCTGCTCGGCATCCTTGCGGCGGACATGCAGGCCGGCGATTCCGGCGGCCTCTTCGAGCATCGCGCGGCGCTCGATCGGCTTGGCGGCGATGACCGCACCGATGCGGCCCTGGCTGACCAGGGCCGGCGAATGCGCGCCGGTCGCGGCATCGGCGAACAACAGGCCGACATCCTTGGCGCGCACGTCACGCCCATCGATGCGGTAAGCCGAACCCGCGCCGCGCTCGATACGCCGGACGACCTCGGTTTCCTGCCCGGTGATCTCGGCGAGGATCGATACCTCGGCGAAATCGCGCGACGGGCGGGTCGAGGTGCCGGCGAAGATCACATCCTCCATACCGGCACCGCGCAGCGACTTGGCGCTGTTCTCGCCCATCGTCCAGCGCAGCGCCTCGAGCAGGTTGGACTTGCCGCAGCCATTGGGGCCGACGATCCCCGTCAGCCCGGGCTCGATCCGAAGATCGGCCGGGTCGACGAAGCTCTTGAACCCCGTAAGCCTGAGGCGCTTGATCTGCACGCGCGCTGTTCCCCCGAACGACGCGCCTTACAGCGCGCCGGCCGCCTTGAGCACCGGCTGCAGAGCGTCCCAGCTGCTGGCATTGGGCACAAGTGTGCCGTTGACGATAAAGCTCGGCGTGCCGCTGATGTTATATTGCTGGTCGGCCGCGTCCTTGCGGGTCGCGATCAGCTCGTAACCCTTCGGGTCCGCGAGGCACGCCCGCGCCTTTCCTTCCGGCACGCCGCGCTGCTTGACGAAGTCGAGATAGCCCATCTTTTCGGCGAAGGTCGTACCGATCTGCACCGGCGTCGCGTTCGGTACCGCCTGCATCGCCTGGATTGCAGCCTCTTCCTTGGCGAGCAATTGCCCCTGCTCCGCGAACATCTGATCGAGCATCGGGAAATAGGCGGCAGGCGCGACGCAGTGGCCGAGCAGGGTTGGCCCGAGATCGGGCGCGCCGTGAACGGGATAGTCGCGGAACTCGTAGCTCAGCTTGCCGGCGGCGATCGGCCCGGCACGCAGCGCGGGCACGCCTTCCTGGGCGAACCTGCCGCAGACGGGGCACAGGCGCGATCCATATTCGATCAGCTTAACCGGCGCGTTGGGATTGCCCTGAACATAACCGCCCTCGGGCGTGGCGCTGACGGTGTCGAGCCAGCTGGTCCCGGCCGGCGGCTTGGCGCCGGCGACGGGCGCGACGGCGGCAACGTCGTTTCCCGACCCGGTCGAGCCGCCCGAACCGCAGGCTGCCAGCAACAGGGCTGGCAGCGCGGCGAAGAGGAGAGAGAATTTCATAGGGGTTACTCCTGGTAAAAACTGATCAGGCGCCGGCGGCCTTGAGCACCGGCTCGAGCCCGGCCCAGTCGCCGACCCCGTCGGCAACCTTGCCGTTGACGATGAAGGTCGGCGTGCCGCGAATCTGGTAGAGGCGATTGGCGTCGTCGGCCCTCTTGGCAAGCGCGTCGAAGCCCGCCTTGGACGACAGGCAGGCACGGGTCCGGGCGGCAGGCATGCCGCGCTTCGCCATGAAACCGATCAGATCGAGCTTCTCGGCAAAGGCGATGGCGGTCAGTGTCGGCGTGGCGGGCTTCATCGCCTGGACCTGGCGCACCACATCCTCCTCATGCGCGAGGATCTGCGGTTGCGCCGCCATCATCTGGTCGAGCAGCGGGAAATAATTCGCCGTGCTGACGCAGTGGCCGATCAGGATCGGCGCCAGATCGAGCGCGCCATGCACGGGAAAATCGCGAAATTCGTAGCTGACCTTGCCGCTGGCGACATAGCTGCCGCGCAGCTTGGCCATCGATTCGGCGTGGAAGCGCGCGCAATAAGGGCAGAATCGCGAGCCATATTCGACCAGCTTGACCGCCGCATTGGGGTTGCCCATCCGCACGCCGCCCTCAGGCGTGGCGGCGAAGGTCTTGACCCAGTCGACCGGTCCGCGGGGCGCTGCCGGACTGGTGCGCTGCAGCGGGTGGTGTTGCACGGGCTTGGGCGCCGGCTTGGGTGCGGCGATGACGGGCGCGGCGATCAGCGCCGCGGTGAGCAGAAACAGTCGCATCATTCCTCCGTTGTTCCGACTTGCGGCGTGCCGCGCGTCGCCGCGACGCCCATCGCCAATGCCTCGAGCACTGCCTTCAATTCCGGATCCGCAATGGTGCGCAAGCTCGCCCCAAGCTCGACCGGCACCGGCTTCAACGACGGCGGCGCCTTGCGCGGCGCCGGCGCGGGGACGTCGCCCTGGCGAAACTGCAGCTTGGCGACCGCATCGTAACCGAAGAAGCGATTGACCCGCTCGATGATCTCCGGCGCGATGTGCTGCATCATCGGGGCATGGGCGCCACGCACCACCAGGTTCAATGTGCCGCCGCTGCGCTGCCCGTGGGGAAAGCGAATCGATTCGGGTGCCGAGACACCGGCATAACGCGCGCCGACGATCTCCGCCCAGCGACTGACCACGGCGCTCTGCACGAAGCCGAAACGCCGGAATGCGGCGCGGCCGATATCGGGCACGAGTTCCGACACGGCGCGCGCACGGCCGCCGCGCGGCTTTTCGACTGGGGGAGCGGGTACGCCACGCTTGCTCATCGCGTCGTCCATGCCATAGCGATGGCGTGCCCGCCAAGCGATCTTCCGTCATCGCCGAACGCCTGCTCGCCTGGTATGACGCCAATGCGCGCAGCCTGCCGTGGCGCAGCCCGCCCGGGACCAACGCGGCGGACCCGTATCGGGTGTGGCTGTCCGAGATCATGCTGCAGCAAACCACCGTCGCGACAGTGCGCCCGCGTTTCGAAATGTTCGTCGCGCGCTGGCCGACGGTCGAGTCGCTGGCGGCAGCGAGCGACGCCGATCTGATGGCCGCCTGGGCCGGGCTCGGATATTATGCGCGCGCCCGCAACCTGATCGCCTGTGCCCGCGCCGTGGTCTCCGAACATGGCGGGCGCTTTCTCGATACCGAAGCCGGCCTGCGGGCGCTGCCCGGGATCGGCGACTATACCGCCGCCGCCATCGCCGCGATCGCCTTCGGCCGGCGCGCGGTGGCGGTCGACGCCAATGTCGCGCGTGTCGTGACGCGGCTGGATGCGATCGCGGCGCCCTTGCCGGGGGCGATGCCGCTGATCCGGATCGCCGCCGACAGGATGACGCCCGACACCCGTGCCGGGGATTTCGCCCAGGCGATGATGGATCTCGGCACCGCGATCTGCACGCCACGCAATCCACGTTGCTTGTTGTGCCCGCTGATGACCGAATGCCGCGCCCAGGCCGAAGGCGATCCGGCGCGTTACCCGGTCAAGACGGTCAAGGCGGCGCGACCACACAGATATGGCACGGTGTTCTGGGCGACGCGCGAGGGCGCGGTGCTGCTGGTGCGTCGGCCCGATCGCGGCCTGCTCGGCGGCATGCGCGCGCTGCCGACCGGGCCGTGGAGCGACACCCCCCCGGGCCTTGCCGGTGCGCCCGAGGGTTATGGCTGGCAGTTGATCGACGGCACGGTGTCGCACGGCTTCACCCATTTCACGCTCGATCTCGCGCTTGCGGTCGGCACCGCCGTGTCGCATGCCGAGGGGGAGTGGTGGCCAATCGGCGATATCGAGTCGGCGGGGTTGCCGACGGTGTTCGCCAAGGCGGCGATGACGATAAGGGGAGCGATATCCGCATGATACGACGATTTATTACGGGAAGTGCGGTCATCGCGCTGGTGCTCGGCGCGAGCGCTTTGGCCGGCCAAGCCCTGCCACAGGCCGCGCCGGCACCCGTCGCGATCAGCGCCACCAGTCCGCTCCCGACGACCCAGGCATTGTTCGACGGCTATGTCCGCGACAACAAGATGCCGGGCATCGTCGGTGCCTTCGGCATTGGTGATGGACCGACCATATTCGTCAGCGCAGGCAAGATCGCCGACGATGCCGGCGCGGCCCCGGCCGGCCCCGACAGCCTGTGGCGGGTCTATTCGATGACCAAGCCGATCACCGCGCTGGCGGCGATGATCCTGATCGAACGCGGCAAGATGAAGCTCGACCAGCCGGTCAGCGACTTCATCCCCGGCTTCGCCCATATGAACGTGCTGACCGATCCGGAGCATTCGCTGGCGACCAGGCCGGCCGAGCACCAGATCACGATCCGCAACCTGCTGACCCATACCGCCGGGCTGGGCTACAACATCATCACCAAGGGGCCGCTGCTCGCCGAGTATAACCGGCTCGGCATCAACCCGGCCCAGGTCAACCAGCAGCTGGAAGGGCCGGCGCGCGCCACGCGACCCAAGGATATCCAGGCCTTTGCCGCCAGCGTCGCGACGCTGCCGCTGATCGCCGAGCCGGGCACCAAATGGAGCTACTCGATCGGCCTCGACGTGATGGGTGCGGTGATCGAGAAGGCCAGCGGCATGTCGTTCGATGCCTTCGTCCAGGCAAACATCTTCGATCCCCTCAAGATGAGGTCGAGCTACTGGACGGTGCCAAAGTCCGAAGTCGCGCGTTTTGCCACCAATTACATCTATATGCGCGAGGCGATGGCCTCGGTCGGCCAGCAGGTCGACCCGGCGAAAATCCCCGCAACCGCGCGCATGGCGCTCGATGCGGGCGCCACCTCGATCTGGCTGACGACGCCGAGTTTCCCCTATGGCGGCGCCGGTCTCGTGATGTCGGCGCGCGATTACGACCGCTTTCTCCATGCCCTGCAAAACTTTGGCACGCTCGACGGCGTGCGCGTGCTAAAGGCCGGAACCGCCCATCTCATGATGTCCAACCTGCTGCCGGCCGGCGTCACTTTCGGCGGCGTCGCGGCGACGACCGGCGGCACCACGACCGGGCCGAAAATGGGCTTCGGCGCGGGCGGTTCGGTTTATCTGGAGGATGCGCCGGGCGGCGGCAGCAAGGGCACCTATGGCTGGGGCGGTGCGGCCGGCACGATCGCCTATGTCGATCCGGTGCGCCACATACGCGGCACGGTGATGGTCAATTACTTCCCCGGCGAACGCTGGGGGTTGCGCAGCGAAGTGGTGCCGGCGCTGTTCGCCGACGCCGCACGGATGACGCGCGCGCAGTGAGCATGTCCGCGATGGTTGCGCCGGGCCTGACCGGCGGCACGCTCGACCGCGCCGATCATCTGCGCCACGACAGCGAGGCGCTGGCGGCGGCGATGAGCGACTGGCGTGCGCGCCTGCTCAAGCTCGACGGGCTGCATCCCGAGGTCGGCGACGATGGCCGGCTCGGCTGGACGACGCTGGCCGATGCACCGGAAGATGCGTTGCTGATCCTGCTCGGGCTGGACGAGAGCGCCCGGCCGCATTTCGCGGCGTACCTGCCGGGCACGCGCGCCGCCGAGGCAACGCCGATGCGTTCCCCGGCAATGATCCATGCGCTGGCGACGCTGCAACCGAGCGAGGCCGCCACCTATGCCGCGGCGCGCAGCGTGATCGATTGGCATTCGCGCCACCAGTTCTGCGCCAATTGCGGCACCATGACCGAAGCTTTCCGTGCCGGCTGGGCGCGCAAATGCCCGCATTGCGGCGCCGAGCATTTCCCGCGCGTCGACCCGGTGGTGATCATGATCGCCGAATATGACGGCCGCGCCTTGCTCGGTCGCGGCAAGGGCTGGCCGCCGGGGCGCTATTCGGCGCTCGCCGGGTTCCTCGAGCCCGGCGAATCGATCGAGGAAGCGGTCGCGCGTGAGATTCATGAAGAGGCCGGGGTGCGCGTCGGCGCGGTGCGCTATATTGCCAGCCAACCCTGGCCCTTCCCCTCCTCGCTGATGATGGCGTGCGTCGGCATGGCCGAGGACGACACGCTGACGGTCGACACCAATGAGTTGGAAGACGCTATCTGGGTCGAACGCGACGTGGTGCGCGCCGTGCTGGCCGGCGAGCCGGGCCCGTTCCTGCCGCCGCCGCCTTATGCCATCGCCTATACGCTGCTCAGGGAATGGGCGGGGGTTTAGATCCTGCGGTTTGCCCCTGGGCGTCCAGCATCAAAATTCACTGCGCCCATTTTGTCCGTTTCCCCGGCGCAGGCCGGGGGAAGGACTCTCCCGCAGCACGCAAAAAAACCGCAAATCTTTCAGCCGCCTATGCCCGCTCAACCCGATTGACACATGACCCGCCGCAGCGGATATTTTCACAACGCGTGCCCGGGAGAAAACAGCACGCGCAACATCGCGCCTCGGCGTGAAAGGCGGCCATGGTCATGCGTCTGAGGCAATCATTCTCCCTCCCGGCTCTTGCCGTTCTGGTCTTGCCCTGCGCGGTCAATGCCGAGCTCGGCGGTGCGATGACCGGCGTGCAGGTCGATCGCGCCCATCTCGATGCCCGGCTGACCTCGACGCCGCGCGGCACCAACACACGGCACGACATGACCTTGCCCAATGGCGGCCTGGTCAGGGAATTCACCAGCGCCAATGGCCGGGTCTATGCGCTGACCTGGTCCGGGCCGGGCAAGCCCGACCTGCGCTCCCTGCTCGGTGGTTATTTCGACCGGCTGCAGGCGGGCAATACCCGGATCAACCCGCGCGCGCGGCGCCAGCCGATGCAGCTCGTCCGCTCCGACGTGGTCATCCAGACCGGTGGGCATATGGGTTATTTCTGGGGTGTCGCGTACATCCCGGCGCTGGCCCCGGTCGACTTCGCCGTGACGGACCTGCAATAGATGCGCGCGCTGCTCCCGCGATTGCTCGGCCTGTGCCTGGCTTCCACGCTCGCCGCGTGCGGCGGCGGCGGTGGTGGTTCGACCCCGACAGCGGCGCCGACATCAACGCTCACGCCGACACCTACCAGCAGCCCCACGGTGGCCAATTTCACCACCGTCACGCTCGATGCGGGACCGGCCGCGCTCAACACCGGGCCGGACGCCTATACCGCGTTCAACGAGCCCTACGTCTCGGTCACCATCTGCGCGCCGGGCTCGACGACCAATTGCCAGACGATCGACCATATCATCCTCGACACCGGCTCGGTCGGCCTGCGCATCATCAAGCCGGTGATCAACGCCAGCCTGATGGCGGCGCTGCCGACCGAGAGCGATGCAACCGGCAATCCGGTCGGCGAATGCTATAAATACGTCAATTCCTACGCCTTCGGCTCGGTCCGCCAGGCAGATTTCTCGATCGCCGGCGAGAACGTCGCCAATATGCCCTTCCAGGCGATCGGCGACACCGGGGTCTTCGCCACCGCGCCGTCTTCCTGCTCGTCGGGCGGCGGCACCGACATCGATACCGTGCAGGCGTTCGGCGCCAACGGCATCATCGGCGTCGGCACCACGGCGAGCGATTGCGGGTCGACCTGCCAGTCGGGGCTTGCCTCGGGCGCGGCCTATTATGATTGCCCGGCCGCAGGCTGCTCGGCGATCATCGCGCGCACCGCCAGTGCCGCCGCACCGTTCCAGCAGCTGCCCAATCCGGTCGCGGCTTTCGCCAGCGACAATAACGGCACGCTGATCGTGCTGCCGTCGGTGGCGCCCGCCGGCGTGACCACGCTGACTGGCACGGTCTATTTCGGCATCGGCACGCAGAGCAACAACGCGCTGACCGCGACAACCATCCTCCCGACGACCACGTCCGGCAGTTCACGCGGGCGGGGCTTCGTCACCGCCACCTATAACGGCAAGGCGCTGACCCAGAGCTTCCTCGATACCGGCAGCAACGACTATTATTTCATCGACGCGACCCTGCCGATCTGCACCCAGACCTTCCTCAACGTCTTCTATTGCCCGGCCGCGCCGACCCCGCTCTCGCCGGTGCTGAGCGGAACCAACGGCACCAACGGCAGCGGCGCCTTCACGCTGTACAATCCGGCGATCACCACCTCGGCCAGCGCCAATGTCGCGCCCGGCCTCGGGGTCAACCCGACGCTCGTCACGCCCCCGCTGCCCTTCGCCAACAGCTTCGACTTCGGCATCCCGTTCTTTTTCGGGAAGAGCGTCTATACCGCGATCGAGGGTCGTCAGGCGGGCAGCACGCAGGGGCCGTATTTCGCTTACTAGGATCCAGACCCTAGCCTGCGGGATCCTCGTCGGCACGCGCCGCCAAATCCATGAAGTCGCGCGCCATCTCCCGGTCCTGCGGGTCCTTGAACGCCACGTCGAGATCGGGCGCGACGCCCAGCATGTGCATCAGCGCCCATAAAGCGAAGCGCCGGTTGCGGTCCTTGGCCAGACCGAAATCGACCAGCATATGCTCGGTACCGGCGGCAAGCGCCGCCTCGGGCAGCGTGGCGAGGTCGGTGGTGCCGAAATAGCGGCGCAGCTGATCGTCCAGGTCCATCGCTTCAGGACACCCGCTCGAAACTGATCGCGCGATTGGCCGGGTCGGCGGCGGTCAGCCTGACGCCGATCGCGTCGCCCGGGCCGACCGCCTGGGCCGCGACACGCGCAACCACCGGCTGGTCGCGCAGCTGGATGCGCGCGCCGCGATCGTCGACATCGGTGACCACCGCCTGGAATATCTGCCCGACCGAATCCTTGAGCATCGCCGCCTCGGCGAGATCGATCACGGCGCGGCCGATCTGGCCGTCGAGCTGGTCGGCATGGGCCATGACCTGGGGGAGCCGGGTGAAGGCATCGGTGACCGCCGCGGGCACCGCTTCGCCATTGGCGATAGCCAGCGTCGCGCGCACGACATAACGATCGGCGAGCCGGCGCAGCGGCGCGGTGGCGTGGCAGTAGGTCGCCGCCATCGCCGCGTGCCACGGCACCACGCCCTCCTTGTAGGGAACATAGGATGCCCCTTGCCCGGCGCGGCGGATCGCCAGCATGAAGGCCGCCTGTTTCGCATCGGTGCCGTCGAGACCACGCGCGAACTGATCGAGCGTCTCGTTGCCCGGCCATTTCAGGCCGTAAGCCTTGGCGGTATGGCGCAGCCGCTCGACGGCACCCTGATTGGGCGGCGCCATCACCCGGAACAGGCCGGTATGATGCGCCTGCAACGCGTCGGCGATCGCCAGGTTGGTCGCCAGCGACATCGCCGCGTTGCTGATCTCCGACTGCAGCAACGGCCGGAACGCCAGCGCATAACGCCCGTCGCCGAGCCCATCGACCTCCTGCTCGGGCGGATCGACCCGTGCCGCGCCGCGCCGGTCCTCGGCGGCCTGGATGCGTTTTGCGAGTTCGGCGAAATCGGGCGGCAAGTCGCTGTCGCGCACGCTGTCATAGGCGAGCTTGGCACGGCTGCGCACGATCGCACGCTCGGCGCCGTCGAGCTTCACCGAACCATCGGGCGTTACGCGCACGGTGAAGATCACCGCTGGGCGCGGCCCCGTCGGCAACAGGCTGGCCCCGCCATCGCTCAGCACGGCGGGATAGAGGCGGGCCTTGCCGTCGGGCAGATAGAGCGTCGCGCCGCGCTTCCACGCCTCGACATCCACGGCATCGCCGTCGTCGACGAACCACGCGACGTCGGCGATCGCATAGTGCAGCAACAGATCGCTGCCGGCAGCTTCGATGGTAAAGGCCTGATCGAGATCGGTCGATGAAGCCGGGTCGAGCGTCACGAAGGGCATGTCCGTCCGGTCGACATGCGCGGTCGGCGCGCGCTTCGCCGCCGCCTCGGCCGCCGCCAGTACCTCGGGTGAGAAATCATCCGGCACCTGATATTGCTTGCGGATCGCGGCTAGGCCGGTGGCCAGCGCATTGCTCGGGTCGACAAGTGCCTTCATCGCCCCTCCCTACACCAGTCCGGTAGCTTTTGGCCAAGCCGGCGACGTCACAACGGCAGCGCGAGAATGTCCATGAAATGGCGGCACGGCAGCGTCATCTCGTCGGCCCTGTGCAGGAGCCACAGCGAGGTCGTCGCACAGTCATCGATCAACGGGCGATAGACCAGGCTGGCCGATTGCAGGCTGCAGATCGATTCGGCGAGGATCGTCACGCCGATGCCGGTCGCGGCCAGGCTGAACAATGTGGTGACTTCGCGCACGCGCTGCGCGATCAGCGGCTCGACCCCGGCGGCGCGAAACATGCCCATCAACTCCTCGGTGAAGCCGCTGCTCAGATCCTGCGCGTAAAGTATCTGCGGCTCACCGGCGAGATCGGTGAAATGCAACCCGTCACGAGACGCCAGCGGATGATCCGGACGCATCGCGACGAACAGTTTCTCGCGCAGCAGCCGCTGGGCCGTGAGACCGGCCGGCAGCACCGGTTGCGCGGGGCTGCGCATGAAACCCAGGTCGAGCAGATGGTCGTCGAGTCCCTCGATCTGTGCCGCCGCCGGCAATTCGTTCAACAGCAGCGTCACCTCGGGATAGGCCTGGCGAAAGTCGTGGATCGCACGCGACACCTGGGTCACGAACGGCGCCGAAGCGTTGAATCCGATCGCCAGCTGGCCGAGTTCGCCGCGCGCCGCCCGCCGCGCGGTCAGGATCGAACGATCGGCCTGTTGCAGCGTGGCCCGCGCGCCCTCCAGAAAGATGCGCCCCGCCGGCGTCAGCATCACCCGCCGGCTGGTACGATCGAGAAGCCGGACGCCCAGTTCATCCTCCAGCGCGCGGATTTGCTGGCTAAGAGGCGGTTGCGAGATTCCCAAGTGCTTGGCGGCGCGGGCAAAATGCAACTCCTCCGCGACCTGGACGAAATAACGAAGATGACGTAGCTCCATGATTGAGAGCTTTTACATATCGATCATGCCGCAAACAATATTGGACTGTCATTGGCGGCGCCCCCATTTGCCGCGCCGCAGCATCCCGTAACTCCCCCTCCCCTCCGCGGGATGCTGCAACCCGAGGTTCCCTTGCTCCCCAGCCAGACCTTCCCCTTCGCCTGCCCTTTGCGCCGGACGTTCGACGCATGATCGGCATCGTCCGCGTAGCGCTGTCGCGGCCGCTCACCTTCATCGTGATGGCGATCCTGATCGGGCTGATCGGCGTGCTCGCCGCGTTCCGCACGCCGGTCGATATCTTTCCCGACATCAAGGTGCCGGTCGTCGCCATCGCCTGGCAATATGGCGGCCTGTCGCCCGACGAGATGTCGGGCCGCATCGTCACGCCATTCGAGCGCGTGCTGACCACCACGGTCAACGATATCGACCATGTCGAGAGTCAGTCGATGCCCGGCATCGGCGTGGTGAAGATCTATTTCCAGCCCGGCGCCGACATCCGTGTCGCCACCGCCCAGGTCACCAGCATCTCGCAGACGGTGCTCAAGCAGTTGCCGCCGGGCAGCACGCCGCCGCTGATCCTCAACTACAACGCCTCAACCGTGCCCATCATCCAGCTCGCGCTGTCGGGCAAGGGCCTGTCCGAAGGCAAGATGTTCGATCTGGCGCAGAACCAGGTGCGCCCGGGTCTCGTCACCGTGCCGGGCGCCGCCATCCCCTACCCTTCGGGCGGCCGCCAGCGCCAGATCCAGATCGACCTCGACCCGCAGGCGCTGCAATCAAAGGGCCTGTCGGCACAGGATGTCGGCAACGCGATCACCGCGCAGAACCAGATCAACCCGGCCGGCTTCGCCAAGATCGGCGGGTTCCAATACGCCGTGAAGCTCAACAATGCGCCGGGATCGGTCGAGGAGCTCAACAATTTGCCGATCAAGGTGGTCAACGGCGCGACCATCTATATGCGCGACGTCGCCCATGTCCGCGACGGCTCGGCGCCCCAGACCAATGTCGTGCATGTCGACGGCGCGCGTTCGGTTCTGATGACGATCCTAAAGAACGGCTCGACCTCGACGCTGGCGATCGTCCAGGGAATCAAGGACGCGCTGCCCAAGATCCAGGAGACCCTGCCCGCCGCGCTGAAGATCGTGCCGATTGGCGACCAGTCGCTGTTCGTGAAGGCGGCGGTCGGCGGGGTGATCAAGGAAGGCGCCATCGCCGCAGCGCTGACCAGCATGATGATCCTGCTGTTCCTCGGCTCCTGGCGCTCGACGGTGATCATCGCCATCTCGATTCCGCTCGCTATCCTCGCCGCGATCGTTGCGCTGGCGGCGACCGGCAACACGCTCAACATCATGACGCTCGGCGGTCTGAGCCTCGCGGTCGGCATCCTGGTCGACGATGCGACGGTGACGATCGAGAACATCAACTGGCACCTCGAACAGGGCAAGCCGGTGATCCGCTCGATCCTCGACGGCGCGGCACAGATCGTCACCCCGGCGTTCGTCTCGCTGCTGTGCATCTGTATCGTGTTCGTGCCGATGTTCTTCCTGCCCGGCGTCGCCGGCTTCCTGTTCGTGCCGCTGGCGCTGGCCGTGGTGTTCGCGATGATCGCCTCGTTCGTCCTGTCGCGCACCCTGGTGCCGACCATGGCGATGTACCTGCTCAAGCCGCACGCCGTCGGCGCCGACGAACATGCCGCCGGTACGCCGGATTCGCGCAACCCCTTGATCCGTTTCCAACGTGGCTTCGAGAGTCGGTTCGAGCGCATCCGCACCGGCTATGGTGCGTTGCTCGAGCGAGCGCTGGGCACGCCAAGGCCGTTCATCATCGGCTTCGTCGCGGTCGTCGCCGTCTCGTTCCTGCTGGTGCCGTTCCTCGGCCAGAATTTCTTCCCCACGGTCGATGCGGGGCAGATGGCGCTCCACGTCCGCGCGCCGGTCGGCAGCCGGATCGAGGACACGTCGGCCGAGTTCGACCGCATTCAGCAGCAGATCCGCAAGATCATCCCGGCCGACGAGCTGGTATCGGTGGTCGACAATATCGGCCTGCCGGTCAGCGCGATCAACACGACCTACAACAATTCCGGTACGATCGGGCCGCAGGATGGCGACATCCTGATCCAGCTTTCCAAGGATCACCATCCGACCGCCGACTATGTGCGGATGCTGCGCGAACAGCTGCCATCGGCATTCCCCGGCTCGACCTTCTCCTTCCTGCCGGCAGATATCACCAGCCAGATCCTCAACTTCGGCGCCCCGGCGCCGATCGACCTGCAGATCGCCGGCAACAATGGCGAAGCCAATGCTGCGTTCGCCAAGAAGATACTGCGCCGCATCGCCGGGATCCCGGGCGTGGCCGATGCCCGGCTGCAGCAATCGTCGCGCTATCCGCAGATCAACGTGGCGGTCGATCGCACCCGCATCGGCCAATATGGCCTGACCGAGCGCGACGTCACCAACAGCGTGGCCAGCTCGCTCGCCGGCACCTCGCAGACCGCGCCGGTCTATTATCTCAACCCAGAGAACGGCGTGTCCTATCTAGTCGTCGCCCAGACCCCGGAATATCAGGTTGGCTCGTTCAGCGACCTGTCCAACCTGCCAGTGACCGGCACCGCCAACAACGGATCGCAGATCCTCGGCGGCGTCGGCACCATCACGCGCGGCACCTCTGCGGCGGTCGTCTCGCATTATAATATTGCCCCGGTCTACGACCTGTTCGCCACCCCCAACGGCCGCGATCTCGGCGCCGTGGCCGGCGACATCAAGCAGGTGCTGCGCGAGATGAAGGCCGAGACGCCCAAGGGCACGACGGTCACGCTACGCGGCCAGTACGCCACGATGCAGACAGCCTTTTCCGGCCTCGGCTTCGGCCTGCTCGCCGCGATCGTGCTGATCTACCTGCTGATCGTGGTGAACTTCCAGAGCTGGCTCGACCCGTTCGTCATCATCACCGCCTTGCCCGGCGCGCTTGCCGGGATCATCTGGATGCTGTTCGTCACCGGCACCACCCTGTCGGTGCCGGCACTGACCGGGGCGATCATGTGCATGGGCGTGGCCACGGCAAACGCCATCCTGGTGGTGAGCTTCGCCCGCGAGCGCCTGGCCGAGCATGGCGAGCCGCTGCGCGCCGCGCTCGAAGCGGGCATGACGCGCTTCCGCCCGGTGCTGATGACCGCGCTGGCGATGATCATCGGCATGCTGCCCATGGCGCTCGGCCTCGGCGAGGGCGGCGAGCAGAACGCCCCGCTCGGCCGCGCGGTGATCGGCGGCCTGGCCGTCGCGACCTTCGCCACTTTGATGTTCGTCCCCGTCATCTTCACCATCGCGCACCGTCGCCATTCCGCGACGAAGCAAGCGCCCGAGGCCCTGCGCCTGGAGGAACTGCATGTCTGAACCCGCCAACAATCGATCGATGCGCAAGGGGCTGATCATGGCCGGCGTCGCCGCGCTGGTGGTGGTCGCAGGTGGCATTGCCACGCGTGTCCATTCCGAGCGCCAGCTGGCCGGGTGGACGGCCGCGCAGTCGGTCCCGACCGTCGGCGTGATCCATCCCGTTGCGGTAAGCAACGGCGGCGCACTAACCCTGCCGGCCGCTCTTCAAGCGCTCAACAGTGCGCCGATCTATGCCCGTACCAACGGCTATGTCCGCCGCTGGTATGTCGATATCGGCCAGCCAGTGAGTGCCGGCCAGTTGCTGGCGGTGATCGACGCGCCCGAGGTCGACCAGCAATTGCTCGCCGCGCGCGCCGACCTGCAGACCGCGCTCGCCAACCAGCAGCTCGCCGCGACCACCGCGACGCGCTGGTCGATCATGCTGGCCAAGGACGCGGTGTCGAAGCAGGAAGCCGACGAAAAGGCCGGCGATCTCGCCGCCAAGACAGCGGTCAGCAACGCCGCGCGCGCCAATGTCGCCCGGCTCGGCGCACTGCAGGGCTTCACCCGCCTGACCGCGCCGTTTGGCGGCGTGGTGACGACCCGCGCGATCGACATCGGCACACTGGTCTCGACCGGCACCGGCGCCGCCCAGCCGCTGTTCACCGTCGCTGATGTCCGCCGCATGCGGATCTTCGTCAAGGTGCCGCAGGCCTATTCGGCACAGGTCCACCCAGGCATGACGGTCACACTGACCCTGCCCGAATATCCCGGCCGCAGCTTCACCGCTACGATGACCCGCAGCGCCGGCGCGGTGGATTCGGGGTCGGGCACGGTGCTGGTCGAGCTCGAGGCCGACAATGGTGATCGCGCGCTCAAACCAGGCGCCTATGCGCAGGCGAGCTTCC
The DNA here is from genome assembly GCF_028292965.1 of Sphingomonas bacterium. Classification (GTDB taxonomy): domain Bacteria; phylum Pseudomonadota; class Alphaproteobacteria; order Sphingomonadales; family Sphingomonadaceae; genus Sphingomonas. The sequence goes on along the minus strand of NZ_JAQGLG010000126.1, from coordinate 1,977 downwards.
CGCTGGCCACCGGCACCGGCCTGTCGCTCCCATCCAGCGCGCTGATTATCGGCAAGGCCGGCACGCAGGTCGCAATCCTCGATGCCGACGGCAAGGCGCAGCTGCGCACCATCACCATCGGCCGCGACCTCGGCGAGAAGGTCGAGATCAGCGCGGGGTTGTCCGCCACCGACCGCGTCATCGACAGCCCGCCCGATTCGCTGCAATCGGGCGACCGGGTCAAGGTTCGCCAGTAACATGCGGCGATATGCGCGATCCGTGGTGCTCGCCGCGACGGCCCTGAGTATCGCGGGCTGCTCGCTCGCACCCGGCTATCAGCGCCCGGCGCTCGCTGCGCTGGCGGTCTATAAGGAAGCCGGCCCATGGCAGCCGGCGGGCAGCGCCGTCACCACGTCCGGTGACTGGTGGCAGGCGTTCGGCGACCCTGTGCTAAACGATCTCGAAGGCCGGATCGAAAACGGCAATTTCGATCTCGCCGCCGCCGCCGCGCGTTATGCCGAGGCCCGCGCGGTGGCGCGCCAGGCCGACGCCGCCCGGCTGCCCGAGGTCGATGTCGGTGCCGGCGCGAGTCGCGATCACGCCTCTGCCGATCGCCCCCTCGGCGGCGGCAATGCCGCGACCTATAACGACTACCGCGTCGGCGCCTCGCTCTCCTATGAGATCGATCTGTTCGGCCGGGTGCGCAACAACGCACGCGCCGCCGGCGACCGCGCCGAAGCCAGCGCCGCCGATCTCGCCGCCGCGCGGCTTGGATTGCAGGCGCAACTCGCGACGATCTACTTCACCATGCGCGAGCTCGACGCGCGCATCGCACTGCTCAACCAGACGGTTGCCAGCTATCAGCGCGCCTTCGACCTGACCGACACCCGCCACGGCGGCGGTATCGCGTCAGGCATCGATGTCAGCCGTTCGGCCAGCCAATTGTCGAGCGCCCGCGCCGAACTGTCGGCCGCCGCGATCGACCGCGCCCGCAACGAACACGCCATCGCCGTGCTGGTCGGCAAGGCGCCTGCCGATCTCACCATCCCGGTCGCCACCGCCGAAACCGGCGCGCCGGCCATCCCCGCGGGCATCCCCTCGACGTTGCTCGAACGCCGCCCCGACATCGCCGCCGCCGAGCGACGCGTCGCTGCTGCCAATGCGCAGATCGGCGTCGCCCGCGCGGCCTTGTTTCCCAGCGTCACGCTCGGTGCCGGCGGCGGATTTGAAACGACCGGCGCCTCCTTGCTGAGCGCGCCAAGCACATTCTGGGCACTCGGACCGTTACAGGCCGCGCTGGCGATCTTCGACGGCGGACGGCGCCGCGCCGGCGTGCGCATCGCCCGCGCCCAATATGACGAGGCGGCGGCCGATTATCGCGGCACCGTGCTGACCGCGTTCCGCGAGGTCGAGGACGATCTGTCGAGCGCCCGTCTGCTCGCCGCACAGGAACGCGACCAGGCCGCCGCGAGTAGCGCCGCCGAGCGTACCCGCGATTTGGCCATGGTGCGCTACCATGACGGCGCCGCCGACTATCTCGAAGTCGTCATCGCCCAGACCGCAGCGCTCGACGCCGAGCGTACCTTGCTCGCGGTGCGTCGCCAGCAATTGTTGGTTGCGACGGATACCTACCGGGCGCTTGGTGGCGGCTACCGGAGCTAATCTTTCAGCAATCCATTCCGCACCCAAGCGACCACCCCGGTACAGGCCGGGGCCCAGTCGGTACGTAGCCAGTTAGCTGGCGATGCGCCCACTTACCATCTGTCTCCCAACCGGGCCCCGGCCTGCGCCGGGGTGGTAAGTTGGAAAAAGGCTCACCCTTGCCCCCGCGCACGTGCCTGCCGGTAAGTCCCCAGCACGCGCATCGACTTGGTCTGGAATTCGAGTTCCGCCAGCGCCCGTTCGAGACCCGGATCATCCGGCCGGCCCTCGACGTCGCAATAGAATTCGGTCGCCGCGAAGCTGGCACCGCGCTGATAGCTTTCCAGCTTGGTCATG
>NZ_JAQGLG010000156.1 GCF_028292965.1 Sphingomonas bacterium | reverse complement strand
CCGGCGGGTCCTTGCCGGGCGCGTTCGATCATACGCGGTCGAATCGGGGGGGCGTCAGCTATCGCTCCGCCGATGCCCCCCGCTAGCCTGATCGAGATGCAGGTAAAGCGCGCTGAAATCCCCGATCGCGCGCAGGCGATCCCATTCCGCGATCTTCACGCTGCGTTTGTCGCGGCGGATGATACCTTCCTCGACCAGTGATTTCAGCATGCGGTTGACGTGCACATTGGTCATGCCGACGGCATCGCCGATCTGCTCCTGCGTCATCGGCAACTGATAGCCATCCTTATCGCGAAAGCCCGCAGCCTCCATCCGGACGGCAAATTCGCATAGCAAATGGGCGATGCGTTGCCGCGCGCTGCGCTGGCCGACATTGAGCACCCATTCGCGGTAGATCGACGCATCGATCAGCGCGTCGAGCCACATCGCATGACCGATGGTCGGGTAGCGCAGCACGATATCCTGCAGCGCATGCCGCTCGATCTCGACCGTGTGAAGCCGCGTCAGCGCCTGCACATTATGGTCGGCCTGATTCAGGAACAGATGCTGCAGATCGAGAAAGTCGCCCGGGATGTGCACCGAAACGATCTGGCGCGCGCCATCCGCGGTGAGTTTCTGGCGAAAGGCGAAGCCGGAGGAAATCAACGAGCAATGGCGTATCGACGTCGCACCTTCGCGCACGACATAGGCCGGCGCCTCATAAATGCGCGTCGAATGCGGCAGGCGCAGGATCGCCTCGCGGTCGTCGGGTGACAATTTGACCCGCGTTTCGAGCTTGCGCACCATCGGCATGAGGGAATTGTCGGACATCACACGGCTCCCTGGGCGGGAGCTCTGCTTATCTCTCAGTCGCCGACACGCTGTATGAACCTCCGGCGATTTTTCTTCCTTAATCCAAATTGGTTTCTGTGTCGCATCATAGGTTGACCTTGCTCATACAACCGGCGGCGCCATCACGCGGCGAAAGGATCAGCCGAGATGACGATGCTGGTGACCGCCTTGATATTGGCGACGCGGCGATGCTCGGCATCGTCGATCATGACGCTGAGATGGAAGACGTTGGCGTTGCCGGTAATCTCGTCGGCGATGATGTCGCCGATGATCGAGCGGGCATGTAGGCAGGCGGCGTGCAGGTTTTCCGCATCCTTTCCCTCCTCATCGATCAGCGTGGCGATGTCGTTCACGACGTGGAAGAAGAAGCGCGGCATGGCTTATTCTGCCCGACATTCCGCAGGCGCGCCTTGATCCAGGTTTAGCGCCCGCGGGGCGACCCGCGGAACCATGAAGGCCCTGCCGTGGTTGGTCTTTCATGACACGCGCGATTGACCCGGCATGATGCAAGCCCTCATCGATTGCGCCGTGATCGGCGGCGGCCCAGCCGGGTTGACCGCGGCGCTGTACCTCGCGCGCTTTCACTTGTCGGTCGTGCTGGTCGATGCGCGCGACAGCCGCGCGGCGCTGATCCCACGCACGCGCAATGTGCCGGGCTTTCCCGGCGGCATTCGTGGTCCCACGCTGCTGCGCCGCATGGCGCGCCAGGCCGAGGACTATGACGCGCGCATCGTAGCCGCCGAAGCGACCGCGCTGACCCGCCGGCGCGACGTTTTCCACCTCACCACCAGCGCCGGGCCGATTGCGGCCCGCAGCGTGTTGATCGCCACCGGCGTGCACAATCACCGGCCGGACATCAGCGAGCGCGACCACGCCGCGGCGCTGCGGCGCGGCTTGCTGCGTTATTGCCCGATCTGCGACGGTTATGAGGTGACCGATAGCGATGTAGGCGTGATCGGCACCGGCGCCCACGGCATGCGCGAGGCATTGTTCCTGCGCGGCTTCACCGCCGAAGTGACGCTGATCGCGCCCGATGCACCCCATGTCCTTTCGCGCGAAGACCGCGCCGTGCTCGACCGTGCCGGCGTCACAGTGCTCGATGGCCCCTGCGGCCCGCTCGCGCTGGAGGGCGACCGCATCGCGCTCGACACCGCTGTGGGGCGCCGCGCCTTTGCCAGCATCTATCCCGCGCTCGGCTCGACGATCCGCTCGGACCTTGCGCGCGGCCTTGGTGCGGACATGTCGGAGGATGGCTGCCTGGTGGTCGACGCGCATCAGCGCACCAGCGTGGCCGGGCTCTATGCCGCGGGCGATGTCGTGAAAGGACTCGACCAGATCAGCCATGCCATGGGCGAGGGCGGGGTGGCCGCGACGACGATCCGCAACGATCTGGCCGAACGGCAGCCGCTATGGCGCGGCGCGCAACGACCGTGACAGCCGGTCAGCCGTGGAACTGCGCGACCTTGCCGGCGCTCTGTTCGCGAATGCGCTGGTCGTACCGTTGCGCGAGGCCATCATGCGCCGCCCGGGCCGCCGGATCGATCGCCTTTTCGGCGCGCGCGCGCTCGTCGGCGGCACGCCGGAGCAGATAGATGAGATCGTCGTCAGCCATGCCATCCTCCTGTTTCGACTCGGATAATAGCGCCGATGCAACCGAGGCGCCTCAATACAAGTTAATCCACCATTCATGTTCGAAAGGGAGTTTTCCGCCATGAGCGAACTGCTCGCCGCCCTGCCCGACGATATCGAACAGGCGGCGCGCGCGCTGCTCGATCTGGCCTGCGCGCGCGACATCGCCATCGTCACGGCTGAGAGTTGCACCGGCGGCCTGCTCGCTTCGCTGCTGACCGATGTCGAGGGCGCCAGCCGGGCGTTCGAGCGCGGCTTCGTGGTCTATACCGACGAGGCCAAATGCGAGCTGCTGGCGATCGACCCGGATATCGTCAAAGGCTGCGGGGCGGTCAGCGCCGAGACCGCGGCGGCGATGGTGCGCGGCGCGTTGGCCCGCTCGCATGGCGACATCGCCGTCTCGATCACCGGTTTCGCGGGCCCCGGCGGGCCGGACGACGAACCCGGGCTGGTGCATTTCGCCTGTCTGTCGCGCGGCGGCGAACTGGCAGCGCGCGAGGAGCATTTCGGCGATATCGGGCGGGGGCCGGTGCGGCTCGCCGCGCTGCGTGTCGCGCTCGACCTGCTGACCGACGCGGCGCGCGCCTATTCCTCCATCTGATAGGAGATCCAGCGCAGGATCATCCCCAGGATCGACAGCGTCATCCCGCCGATCAGGCAGGCGAGCAGCAGCGGATTGGCGCTTGCCGTCTTCCATGTGACGGCGCCGAGCAGCGCCACGCTGACCGACGAGACCAGATAGCCGGAAGTCTTGATCAGGGCGGGGCGGATGGCCATCGACGCCTCACACCCGGTCGGCGAGATGTTCGACCGTGCCCTCGATCGTCTTGGTGCGCCCATCGTCTGTCTGGCCGACTTCCTCTTCCAGCTTCGTGCGTATTTCGGAGATCTGCTTGTCGCTGAGATGTTCGATGCCGACGAATTCGGTGCGCGCCTTGTCGAGCGCGCGCAAGACCTCGTCGAGCTTGGCCTGGATCGCCGCGCCATCGCGATTCTGGCTATTCTGGATCAGGAACACGGCGAGGAAGGTCAGCACCGTCGTCGCGGTGTTCACGATCAGCTGCCAGGTATCGGAATAATGCAGTGCCGGCCCGCTCGCCGCCCAGATGACGATCAGCAGGGTCGAGCCGATAAAGGCCGAAGGCGCACCGAGAAAGGACGCCGAACGCGAGGCGATGCGGGTGAAGAATTCGTCCATATGTCGACCTCGTCGTACCTTGCCAGGTTCCCGGACTGACTGATCGCGCGAGCAGGTCATTTCGTTCCCGTCGCGATCAGATTAACCCAGGTTGTACAGATTTTCCCTTCGATCTCCGCAACTCACCAGATGGCCTTGCGTTGAGCGGGACATGGTCGGGAAGCCGTGTCGCTCCCCCCTTCCGCGGTTTTCCGGCCGACCATATCGCCAACTGGAAAGGAACCGTCATGGGCCTGTTCTCGAAGGATATTGCCACGCTCGACGACCTGTTCGTCCACACCCTGCAGGACATTTATTACGCCGAGAACCAGATCACCAAGGCGCTGCCCAAGATGATCGAGAAGGCCACCGACCCGGGCCTGAAGCAGGGCTTCGAGACGCATCTGCGCGAGACCGAGGGGCAGATCCGCCGGCTCGAACAGGTATTCCAGATGCATGGACAGGAGCCCAAGGGCGTGACCTGCCCGGCGATCGACGGCATCATCGAGGAAGCCGATGACATTGCCGCCGACGTTGCCGACAAGGCGGTGCTGGATGCCGCGCTGATCGCCGCGGCGCAGGCGGTCGAGCATTATGAGATCACCCGCTACGGCACGCTGATCGCCTGGGCGAAACAGCTCGGCCGCAACGATTGCGCCGCGGTGCTGGCCGAAACGCTGGCCGAGGAAAAGGCCACCGACGACAAGCTGACGCAGATGGCCGAGAGCAAGGCCAATGCCAAGGCCGAGCGCGTGACCGAGCCGGCATGATGCAGGGCGACGACACGGCGCTGGCCGAACGCTCCGCGACGCGTGACGACGCGCCGCCGACCACCGCCAAGGATCTGGACGCGGACCGCGAACTGGTCGGTCGCGCGGTCACGATCAACCGGCCGGCGGCCGAGCTCTACGCCTATTATCGCGACTTCTCGAACCTCGCCTCGTTCATGGAGAACGTCGTCAGCGTCGAGGCACGCGATGCGACACACTCGCATTGGGTGGTCAAGGCACCGGGCGGCAAGACCGTCGAATGGGACGCGACGGTCACCGAGGAGATCGAGAACGAGGCGATCTACTGGCAATCCGACGAAGGCGCCGATGTGCCCAATTCCGGGCGCATCACCTTCCGTGACGCCGGTGCGCGCGGCACGGTTGTGACGGCGACGATCGCCTATGATCCGCCCGGCGGCACGATCGGCAAGATCGTCGCCAAGCTGTTCCAGCGCGAGCCGGCGATCCAGGCGCGGCGCGATTTGCGCCGATTCAAGCAACTCATGGAAACCGGCGAGATCGCCACCGCGGCGATGAACCGCGCCCAGTTCGAAAAGGAAGGCGGCTGATGCGCGCTTTGGCCTGGCACGGAAAGCACGACGTGCGCGTCGACACGGTCGACGACCCCGGCATCGTCAACCCGCGCGACTGCATCATCAAGGTGACCGCGACCGCGATCTGCGGCTCCGATCTTCACCTGTACGATGGCTATATCCCCACGATGCAGGCGGGCGACGTGCTCGGCCATGAGTTCATGGGCGAAGTGGTCGAGGTCGGGCCGAAGTCGACGCTGAAGAAAGGCCAGCGCGTCGTGGTGCCGTTCACCATCGCCTGTGGCAGCTGCTACCACTGCGGCAAGCACCAATATTCGGCGTGCGACAACGGCCTGCCTGCCGACAATCAGGACATCGCGCAGGAGCTTTACGGCCAGCCCATGTCGGGCCTGTTCGGCTACAGCCACATGACCGGCGGCTATGCCGGCGGCCAGGCCGAATATGTCCGCGTGCCGTTCAGCGATGTCGGCCCGATCGTCATCCCCGACGGCGTCGAGGATGAGAAGGTGCTGTTCCTGTCCGACATTCTGCCGACCGGCTGGATGGCGGCGGAGAATGCCCAGATCGAACCCGGCGATACCGTCGCGGTATGGGGCTGCGGACCCGTCGGGCTGTTCTCGATCCAGTCGGCCTTCCTCATGGGCGCCGAGCGGGTCATTGCCATCGACCATTTCCCGCACCGGCTGGAACTGGCGAAGAAGTTCGGTGCCGAGACGATCAATTTCGAGCAGACCGAAACCTATGAAGCGCTGATGGAGATGACCGGCGGGATCGGCCCCGACGCGGTGATCGACGCGGTCGGCCTCGAAGCGCATGGCTTCTTCGTCGACAACGTCATCGACCAGATCAAGGCCTCGACCTTTCTCGGCACCGACCGCACCCACTCGATCCGCCAGGCGATCATCGCCTGCCGCAAGGGCGGGCGCGTTTCGATGCCGGCGGTCTATGGCGGGTTCGTCGACAAATTCCCGCTCGGCGCGTTCATGGAGAAGGGGCTGACGCTCAAGACCGGCCAGACGCATGTCCAGCATTACATGCCCGGGCTGCTCAATGCGATCATGGAAGACAAGATCGATACTACCTTCCTGATCTCGCACCGCATGTCGCTCGAGGATGCGCCCAAGGGCTACAAGATGTTCCACGACAACCAGAACGAAGTGACGAAGGTGGTGCTCAAGCCCGACTTCGCCGCCGCCTGAGGAGAGTCCCACAATGTCCAGCAAACTCGCCATTGTCACCGGCGCCTCGACCGGTATCGGCTTCGAACTCGCGACGCTCGCCGCGCAGAACGGCTACGACCTGCTGGTCGTCGCCGACGAGCCGCTGATCGATGCCGCGGCGGAGGATCTCAAGCAGTTCGGCACCAATGTGGAATCGGTCGAGGCCGACCTGTCCTCGATCGAGGGCGTCGACCGGTTGCTGGCCGCTGCGGGCGCGCGCCAGATCGACCTGCTCTGCGCCAATGCCGGGCGTGGCCTGGGCCACGGCTTTCTCGATCAGGAGGTCGCCGACTGGCGCCGGGTGGTCGACACCAACATCACCGGCACGCTGTACCTGCTGCAAAAGGTACTGAAACAGATGTTGGCGCGCGACGAGGGCAAGGTGCTCGTCACCGGGTCGATCGCCGGCTACATCCCCGGCAGCTTCCAGGCGGTGTATAACGGCACCAAGGCGTTCCTCGACAATTTCACCGATGCGCTGCGCAACGAGCTCAAGGAGTGCGAGGGCGTCACGCTGACCACGCTGATGCCCGGCCCGACGGAGACCGAATTCTTCGATCGCGCCGGCATGATGGACACCTCGGTCGGCACGTCGGACAGCAAGAGCGACCCGGTCGATGTCGCCAGAGATGGCTGGGACGCGCTGATGGCGGGCAAGGCGAGCATCGTCTCGGGCTGGAAGAACAAGCTCCAGGTGGCGGCGTCGCATGTCACGCCGGTCGGCGTGATGGCCGAGCAGCATCGCAAGATGGCCGAACCCGGCACCGCCGACGAATGAGCCATTCACGAGAGGAGAGGATGATGAAACCGAGCCTGACCCTGATCGCCGCGTTGGCGGCTTCCGTCCTGCCCGCGACCTTGGCGGCCCAGCATGGCCCGATGGGCCATTCGGCGTTGCCCGGCTCCGCTGTCCCGACCCCGGTCTATCTGATGAAGGCCGGCGCGAGCGACCTGTTCGAGCGCCAGGAAGGACAGCTGATGTCGTCGTCGCGCGACCCGCAGGTGGCGCGCCTTGCGCGACAGATGGTGCGCGACCACAGCAACAGCACCGCGATGGTCAAGACCGCGGCGCTGCGTGCGCGGCTCCACCCACGCCCGCCGATGCTCGATGGCGAGCAACGCCGCGACCTTGCCGCACTCCGCGCCGCACATGGGCGCGATCGCGACCAGCTCTATATCCGGCAGCAGAAGCAGGCCCATCAGGACGCGCT
>NZ_JAQGLG010000124.1 GCF_028292965.1 Sphingomonas bacterium | reverse complement strand
ATCGCACGACCCTGCAAATCGGTGACGGTCAGCTGCAGGTCGGGCGTCACATGCACCAAAAGCGCGGCGGTGGCGAAGCCATCGGCGGTGCCGCGTACCGCAATGGTGTGCGCGCGCATCGTGGCGGGCACCGCCCAGCTGGCATCCTCGGGTAAACGGCCGTCGCGCGCGATACGCACGCGCAGGATCGTGTCGCTGAGCGCGGTCACGCGCAGCACCGCATCCCCCTGGCGCAGCTCGACACCATCGCGCACGGCGCTCACCGGCGCGGCCGGCGCGGGCGCGGCCTGGCCCGCGATCGGTGCGAGCAGCAGCACGGCGGCTACGGACAGGACCTTGAGCGGCATGCAATACTCCCGGTGGAAGATGGCGGCGCGCATCGTCACGCCGTAAGGATGGAGGTCTGGAGCTGGCGGCGCAGCGTCGCGCGCTCACCCGGGCCAAGCGCGCCGAACTGCCCGCGCAGCGCCAGCGGCAGATGGGCGAGCGCCGCGCCGCTGTCGTCGAACACATAGGCCTCGAACATCGCACGCCAATAATCGCGCTCGCGTGGCGGAAGGTCGCGCAGCGCGAGCAAGGCGGCAAGGAACAGGGTGCGCGGGTCGTCGAGCCCGCGTTGGCTGCCGCCCCACCAGTAATTGACCATCGCATTATATGGGTCGCGCGAGGTGACGTGGTGCCACCAGTAACGCGGTATCAGCAGCGCATCGCCCGGGCCGAGCTCGGCCACCATGGCGTTGCCGAGCGCCTCGGCGAAGCGTGGGAAACGCGCCAGATCAGGTATCTCGGGATCGACCAGGCTGAGCGGCGGGGCGCGGTCGGGCGGGCCGATATAGAGGTTGGTCACCTGATCGGGGGGGAACAACAGGAAGCGGCGGCGCCCGGCGACGACGCAGGCAAGATTATGGTCGCGGTCGTGATGGATCTGCGTCCTGACCGCGCCGCCGAGCCACAGCTTGGGGCTGGAATCGGCGGGCAGCAACGGCATGGGATTGTCGGCGACGACATTGGGCAATTGCTCGGCCAGCGGCAGCAACTGGATCGCCACGGTCGGGCCATCGGGCCGTGTCGCGGCACGGGCGATGCGGTCGAGCGTCTCGCCGAGCGGGCGAGAGCGCTTGGTGAAGCTGTATTCGCGCAGATCCTCGCCATAGCCGAAGCGGCCTTGGCTCGCCGCCGGCGCCTCCATCACCGGCACCGGTACGCCGCGGTCGCGGGCGCGGAGATAGGCGGCGAGCGCAGCGGTCCCCTGTGCTGCGGCGACGCAGAGCGGCCAATGGGCGACCAGTCCGCGTACCACCACCGGCTCACCAATGGCGAGCAGCGCATCGAGATCGGCTCGCGTGGCCAGCGTCGCCTCGCCCACCGAAGGCAGCGCGTCGAGATCGGGCCGGGGGAGGCCGGCGGCCATGTTCATGCCGCCCCGCCCTGCAGCTGGAGATAGGCGTCATGCGCCGGCTGCTCGAGCACCTTGCGTTTGACGAAGCCGAGGATGCGGCGGAACTCGTCCTTGATATGCTCGGGCGAGGTCGCGTCGATCACCGGCGGCCAACTGCGCGGCGCGGCGCCCAGCCCGGCAAACAGCGCCTGCCACCAGTCGGCGGCGAAACTCTCATCCTCCATCGGCGCGATCTCACCGCGCGCCTGGAAGGCGGCGATCTTGTGGGCGACCGCCTCTGTCACCGGCCCCGCGCGTGCCGCCTGCCAGAACGGCCCCTCGAAGCGATTGAGCCCGTAAAAGGCCGCGCTCGCATCGTGCAGGCGCGCCAGCGTCGAGCCGAGGATGCGATTATATTCGTCACGCTCGGCGGCGAAGGCACCGCTCACCGGAAATAGCGACAACAGATGCACGATGCCGAGCTGCGCGACATGCAGGTCGAGATCGAACAACGGATCGAGCCGACACGCCGCCGCGCCGATCGCGATGCAATTGCCCGCCCACTGCGTCTCGCGACGGCCGGCGGCGAGCGTTTCGATCGTCACGTCGCCGAGCGGCAGCTTCGCCATGGCCCCGGCGGCGGCGAGGGCGTCCGCGTCCGACAGGTCGCGCGCCTTGAAAGCGAAGCCGATCTGCGTCCCGGCGCGCGTCGCATGCAGCGCGAGCCAGCCGTCGCGCGCGATACGGATTTCGCCATAGACTGGCACCGAGGCGAAGCGCGGTGCATGGGCGACAAGCAGGCGATCGGTCGCCTGCTCGCCCTCCCACGCTGCGAACGGCTGAGCCGCGCTTCCCAGCACCGCGTCTTGGCCGCTCGCATCGACGAACAGCTCGCCCGCGATGCGCTGGCCGGCATCGGCGATCACCGCGCGGATCGTGCCATCGGCGCCGTCGCGCTCGACCAGCACGTCGCGCGCCTGGTGCAGCGTCGCGCCGGCGCGTTGCGCCAGACTCTTGAGCAGCCCGGCATAGGCCGGCGCCGGCAGATGATAACCATAATCTGTGCGGCCAAATGCTTCGGTCTCGGCATCGGGCAGCAGCACCCGGCCATGGCGCGCGGCCATCGCGGTCGGGCTGAAATCCTCGAACGCGGCGTTCATGCCAAGCCCGCGCGCCTTCAGCCAGTAAGGGAAGAAGGGATTGCCATCGATCGACGCGCCATAGCTGCCATGCGCCAGAAAGAAGGGCACGGCGGGTGCCGGTGGGGCGAGGTTCCAGCCCAGCGCATAACCACCCTGCGTCGCCCGCAGCAATGTCGCCTCATCCAGCCCGAGCCGGTTGTGCAGCGCCTCGAGCGGCGGCAGGCTGGCATGGACTCGGCCGGGATGTAGCCGCGCCGGCAACTCGACCGCCACCACCTCGACACCAGCCCCACCCAGCGCGCGCCGCAGCGCGGTCGCGGCAAGCCACAAGGCCGCGTCGCGGCCGACGACGACGACGCGGTTGGGCGCGCCGTTCATGCGGCGACGACCTCGCTGGCGGCGCAATAATCGGCGATGAAGTCGCCTTGCGACGGCATCGCTTTCACACCGCGCGCGATGCGCCCGGCAAAATCGTCGAGCTTCGCAGTGACGATCGCCAGGTCATAAGTGTCGGCAAGCCGGTCATGTCCGCCGGGCATGATCCCCTGCCCCACCAGCACCGACAGCCAACTGTCGCGCGCGAACAAACCGTACTGATAATTGGGCAGGGCGCCGCGCGCGCGGAACAGCGCCAGCTTGTGCGCCAGGCTGTCCGGGATCGGCATGTGCCGCAGATAGTCCCATAGCGGCTCGCCCTCGCGGCGGTTGGCGATGTAGTGCAGGATCAGGAAGTCGCGAACCCGCTCATATTGCATGCTGGTCAGCCGGTTGAACTCGGCGGCCAGCGCCGGGTCGAACGGCGTGCCTTTGGTCTCGGCGCGCGGCATCAGATTGGCGAGATCGATCGCCGCCGCCTGGATGAGATAGATGCTGGTCGATTCCAGCGGTTCGAGAAAACCGCTGGCCAGCCCGATGGCCACGCAATTGCCGATCCACGAGCGCTCGCGCCGCCCGGGCGCGAAGCGCAGCAGTCGCGGCTCGGCCAGCGGCGCGCCATCTAGATTTGCGAGCAGCGCGTCGCGCGCGTCATCGACCTCGATGAACTGGCTGGAGAAGATATAGCCGTTGCCCACACGGTGCTGCAGCGGAATGCGCCACTGCCAGCCGGCGGTGCGCGCGGTCGAGCGGGTGTAAGGATGGAAGTCGTCGCTGTGCGCCGATGGCACCGCCAGTGCGCGGTCGCAGGGCAGCCAGCGCGTCCAGTCCTCCCATGGCGCCTCGAACTGGCCGGCGAGCAGCAGCGAGCGGAAGCCGGTGCAATCGACGAACAGATCGCCGGCGATCGTCGTGCCCCCTTTGAGCGTCAGGCTGGTCAGGTTGCCCGAGGCAGTGTCGCGGGCGATATCGAGCACCTGCCCCTCGATCCGCGTCACCCCCCGCGCTCTAGCCCACTCGCGCAGGAAGGCGGCGTAGAGGCCGGCGTCGAAATGATAGGCATAGGAATAGGTCGAGCGGATCGATTCCGCATCGCTGTCGGGCAGGTCGAAGACATTGGCCTCGGCCGCCGACACAGCGAAGGAATAGGCGCCGAGCGGGGCGACCGGGTGGCCGGCGGCGCGGGCGCGCAGCCAGTGATGCTGGAACTCGACCCCGCCCCACGGTTCGCCGAACGCGCCGAACGGGTGGATGTAGCGATCGCCGGGACGGTCCCAGTCGCGGAACTCGATCCCCAGCTTGAAGCTCGCCCTGGTAGCGCGCATGAACGCCGCCTCGTCGAGCCCGAGCATGTCGTTGAACAGCTTGATGTGCGGCAACGTCGCCTCGCCCACCCCGACCGTCCCTATCTCGTCGGATTCGATCAGCGTCACACGGTAATCGGCAGCAGGCAGCCGGCGTACCAGTAGCGCGGCGGTCATCCATCCGGCGGTCCCGCCGCCGACGATGACGATATGGAATCGGCTATCGTTCATGTCCGTTCAGTGCCGCTCCCCGCCGCGCCCTACAAGGTCCGCGCCGCCGCATGCACGGCGGCGCGGAGGTGGAGGGACGGTCAGAACTTCACGCGTGCGCCGAACTGGAAGCGACGATCGACCCGGCTCCAGGCGGAGTCCATGTAGACCGGCTTGACCCCCGGCGTCTGCGGGGAGTCGCCGAACACCTCCTGCTGATAGACGGTCGTCGTGCCGAGCAGGTTGGTGCCTTCGACCGACAATTCGATATGGCGGTTGAGCGAGAAGCGGATCGACCCGTCGAGGAACCCGGCCGATTTCTGGAACACCGGCAAGCCGATGCAGCAGTCGAGATTCTGCGTCAGGTAACGCGAGCGCCAGTTATAGGCGAAGCGGATACCGACCGGCCCCTTCTCGTACAGCCCGACGATGTTGAAGGTATGCTTCGAGATGCCGGCGAGCTCGTGCGAGTCGATCACATTGCCGGTCCCACCATTGGCCGGCTGGCCCGCACCTGAGGCACCGACATCGCCGCCCGAAGTCGCGTCGAGCAGGTTGGAATTGGTAATCCCGGCCTGATGGACGAAAGTGTAGTTGACCTGCATGCCGAGGCCGTTGAGCAGCCCGGGTAGGAAGGTGAAGAAGGTCTGATAGGCCGCTTCGAAGCCGAGCAGCGTGCCGCCATTCTTCACATTATGCGGCCCGTTGATCTGCACCGTTTGGGTCGAGCCATTGTTGGTCAGTGAGCGATAATCCTGGCCGAACGATACGGTGTTGTGCAGCTTCTTGTAGAAGGCGTCGAAGGTGAAGGACGAGCTGCGGCCCATATAACGTTCGAACGAGATGTCGAACTGGTCCGCCGTCATCGGCCGTAGCGCGGCGTTGCCGGCATTGGCCTGGAACACGAAGTTGTAGCCGGTGACGTTCGCGAAGGTGTGGGCCGCCGTCGGCGAACTATAGACCACATAGGGGGAGTCCGGCGAGGTGTTGATCACCGGCGAGTTGATCTGCACGTAATTGCGCAACAGGCCGATATCGGGCCGCGACATTGCCTTCGAATAGGCGAAGCGGATGAAGTCCTTGTCGTCGAGCCCGAACCGCACGTTGAAGCTTGGCAGCCAGTTGGTGAAGGTCGTGCCGTAGCTGTCGGGCGTGCCGCCGCCATTGGCGAAGTTGCGGATCGCGGCGGTAAGGTAGCAGGACGGGTTGACCACGCTGTTCGACCCGAGCGCGGCGCCGCACGGCGCGAGCAGGTTGAGATTGGCCTGGGTCGGATAACCGATCGCGCCGTCGCTGCGCTCACGGGTCTGAACCACGCGAACACCGACATTGCCGACCACGTTGATGCCGCCGAAGATCGTCTTGTCGGCGCCGCCGAAGCGCAGCATCACATAGGCCGCCTTGGTCTGCTCATCGAGATGCATGATCTCGGACGGCGTGAAGCAGCCAACGGTCGCCTCTGGGCGGTTGCAGATCGGCGTATAGCCTGACCCGATCGGCGAATTGGTGTTGGCGCCCGACAGGCCCTGCATCAGCCGGGTATAATTGGTCAGCGCGTCCTGGTTGACGAACACCAGCGAGCCGTTGGGATAGACTGAACCGTTGTACAGGCCACCGATATTATACGGCCCGAACAGGCCCGAACCGTAACCCTTGAAATTGGCGTTGCACGCCGCGGCCGGGTTGGGCGTGGTGTTGTCGGCGTTGAAGCCGGCGCCGTTGCAGTTCCAGTTGGCGGCGATCGGTGTCCAGTTGAAGGTCGAATAACGCACCGTCTGGCTGCGATCGGCATAACGCACGCCAACCCGCAGCGAGTCTAGCCAGCCGCCACGCGCGAAATCATATTGGAGATCGCCGCGGAACGCGTTCTCGTGCCCATCATTGTCCTCGAGATGGCCCTGGATGAACGGGATCCAGTAATTGTGCGGGTTGGCGAGACCGCCGGCGGCGTAGTTGACGTTGGAGCCCGGCTGCAACGTCACCATCGGTACACCGTCAGGTCCGGTGCTGTACTGGTAATTGGCCATCGAGCCGGTCGCGACAAGGATGTCGTTGTTGTAGGTCGAGGCGGTGACATGCTGCGCGTCGAACGCGGCATGCAACCGGTCGCTGATGTCCCAGTCGATATGGCCCGACAGGTCCTTCGTGCCCTCGCGGTGATCGAAATCGCGCGACTCGTTCTGGAAATAGAGGCCGTCGCGCGGGTTCACGCCGCACACGCCGGCACCGCAATAATTGACGAACGGCACGCCGGGCACTGCCGACCCGGTCGCGGTCGCCGCCGCCACCGAATCATAGGAGCCCGCCCAACTGCCATGCGGCTGGGTAAGAATGCCCCCCGACAGCATGCCGTTCGACCCGAAGGTAAGGCCGCTCGACCCGGCGAACGCCGATCCGGTGCGCGGGTTGAAGGCCGGCGTGCCGAAATAGTTGCCGTCGAGGACCGCGTGACTGGCGCGCTCGAGCCAGCTATTGTGATATTCGGAGTCGGTATACTGCACCGTGGCGCGCAGCGAGCCGGTCTCATTCTCATACTGGCCGGCGAACGACCAGCCATGGCGGTGGCGGTCGTAATCTACCTGCGAATAGCGGATGCCGTCGGGCGCATAGGCCCAGCCGCTGCCGCCGAACGGATTGGCGGTGCAGCCGATCTTGCCGCTGGTGATGACCGCCTGTCCGCTGCCATTGACCGCACCGGCGGTGCAATAGGTGTCGATCTTGTCCATGATCACGCTGTCGGTGCGCGTGACGACATGGCTATAGGCATAGTCCGCGAGCAGGCCGAACTTGCCGATGCCGGTTTCCCAGGTGTCGCTGATCAGGCCGGAGAATTCCGGCGTCCAGCGCTTCGAGCGGTCACCGTAATTGGCCCGCGCGTTGCCGGTGACGACCAGGCCGTTGTGATCGAACGGCAGGCGCGTGCGCAGATTGACCGAGCCGGCGATGCCGCCCTCGATCATCTCGGCGGTGAGGTTCTTGTAGGCATCGACGCCCGAGAGCAATTCGGGTGAGATATCGTTGAAATTGAGACCGCGCGCGGAGTCAGCCGAGAAGCTGTCGCGGCCGTTGAACTCGGTGCGTACCTGCGGCAGGCCGCGGATCAGCACGCCAGTCGGCTCGCCCGACGGATGCGTGCTGTCATCGGCCGATTGCAGGCGGTTGACCGAGATGCCCGGTACGCGCTGCAATGCTTCGGCGGCAGACTGATCGGGGAAGGCGCCGATATCGGTCGCAGTGATCGAGTCGACGAACGTGTCGGCGTTGCGCTTGATCGTCTGCGATGTCTCGAGCGCGCGGCGTACGCCGGTGACGACCACATCCTGCGTGGCGTCGGTGGCGTTATCGGCTGGGACCTGTGCTGCTGGGGCGGCACCGGGCGCCGTCTGCGCGAGTGCCGGCAGCGCCAGACCCATCGTCGCCATTGCCAAAAGCGAAGCGCCCGCCTTCAGGCCACGACGCGTCGATACGGTATGAACCATTTCCTCTCCCCTGTATTTCGCTCTTGGCGAGCTTTCCACCCTTGTTTGCGTAAATTTGCGCAAAAAAGCGTTTAACGCAAGCGGATTTGTCGTTGGCTAATTATTCATGCATTATCAAGCAATTATATGCGTTCCCGCAACAGGGGTTCGCGAGTCATCGGTACCGAATCGCTGCAAAAGACCCAACCGATACGGAGCGATTCCCGGAATTTATGCAAAAATTTGCATTGAAACGACGGCGGCGCTATGCCGCTGTCATGGAAGACGCGCCGATCTGTCGAGAGAGCAGTGAGGCGAGTACGCCGTCAGCGTTCCGCGTGCCGCCGTCCCGCTTTGTCGGGAATGGTCAGCGCAGCAGCCGCAGCGATGGCCAGCGAGATGGCTGCGAGCATCAAGGCCATGGCGGGTCGGCCGCCAAACAAGGAATCGACCGTCCAGCCGAGCAACGCCGCAGCAACCAACTGGGGCAGCACGAGCAGCACATTGTGGATGCCCATATAGACGCCCATCCGCGTCGGTGGGACCGCGCTCGATACCATGGCGTAAGGCACGGCGAGGATCGACGCCCAGGCGCAGCCGATCCCCAACGCCGGTACCCACAGCCACGCCGCATCGGTCACCAGCGCGAAGCCGAGCAATCCGGCGGCGCCGAACATCAGGCACAAGGCATGCGCCTCGCGCCGACCGACTTTCGCGGCGAGATGCGGCAGGCCGAACGCGCCGATCGCCGCCACGGCATTGTAGAAGGCGAACATCACCCCCACCCAGTCGGCATGCGCATTATAGGCCGCGCTGCCCGGCGGTGCGCTGCCGGCGACCGCCGGCACGGCATAGATCCACATCGCGAACAAGCCGAACCAGGTGAAGAACTGCACCACGGCAAGGCGGCGCAGCACATCGGGCATGTGCAGCACGTCGTCGATGATCTCGAGCAGGCCGGTCGGCCGCACGCCGTGCCGCGCACGCCAGGCGGTCAGCCATTGCCCGCCGCCGAGCAGGCCGGCGATACCGGCGAGCAGATACAGTTCACGGTGCAGGCCCTTGAGCGCGGTAGCGACGCCGATGGCGACCGCCAGGCTGATCCACAGCGCGCCATTGCGCATCAGCGAACGCGAGCTGGTGCTGGCCCATTCGGCGCGCGCCATCGCGCCAGTCGCGGCTTCGAGGCTACCGGGCGGCCTTTCGCGCGTCGTCGCCACGGTGAGCCCGACCGAGGCGAGCAGGCCGACCGCGCCGACATAATAAGCGGCGCGGAGCGACGGTGGGAGCACGCCCGGTGGCGCCGTGCCGGCAAGGCCGAAGCCGTGCGACAGGATCCATGGCATGGCCGAGGCGAACACCGCGCCGGTGCCGATGAACACCACTTGCAGCGCGAAGGCGGTGGTGCGCTGCTGCTCCGGCACGCCATCCGCGACCAGCGCACGGAACGGCTCCATCGCGACGTTGATCGCACCCGTCAGCAGCCACAGCATGACGCTGGCGGCCCACAGGCTGTGCACATTGGGCATCAGCACCAGCACCACCGCGCTGACCAGCGCGCCGGCCAGCAGATAGGGCCGCCGCCGCCCGAGCGGGCCCCAGGTGCGGTCGCTGAGATGGCCGATGACCGGCTGCACCAGCAGCCCGGTGATCGGCGCCGCGATCCACAGGATCGGCAATTGGTCGATGTTCGCGCCCAAAGTCTGGAAGATGCGGCTGGTGTTGACGTTCTGCAGACCCCAGACGATCTGCACGCCGAGCAGCCCGCAGCACATATTGGCCAGCGCCATGCGCGACAGCATAACGTGGCGATCGGGAAGCTCGGCCGCCGCCATGTTCGCTTGCAAAGCCCCTCCTTCGGTGCGCTATGTCGCGCGTCGATCCTCTTCAAGCGTGCGCGCAATGACCAATAACGGCAACAGCAAAACAACGCTCGAGGATCTCGCCAAGCTTGCCGGGGTGTCGGTGTCGACCGTGTCGCGCGCGCTCAACGACCAGCCGCTGATCAGCACGCGCACCAAGCAACGCATCTGGGCACTGGCGCGCGAGCACGATTACCCCTTCCGCGCCTCGATGCCCTCGGCGCCGATCGGCGCGGAAGGTTCGATCGCGATCGTCACGCCGCATATGCGCGGCCGGGCGCTGCCGCTGTCGCACCCGTTCTTCCTCGAACTGCTCGCCAGCATCGGCGAGGCCGCCCGTGCGCGCTCATGCGATTTCACGGTCAGCCATGTCGCGCCGGAGAATCTCGCCGACCTCGTGCTCGCCACCACCACCAGCCGGGCAAGCGGGGTGATCTTCCTCGGCCAGAGCATGCTGCACGATGCGTTCAACGAACTGGCCGACACCGGCGCGCGCTTCGTGGTGTGGGGCGCGCACATGCCAGGGCAGAAATACCGCTCGATCGGATCGGACAATCTGCTCGGCGGGCGCCGCGCCACATCGCATCTCACGCGGCTCGGCCGCAAGGCGATCGTGTTTCTGGGCGGCAACGATCCCGAGGCGCTGCAACGCCGCCGCGGCTATCTCGACGCGCTCGCGGAAAGCGGGATCGAGGCAGATTCGCGGCTTATCACGCCGGTCGAGTTCGAACTCGAATCCGCCGAGGCCGCCGTCACCCGGCTGATCAAGCGCGGCGTCGCCTTCGATGGCATCGCCGCGACGAGCGATCTCATCGCGCTCGGCGCGATCAGGGCGTTGCGTCGCGCCGAAATCTCGGTGCCGGGCGACGTCTCGGTGGTCGGCTATGACGACATGCTGCTCAGCCGGCTCAGCACACCGACGCTGACCACGATCAAGCAGGACACCTATCGTGCGGGTGAACTGCTCGTCGCTTCGATCCTCGATCCAGGACAGGCGGACATTCCGGGCTTCCTGCCGACAGAGCTGATTGTCCGGGAATCCTGCGGCGGCTGACAGCCGACCAGAAAGAGGGTCGATCATGTGAAAGGTCTGATCGCCAATGCGACCGGCGTCGGCGCGACACAGGTCAAGCGCGGCAACGCAAACGGAGGAGGTCCGACCGATCGCAGTTCTTCGATCCCTTGACGGATAAATTGCGGGCGAGGCCTCAGCCCTTCCGATTTGCCAACCGCCACCCACCGGGGCCGAATATGGCGACGTAAACCATGCCGCCGAACATCACGAGATGATGGAAGAAACTGTCGACCGACTCCTGCCACAGCTGCGGCGGCACTTTCCAGAATTGATGGAACAACGGACCGAGGATGATGATCCACAACGCCAGCGCCGACGCCGCTTCGCGCGCGCGCCAGCCGGTCGCGAGCAGCAGCCCGGCGGTGACCTCGAACAGCGCGGCGAGCGGCATCGCCAGTTGCGCGACAGGGACGCCGCTGGACGCCGCCCACGCAATCGCGCCGGACATGCTGATCAGTTTCTCAGCCCCCGAGAAGAGGAACAGCGAGGCCAGGCAGAGGCGCGCCACGAGCAAGGCGGCGTTCTGTGCGCGGTCGGAAAGGGGAAAGCGGGTCATGCCATGGTCCTTGTGCCGGGAGAATCCATTCGTCGCGCCAGGGCTCAGGGGCTGGCCGCCGCCTTGACGTAGAAGCCGAACAGGATGCCGTCCGGACCTTCCACGAAGGGCAGCTTGACCTCGACCAGCGCCGGCTGGACGCCGCCATGCGTGATGCCGCGCGCGTCGAGCCGCGCCGCGATGCCGCGCACCGTCGCCTCATCGGGCACCCCAAACGCAAACAGCGGGAAGCCGGAACAGGCGCGCGCCCGGGTGGCATCCGTGATCAGCGTGACGGCGGGACCACCAACGCCATGTCGCAGCGCCCATCCGGTCACCGATCCATCGGTCTCGAACGGGAAATCCTTCTCATAGCCGAGCAGGTCGGCGAACCATGTGACGGCCGCCTCCAGGTCGCTGACCGGAAGGCGCACATGATGCGCGCCGGACAGGGCGATGGCGTCACTCACCGCGCCAGGCCCGGTGCGCGCCACGCCATCACCGCCCGGCCGCCGACAGCGATGGCGATCGCCGCGCAGATTCCGGCGTAGAGCAGGAACGCACCAGCATGCGATCCACCGAGATAGCCCAGCAGCAAGAAGATCGGCGGATTGAGGAACTGGCCGAGGAACATTGCCGCGGTCCAGGCACCGGTCGCCCGCCCCTTCAGCGCGCCCGGCACGTCCGCCACCGTGATGCAGAGCAAGGTCGAGACCGTGCATCCGGCGCCCAGCCCCGCCGCCAGCGCGCCGAGGCACATCGCGAAGAAGCTCGCATCGAGCGCGACGATTCCCAGCCCTACCGCGATCAGCAGCCACGACACGGCAAGGCGCAGGCGCGACGATAGCGCCAGCATCGCTGTGTTAGCGATCGACCCCAGCGCGACACCACCCGCGCCGAACGATATGCCGAGGCCGATCGTCGATGGTGCGCTGACGCCGCGCTCGACCAGCAAGAAGCCGAACTGCACGATCAGCGTATAGACGGTGACGCTCACGAAGAAGGTCAGGACGCAGCGCAGCGCGACCAGCCGGACCCAGCTGGGCGCGAGGGCGGCGTTGAACCGCCCGGTCTCCGCCTCCGGGGCCCGGCCCGGCTCATAGGTGACCAGCACCACCGGCAGCAGCAGCACGATCGCGATGGCATAAGCGAAGAAGGGCGCGCGCCAGCCATGCTCGCCGGCCAGCCCGCCGACCAGAACCACGATCACGCCCATGACATTGGTCGATGCGACCTGCACCGCCAGCCACCGGTCGCGCTGCAGCCCGGTGAAATAGAGGCTGATCAACGTCGTGCTCGCGGTCATCACCGCCGCCTCGAACATGCCGACGACGAAGCGGCTGACGACGATCGCCGGCAGTGAGTCGAGCCACAGCGGCAGGATGCCCGCCAGGCCATAGCCGCTCATCCCGATGACGAGGATACGCCGCGCCCCGATCCGGTCGGACATCTGGCCGATCGGCACCGAGAACAACGCCACGGCCAGCGCCGGGATGGTCGCGACGAAACCGATCATCAGCCCGAGCATCGGCGCGCCGGCGAAATGGTCGGCCATTTGCGGCAGCACCGGCGCCAGAACGCCGGCCGCGACGACCGCGAGCCAGGTGACGCTGACCAGCACCACGCCTTGCGCGAGGCCGGCTTTGCGTTCCCGGCCGGTATCGACAGCGGTGGAATGGCTTTGCATGACCCCGTCTCTCCTGCCCGGCGGCTGTGCCGCTCGCTCTAATTTCTCACACCGCTCAGTGCGGCGGGCGCTTGCGCGGTTTCTTCACGCCGTCCTGCCCGGCAAAGTTGCGCAGCACCGGCCCCGACCAATGCCGCACGAGCCTTTCCTGGAACAGCCAGCGGCCATCGATCTTGACCACTACATCGTCATAATGGCCGGCAAAGGGGATGACACAGGGGCCGTCGTCGCGCGGCTCGACGACGATGCAATAGGCGCGCACCCGGCAACGCTCGCCGCTGCCCTCGATCAGTACCTGCGAGACATGGTGCTGCCGCCCGCCAAAGCCCGGCATCGAGAAGAAAAACTGCGCCATCGCGCGAACCCCGTCATGGCCGACCCAGCGATCCTCTTCCTCGAAGACGTCCTCGCGCATCACGGCGTCGGGCGCGAAACAACTCACGAACCCCTCCTCGTCTGCCGTGTTGTACGCCCAGGCATAGCGGGCCAGCAGCTCGTGGATTTCGATCTTGTCAGCCGCTGAGGGGAAGGAACCGTTGGACATTTCGAGCCTTTCACATGGCGAAGATGAGATTGAAGCGCGCCGCATGGCCCACGGCCAGCGGCGCACTCGGGGTCCTAGTTGCGGAACGTCACGTTGAGGCCAATCGTGCGCGGACGCGGCGTATAGGCGTAGAAGCGCGGATCACTCGCCTGGGAGTCGGCCAGCGACAGCTGCGGATGTGCGTTGAACACATTGTTGGCGAAGGCCGAGACATTGAACTTGCCGACGACCACGCCGATCCGCGCGTTGAAGTTGTTGGTCGCCGGGTCGCCCACCACGCCGGGATTGTAGGAGATGAAATTGGCGGGGTTGAGCGACGAGAAAGGCCCGGGGTTGCGCGAGCGATAGACATCCTGCGCCCAGAAATAGAGCGATCTGTCGCCGCCGAGCGGCACGTCATATTGGCCATCGACCGCCAGCACCCAGGGCGGCGTCGCAGGGTTGCCGGCAAAGCCGGGCCCGCCGATCTGATCGCCCTTGGCCACGATGCCGGAGGAAGACTGGTTGTAGGTTCCGTGCGTGTAACCGACCGAGACGCCCAGATTGGCGTGCTCGCCAAGCTGTGCCCGCACCGCCAGATCGAAGCCGTTCACCTTGGCGCTGCCGAGGTTGAAGATCGCCGCGAACGAGCAGGGCCCGAGCTGCGCGCTGGTCTGAATGTTCGACCAGTCGATATGATAGGCACTGGCATTGACGCGGATCCGGCCGCCCAGGAACGAACTCTTCGCGCCGACTTCATAACTCCACAGCGAGTCGGGTTGATAGGCCGGTTTGACCACCAGGCCGTTCGCCTGCTGGAACGCGACGCAGGCCGGTGCCGAGGTGGTGGTGATCGTGTTCACGCCGCCGTTGCGATAGCCCTTGCCGACACTCGCGTAGAACAAATTGCTGCTGTCCTTCTGCCAGGAGACAGTGAATTTGGGCGTCACCGCCGTTTCGGTCGCGCTGCCGCTATTGAACTGGTGGCCGGTGAACGCGCCTTCGACATCGTTGGTGGTCCGCGTCCGGGTCTTCGACCCGCGCAGCCCGAGGCCCAGCTTCAGCGTGTCGGTCAATTTGTAGTCGACATTGCCGAACAGCGCGAGGTTGCGCACGTCGAACACCACGTCGCCGTAATAATTGTATTTGTTGAGATAATATTGGCCGGGAATGTAGCCCAGCGCCGCCAGCTGCGCGATCACGGGCCTGACCTCGTCATGGATCGTCGCGCCGTTGTCGTGCTGGTGCAGGTTGTTGTAATAGGCGCCGATCACCCAGGTCAGGCGCGACTGGGGATTGTTTGAGGCGAGGCGGATTTCCTGCGTCTCGGAATTTTGCTGGTCGCGATAATAGCCGACCCCGGTCTCGCCCAGGAACTGGGCATAGGGCGAACCCAGCAGCTGGAAGTCCTGATAGTTGAGGAAGTCGCCGGTAAAGGCATAGTCGCGCTTGTCGTATCCGCTGATCGAGGTCAGCGTCACGCCACCGAGGTCCGCCTCCATCTTGAGCTCGGCAACCCAGAAGCGGTCGGTCGAAGGCAGAGCGGCATTGGCCGCATTGTTGAGATTGCCGGTGGCGGGGTTGGAAATCGCCACCTCATAACGACCCGTGTCGTTCTGATGCGCCTCCTGGATATAGAAGGACGGCTGGATGGTCAGCCAGCTGGTCGGCGCCCAGAGCAGCGCGAGCCGGCCGGTCTTCACGGTGCTCCAATTGGCATTCTTGTCGAGCACGCCGCCATTGCCGGGACCGCCGATCACCGGGCGAACCCGATCGACATAACCGCCATCACGCCGGATCGAGGCGCTCGCCCGGAAACCGAGCTTGCCGGAATCGATCGGTCCGCCGACCGCGAAGCCAAGCTCGCCGCTCGGTCCGCCGCTGTCGGTGACGGCGCCTTCGGCGCGCGCATAGACATGATAGTCGGTCAGGCTCGGCGGCGTGAGGATGAAGCGCACCGAGCCACCCTCGGCGCTGTTGCCGAACAAGGTGCCCTGCGGCCCGCGCAACGCCTCGACACGGTCGAGGTCGAACACCTGCGGCGTGGCGCTGGCGGCGCCGAGATCGAAATTCTCGGCGATGGTCAGCAGCGGGATATCGTCGAGATAGATGCTCGTTGTCGGCGCGCTGGTGCGCGACTCGATCCCGCGGATGGTGAAATTCGCGACCGGCGCGCCGTTCACATTCTGCTCGGTGAACAACAGGCCGGGCGTGACGGCGGCCAGGTCGGACAGCGTCTTGATGCCGGCGCGATCGAGGTCGCGCTGCGACAGCGCGACCATGCTGATCGGCACCTTGCTGGCCTGCTCCGAACGCTTGGTGGCGGTGACGATGATGTCGCCCGACGTGTCGGCGGCGGGCCGGGCCTCGGTCGCGGCCGGTGTTCCGGTGGCGGCTGGCGAACCTCTCGTCTGCGCGGCGGCCGGATGGGTGACCAGTGCCGAGAGCATGACGCCCTGCAACAGAATGACGACGGACGTGCGCTTCATTTTTCTCTCTCCCCTCGGATGTTTCACCACATCGCGCGCCGGCATGCACCGTTCATGCATTCGTCCGGCCCGTGACCGCCATCCGGGTGATGGCCGGTAAAGCGTCCCGACATCGGCTAAACCGATTTAATTTATAAATCAAGTTACTTTTGCACGCCGCGGTCGAAACCGGACTGAACGGCTGTGCACGGTGTGCGCCCGACTTCTGCATCCGTGACCCGTTAATGACCCTCCTCCCTCTCGTAAGGTGGCCGAGTCGCGGCCATCCGACGATCATTGCCCCCGGCAAGGCGAAAGCCGGTGATCGGCTTGCCGACTCGGACTTCCGGCGTCATGTCGCAGGCACAAATCTACTTTAGTTTCTTCTGTAAAGGATGGATTTGGCGTGGACAGCCCCGCCCGATACGCGCATATCATGCACCTTGTCGCCGCTATGATCCTGGCGACCCGGGGAGTGATGGAGCGTGAGCGCGAAAACGCCGCAGCGTCGGGATGGAACGCGATTGACCCGTGCCGCGGCGTCGCGGTCGGCCAAGGCCGCGGTCGTCGCGCGCCAGTCGGAACAGACCGATCCGGTCGAGCTGCCCAAGGTCGATTTCGGCCCGCTCAACCATTATCTCGGTTTCTACCTGCGCCGGCTATACGACGATTACCGCAAGCATTTCGTCAGGCAGGCGGGCGACCTCGATATCCAGCCGCGCGAAGTTGGCGCGCTGTTCGTGATCGGCCTCAACCCCGGCCTTACCCCGTCACAACTCAGCGCCGCGCTGGCGCTGGACGGCGCCCAGACCACCGCGATGCTCAACCTGTTCGACGCGCGCGGCCTGCTCGAACGGCGCGTCTCGAGCATCGATGCGCGCTCGCGCCTCGTCTATCTCACCGCCGCGGGCAAGACGATGCTCACCCTCCTGCGCAAGCTGGTCGGCGGCTTCGACCGCAGCTTCAGCGGCGACGCGCTCAGCGACTCGGAACTGGAACAGCTCATCGCCCTCCTCGCCAAGCTCCACGCCGGCATCAGCGACTGACCAGCCGAGTCGATCGCTACGACTCACTGTCCAAGAGACCGTTACAAAGTGATCGTCATGCTGAACTTGTTTCAGCATCCATGCGCGGTCATCTGAACCAGGAGCGGCGCTCCGTTGACCCCTGACCGCGCATGGACCCTGAAACGAGTTCAGGGTGACGATGGTGGGAAACGTCCGCCTTTTGCAACGACCCCCTTCCAGCGTGGTCGCCACCGACCCCACCCAACACAACCAAAAATCACATATTGCTTTAATTTAAAAACCAATATATCTCTTGCTGCATAGAGTGGCTCGAAGGGCAGCGATCGACGTTTGCCGCGAAAGAAAACGGGTCTTACGAAACCAGGGGGAAGCGCCCCGTTGGAGAGAGCGCCATGAAGATACCGCAGCTCGATTTCGCCTTCCGCATCCGGATCGACTTTCCGGTCGGCGCCCGCATCCGCTTCCCGGTGCGCGGTGGTGAGATGCGCGGTTACGTCTCGGTCGATGGCGGCACAGTCACCGGCCCGCGGCTAGCGGGCGATGTGGTGCCCGGCAGCGGCGGCGACTGGCCGGTGTTTCGCAGCGATGGCGTCGTCGCGTTCGATGCGCGATACCTGATCCGCACCGCCGACGGCACGATCATCCAGGTGTTCAACCGCGGCTATGCCCATGCCCCGGCCGATGTGCAGGCACGGATCGACCGCGGCGAGCCGGTCGACCCGGCGGCGAATTACTTCCGGCTCTCGCCCGTCTTCGAGACCGCGCCGGGGCCTTACGACTGGCTGACCCGAACCGTGTTCGTCGGGCTCGGCGAGAAGCAGGCGGACCACTCCATCTTCGATTTCTTCGCGGTCACCTGACGGCGAAAAAACCCACCTTTTTCTAGGAGATTCAAGATGCGCATCACTCGCGTCGAATGCATTCCTGTGTCCACGCCGCTGATCAAGCCGCTGGTCATCGGCACGACCAATATCACCACGATCGACCAGATCGTGCTCAAGGTCTTCACCGATGAGGGCCATATCGGCATCGCGGATTCCGGCGACACCTCGGCCTTCTACCATGGCGAGACGCAGGACTCGATCGCCGGCGTCATCGCCACGCAGATCGCGCCGCGCATCCTGATCGGCGAGGATCCGACGAAGATCGAGAAGATCGTCGGCATGATGGACCTGCTGGTCCGCGACAATAACCACGCCAAGTCGATGGTCGATGCCGCGCTGCACGACATCAAGGGCAAGGCGTTCGGCGTGCCGGTCTATCAACTGCTCGGCGGCAAGACGGTGGATGCTGTCGATCTCGGCTTCGTGCTGATGGCGGGCCCGGCCGAGCAGTTGATCGTCGAGGCGAAGAAGGCACTCGACGCCGGCTTCAAGCTGATCAAGCTCAAGGTCAGCCCCGACTTCGAAGGTGCCGTGCGCGGGGCGAAGGCGGTGCGCGAGGCGCTGGGCGACGACATGCGGCTGATGATGGATGTCAACGGCATGTGGAATTACGATCAGTCGCTCAAATATCTGCGCCGCATGGAGCGCGAGAACGTCAATCTCGAGCTGATCGAGCAGCCCATGCCCTATTGGGATATCGAGGGCATGGCACGCCTGCGCCAGAAGGTCGGCACGCCGATCTTCGCCGACGAATCGGCGCGCGAGCTGCAGCATCTCAAGGAAATCATCGACCGCCGCGCCGCCGACGGCCTGTTCATCAAGATCCAGAAGGCCGGCGGCCTGCTCAAGTCGCAACGCTGGCTGACGCTCGCCCGCCTGTCGGGCCTGCCGGTGATGTGCGGTTGCATGCCGGGCTCGGGGCTCGAGGCGGCGCCCGCCGCGCATCTGCTCGTCGCGGATCAATGGGCGTCGCAATATGTCCAGGAGAATTGCGGCCCGTTGACGATCCATGACAGCTTCGATCTCGACGGCCCGCTGGAGAATGAGGTCGCGCTCAACGCGCCGCGTTACGCCGGTGGCAAGATGTACGCGCCGGAAGGGCCCGGCCTGGGGATCGAACTCAACGACGACTTCATCGCCAGCCACATGACCTCGGGTGGTTCGACCCGCGTCGTCACGGCGTAACCTCGACAACGTGAAATACTACCGGGCGGCGGTCGGGCCAGGGGCACCGACCGCCGCCCCAGCGTTCAGCCGTTCGCCGGGCCGCTGCCGCGCTCGATCATCTTCTCGATCGCCCATGGCCCCGGCCCTGCAACAGCGAGGAGCAGGAAGATGAAGCAGAAGAGAATGGCCGCCTCGCCGCCATTGGCGATCGGGTAGAAGTTCTGCGGCATGTGCATCATGAAATAGGCGATCGCCATTTCGCCGCTCAGCAGCAATGCGATCGGCCTGGTGAACACGCCGAACAGCAGCAGCGTACCGCCGACCAGTTCGAGCACGCCAGCCACCCCCAGCAGCGAGGCGAGGTGGATCTCCCCCATCGGGAAAGGCACCGGGAAGCCGAAATATTTCTGCGTTCCATGCTCGATGAACAACAACGCCGTGACGATGCGCAACAGGCTCAACGCCCAGCCCGTCAGCTGCTCCTTACGACCGGGGTCGCGTGTCCAGATGGTCATTATATTCCCTTTCGCTCATCGTGATTGCCCGCCGCGACACAGGCTCGCGTCCGGCTGCGCCAACGTATTATATAATTTATAAATTAAATCAAATACGAATCCCCGAAGCGGCCGCATGGCTCAGGCCCAAGAGGATTCAATGTTTATCCTTTACATTATAAATCAAATTATCTAGGCAGGTTTCGAGAACATGGCACAGGGAGAGAGGTTCGGGATGGCGGCTCTTTTCGTATCCCAATGGAGCTGGCTCGGGCCGATCGTCATCATCGACGAAACCGACCCGACGCCACCGCGCGAGCGCGGTCACAGGCGACCCGTCAATGCTGCGCGCATCCGAGTCGCGGTCCGGAGGCCGGCCCATGGCTGACTTCTCGCTCACCCACCCGCTTTCGGGCTTCTTCGCCCCGACCCGCTTCGAGGCGGATATCGTCGATTGCGTCGTCACCGGCACGATCCCGGCGGAGCTCGAAGGCGCCTTCTACCGGATGCATGGCGACTGGCTCTACGCGCCGAAATTCACCGACGAGGCCAGCCTGTCGGCCGATGGTTATATCAGCATGTTCCGGTTCAGGGGCGGATCGGTCGACTATCGCGGTCGCTATGTCAGGACGGAGCGCTACCGGCGCCAGGTCACCGCGCGGCGCCAACTCTACGGCTATTACCGCAACCCGCACAGCGACGATCCTGAAGTCCGCGACCCGCAGCACCCCGGGCGGCGGACGAGCGCCAACACCACGCCCGTGATCCTGGCCGGCAAGCTCTACGCGACCAAGGAAGAAGGCCTCCCCTACGAGATCGACCCGAACACGCTGGAGACACTGGGCGAAACAGATTTCGAGGGGGCATGGCACAGCCAGACCTTCACCGCGCATCCGAAGTTCGATCCCGCGACAGGCGAGACCTTCGCCTTCGGTTATGAGGCGACCGGCCTTGCCAGCCGGGACGTGTTCGCCTGTTCGTTCGACCGCGCCGGCAAGATCACCTGGGAAGTCCGTTTCGAGGTGCCCTATGCCTCGATGCTGCACGACATGGCGCTGACCCGGGATTATCTGATCATCCCCGGCGGCGGCACGGTGACCAGCGTCGAGCGGCTCGAAAGCGGCCGGCCGCATTGGGCCTGGGATGCGAGCAGGCCTTCTTATTATGCCCTCATCCCGCGCGGCGGTCGCGCCGAGGATATTCGCTGGTTCGAAGGCGGGCAGCGCTCGATCGTGCACACCGCCAATGCATGGCAGGAGGGCGATACTGTGGTGATGGATGCACCCGTCGCCGACGGCAACACCTGGCCGTGGTTCGGGGATGTACATGGGGCACCGTTCGCGATGAATCCCTTCACCCTGCGCCGGCTCAGCTTCGACCTTGGCGGCAACGACGCGCAAGTGAAGGAAGAGGCGTTGTTCGATCATGATGTGACCAGCTTCACGCGGATCGACGATCGCTTCACCATGATGCCGAACCGTTATATCTGGGTCCAGTATGTGGACGCGGGTAAACCCTTCGACGCCAACCTGCCCGACGATTCACGCCTGCGGCCGGTCAACAGCTATGGCCGCTTCGATCTCGTCGAGCGAAGCCTCACCTCCTGGTTCGCCGGGCCGCATCACGTTCTGCAGGAACCGACCTTCGTCCCCCGCCACAGGGGGGCCGCGGAAGGTAACGGCTTCCTGCTCGGCACGGCGCACAACCTCACCGAGATGCGCAGCGAACTCGTCATCGTCGATGCCGTCACGATGGAAGAATGCGCGCGGATCATCCTGCCGTTTCGCAATGCCTATCAGGTGCATGGGGTCTGGGCATCGCCTGAAGACCTGCCCCTGGATTGATGTCAGGAGTGCCGGATGCCGACCAAGCTGGAGAACAGGGATGAGCACATCGTGAGCGCAACATTCGACCGCATGAACCCCGTCACCGGCGAGGTCGCGACCACCGCCATGGCGATGACCGTAACGGACGCGCGGACCGCCGCCGATCGCGCCGCCGCCGCCTTCCCCGCCTGGTCGGCGCTTGGCCCCAATGCGCGGCGCGCCTTGCTCAACAAGGCGGCCGATGCGCTGGAGGCCAAGGCGCCGCAGTTCATCGACGCGATGATGTCGGAGATCGGCGCGACCCAGGGCTGGGCCGGCTTCAACCTGATGCTTGCCGCCGGCATCGTGCGCGAGGCAGCCGCCATGACCACCCAGGTCGGCGGCGAGGTGATCCCGTCGGACAAGCCCGGCTGCATCGCCATGGCGCTGCGCGAGCCGGTCGGCGTGATCCTCGGCATCGCGCCGTGGAACGCACCGATCATCCTCGGCGTGCGCGCCATCGCCATGCCGCTGGCCTGCGGCAATACCGTGATCCTCAAGGCCAGCGAGCAATGCCCGCGCACCCATGCCCTGATCGTTGAGGCATTCAACGAAGCCGGCCTGCCCGAGGGCACGGTCAACCTCGTCACCAATGCGCCGTCCGATGCCGGCGAGATCGTCGGGGCGCTGATCGATCATCCGGCGGTGCGCCGCATCAACTTCACCGGCTCGACCGCGGTCGGCCGGATCATCGCCGTACGGGCAGCGCAGCATCTCAAACCCGTGCTGCTCGAACTGGGCGGCCAGGCGCCTTTGATCGTCCTCGACGATGCCGATCTCGACGAGGCGGTGAAGGCGGCAGCGTTCGGGGCCTTCATGAATTCGGGCCAGATCTGCATGTCGACCGAGCGGATCATCGTGGTCGAC
>NZ_JAQGLG010000137.1 GCF_028292965.1 Sphingomonas bacterium | reverse complement strand
TCGCACGATGCTCTAGATGTGCATGGTGAGATTGAAGCACGTTTGGCCCAACGTTTAACTCGTTAAGGAAATGCTGTGTCATTCAAGGCTACTTTGGTTGGAGGGCCTTTTGCGCTTGTTGCAATGGCCAGTTGTAGTGCTGAGGGCGTGCGTTCCTCGGTACCAGCAGTTGGACGCCTCGAAGCGCTAAAGAATTGCATTAGTGCTATTCACCAACCCGATTCTAACGAGAAGGACCTACGCGCTGAGGCTGATTTACCAGTGATGCCGACAGGGCGCGGTGCGCTACCTGTCGGGCGAGTAGGATCTGGAAACCAAGGCGTGTTTTTTTATAAGGGACTCGCAGGTCGAGAGGCTTTTTGCGGCCTACTTATTGAAGGCGCATCATCTTCATCGATAGTGCAAGAAATCAACGCGCTTTCGGCCGGGCTTTCTATGCCTTTGCGCTATTCCACTACATATCCGTACAAGCTCAAAAATGCGAATGTCGAATATTTAGGATACTGGGCGGACAACCGAGCGCCTGGCTTAAATGGGATATTGTTAGTGCGGATCAAGGGAAAGCACGGCTCTCAACTGGAGATCGATTACCATTCGATTTTTGTACAGTAGCACCGACGTCGAGTGCCTCGGACATGTGATACTCAAATCGTCTGGGGCCGCTTACTTATCAGGAACTAGATGCGAAGATCTATTTCCTAAACGAAACGGATCGCCCGGCAAGCTCTCCCACGCGAAGTTGGAGAGCGCACTTCCCGCTCGAACGCACTCTGAAAACGCTGCTACCGAATCATCGCGCTCTGCCGCGCGGCTGCCGCCGAGCATCGGGTCAGGCGTTCTCCGGCGTGAGCACCGACGCAATAGTGAGGGTGCCGGAGGTTCGCCAGCGTCGCTGCGAGGGGCGAGCCGAATGATACTGCGCTCCGCTCGCTGTCACCAGCCCTTCCCTTCTCCCACGCCCTGCTCCACCCTCCAATCATCGACTCCGCCGTAGCGGAGCGCAGGGGCGGAGAGCGATATGCGGCGTAGTCTCGTGGTGCTGGCGGCGGCGTTGACGCTCACCGGGTGCATCAAGTTCGGCAACGATACGCAGCAGGCCGCCCAGGGTGGCGGTGGCGAGACGGCCGATCTGACCACGCTCAGCGGTGCCGGCAAGATCGATGCGGCCTATCTCACCAGCGGCGGGAATGGCAGCGACTGGGCGGCGGCGGGGTTCAACTATGACGAGCAGCGTTTCAGCCCGCTGACCCAGATCAACGACGGCAATGTCGGCTCGCTCGGGCTCGCCTGGTATGCCGACATGCCCGATGCGCGCGGGCAGGAATCGACGCCGGTGGTGATCGACGGGACGATCTATGTCACCGGGCCGTGGTCGAAGCTGTTCGCCTTCGATGCCCTCAGTGGCAAGAAGCTGTGGGCGTTCGACCCGGGCGTCGACAAGAGCAAGGGCGCCGAGGCGTGCTGCGACGTGGTCAATCGCGGCGTCGCGGCATGGAAGGGCAAGCTTTATCTCGGCACGATCGACGGACGGCTGATCGCGATCGATGCTGCTTCCGGCAAGCAGGTGTGGTCGGTGCAGACCACCGATAACAGCAAACCCTATACCATCACCGGCGTGCCGCGCGTGGTGAAGGACATGGTGATCATCGGCAATGGCGGGTCCGAGTTCGGCGTGCGCGGTTATGTTACCGCCTATGATGCGGGCTCGGGCGCGAAGAAGTGGCGCTTCTACACCGTGCCCAATCCGAAGGGTGAGGCGGACGGCGCAGCATCCGACGCGATATTGCGCACCGCGGCGGCAACGACCTGGTCACCGAACGGGCA
This sequence comes from Sphingomonas bacterium, assembly GCF_028292965.1. Taxonomy (GTDB): domain Bacteria; phylum Pseudomonadota; class Alphaproteobacteria; order Sphingomonadales; family Sphingomonadaceae; genus Sphingomonas. The sequence continues at coordinate 4,693 of NZ_JAQGLG010000137.1, read as the reverse complement.
GTGGAAACAGTCGGGCGGCGGCGGGACGGTGTGGGATTCGATCGTCTATGATGCCGCGCTCGACCAGCTTTATATCGGGGTCGGCAACGGCAATCCGTGGAACCACGGGCTGCGGTCCGAGCGGACAGGCGACAATCTTTTCCTGTCGTCGGTCGTCGCGCTGAAGCCCGAGACGGGGCAATATCTGTGGCATTATCAGGAGACGCCGGCCGAGAGCTGGGACTTCACCGCGACCCAGTCGATGATCCTCGCCGAGCTGACCATCGGCGGGGCGAAGCGCAAGGTGCTGATGCAGGCGCCGAAGAACGGCTTCTTCTTCGTGCTCGACAGGGTGAGCGGCAAGCCGATCCTGGCGGAGAAGTTCGCGAAGACGGTGACCTGGGCGGATCATTATGGGCCCGACTGGCGGCCGGTCGAGAGCGTGGAATCGCGCTATTACCGCACGCTGAAACCGTTCATCGGCCTGCCTTCGGCACTGGCAGCGCATAACTGGCAGCCGATGAGCTTCAGCCCCAGGGCCGGGCTCGCTTATATTCCGGCGCAGGAGGTGGCGATGGCGTATATCCCGCCGCTCACCGCGCAGGACAAGGTGCGCCAGCCGATCGGGTTCAACACCGGCACCAATTTCTCCGAGAGCATGCTGCCGCGCGACGCGGCGACGATCGCCGCCGCGACGGCGGGCACGACGGGCGCGTTGGTGGCGTTCGATCCCGTCACGGGCAAGGAGCGCTGGCGGGTCGATTATCCCGTGCCATGGAATGGCGGGACGATGGCGACGGCGGGCAATCTGGTGTTCCAGGGCACGGCATTGGGCGAGTTCCGCGCCTATGCCGCCGATAGCGGCAAGCAGTTGCTGGCCTATCCTGTACAGTCGGGAATCATGGCGGGCGCCGCGACCTTCACGGTCAAGGGCGTGCAATATGTCGCGGTGCTGAGCGGGCGCGGCGGGAGCTTCCCGCTGGCGGCGGGTTATGCCGGGGGTGCCGCGCGCACCGTGCCGAACCTGCCGCGGCTGCTGGTGTTCAAGCTGGGCGGAACGGCCAAGCTGCCGCCGCTCTCCGCCCCGGCGGAAGCCGCCTTCGCACCACCGCCCTCTACGGCCAAGCCGGCGCAGATCGCGGAAGGGAAAGCGCTGTTCGGGCGCAATTGCCAGGTGTGCCATGGCGGCAATGCGGCGGGCGGCGGCGTGCTTCCCGACCTGCAGCATTCGGGGATGCTGGCTGACGCCCGGGGGTGGAAATCGATCGTGATCGACGGAGCGCTGAAGGGCAACGGCATGGTGAGCTTCGCGCGGGTGATGTCACCGGCGCAGGCGCAGTCGGTGCGACTCTACATCATCGACGAGGCGAACTGGGCCAAGGCCAATCTCGGCAAGCCGGCGGCGGCGACACCGACCATGGCGATGGGCACGATGGTGGCGGCGAAGTAGCGCCGCGCACGTCCATTACCGTCATGCCTCCATTATCGTCATGCCGGACTCGTTCCGGCATCCACCGCTCCGCAAACGCCTCATCTTAGTTGGTGCGGCACGGTGGACCCCGGAACAAGTCCGGGGTGACGGTTAGGGTGGGTATGGCGGCAAAATCCGTCAGCGCGAGGGGTTGGTGTCGATCATCGGCTGGCCAGGGACGAAGCTGACCGGCGGGGCCGCCTGAACCTGGGGCGCGCGCGGGGCGGCGGGCTGGCCGGGGGCAGCACCGGGTTGTTGTGGCACACGGTCCTGGCCGGCGCTGGGCAATTCGTCGGAAGTCGATGCTGCGGTGGGCGACGCCGGATCACCGAAGCTGACCGCTTCGCCCGGCGCGGCGCCGAAATCGACCGGCAGCGCAGCACGACGCGCGCGCGCCTCTTCGAGTCGGCGATTGGCGTTTATGGCGGGGTCTTCCGACGGATCTGTGTGTGAGGTCACGACATGACCTCCGCTGCTGCTGCTGCTGCTGCTTCCACCGCCCAGCGACGGCGCGGCGGGCAGCACGGTGAAGCTTACCAACGCAAGCAACCCCGCCAGGCCGAACAGCAATGTCGCCATCTTGCCGAAACTCACGCATCGATCTCCATGTCGCGGTGTGCGATCATGCCAGCACGCGATTAACGCCAGCCTAAACGAAGGGGCAATTCGCGTCCTAAAAACTGCCTAGAAAATGGGCAGCACACCGCGCGGTGCACTGAAAGGCAGCAAGCAAAATAGCGGCCTTTTCACCCGCCACGAGACACGCGACGCGCTCGCGCGACTGGCACGCTTCATGTAAGGTGTGCCGACATAGCCCGGGGACCACATCACGTGAAAAAGATCGAAGCGATCATCAAGCCGTTCAAACTCGACGAAGTGAAGGAAGCGCTGCACGAAGTGGGTGTCTCGGGCATCACCGTGGTCGAGGCCAAGGGCTTCGGGCGCCAGAAAGGCCACACCGAACTCTACCGCGGCGCGGAATATGTCGTCGATTTCCTGCCCAAGGTGAAATTGGAGGTCGTGGTGGAAGACGCCATGGCACAGCGCGTGGTCGAGGCGATCGCCGCCGCCGCGCAGACCGGCCGCATCGGCGACGGCAAGATCTTCGTCCTGCCGGTCGAGACCGCGCTCCGTATCAGAACGGGTGAGCGCGACGAGAATGCGATTTGACGCACCGCAACATTTTATGACATTTCGACCCCACCGGGGTGAAACATGATTCTCGCGGAAACGCGGGTGAACGACCAAATCGAAAGGGCTTGGGGTAATGGCGAATTCGGCAAGTGATGTCCTGAAGATGATCAAGGAGCAGGAGATCGAGTGGGTCGATCTGCGCTTCACCGATCCCAAGGGCAAATGGCAGCATCTGACGATGGTCGCCGGTGTTGTCGGCGAGGATGAGTTGACCGACGGCTTCATGTTCGACGGTTCGTCGATCGCCGGCTGGAAGGTGATCAACGAGAGCGACATGATCCTCAAGCCGGATCTCGACGCGGTGTGGACCGATCCGTTCTCGGCGACGCCGATGCTGATCCTGGTGTGCGACATCGTCGAGCCATCGACCGGCGAGCTTTATGCCCGCGATCCGCGCTCGACCGCCAAGCGCGCCGAGGCCTATCTCAAGACCACCGGCATCGGCGACACGATCTATATCGGCCCCGAAGCCGAGTTCTTCATGTTCGATAACGTGCAGTTCGAGACGAGCTACGCGACGAGCTATTACAAGATCGACGATATCGAGCTGCCGACCAACACCGGTACCACCTATGAGGGCGGCAATCTCGGTCACCGTCCGCGCGCCAAGGGCGGTTATTTCCCCGTCGGCCCGGTCGACTCGGCGGTCGACATCCGCGGCGAGATGGTTTCGACCATGCTCGAAATGGGCCTGCCCTGCGACAAGCACCATCACGAGGTTGCCGCCGCGCAGCACGAGCTGGGCCTGACCTTCGGCACGCTGACCCAGACCGCCGACCGTATGCAGATCTACAAGTACGTCTGCCACCAGGTCGCCCAGGCTTACGGCAAGACCGTCACCTTCATGCCCAAGCCGATCAAGGAAGATAACGGATCGGGCATGCACACCCATCTGTCGATCTGGGACAAGGGCACGCCGTTGTTCGCCGGCAATGGTTATGCCGGGCTGAGCGACATGTGCCTGTATTTCATCGGCGGCATCATCAAGCATGCCAAGTCGATCAACGCCTTCTCCAACCCGACGACCAACAGCTACAAGCGGCTGGTCCCGGGTTACGAGGCGCCGGTGCTGCTGGCCTATTCGGCCCGCAACCGCTCGGCATCGTGCCGTATCCCGTACGGTACCGGCCCCAAGGCGAAGCGCGTCGAGGTCCGTTTCCCGGACGCGATGGCCAACCCTTACCTCTGCTACGCCGCTTTGTTCATGGCCGGCCTGGACGGCATCCAGAACCGCATCCACCCGGGTGAGGCGATGGACAAGAACCTGTACGACCTGCCGCCGGCAGAACTCGCCCAGGTGCCGACGGTGTGCGGTTCGCTGCGCGAAGCGTTGGAGAATCTGGCCTCCGATCACGACTATCTGCTCAAGGGCGACGTGTTCTCCAAGGAGCAGATCGAATCCTATATCGAGCTGAAGATGGAAGACGTGGCGCGCTGGGAAATGACCCCCAGCCCGGTCGAGTTCGACATGTATTATTCCTACTGATCTTCGCGATTAGGAGAGGAGGGCGCCCGGCACGCACCGGGCGCCCTTTTCTTTTGGGATGGAACAGTCGGTCGTTCTTGCCCCTCCCTGAAAGGGAGGGGTAGGGGGTGGGTTGGCGAGCGCAGCGAGCCGTGCGACGCTTGCCACATGCGGCACCGCATCGATCCGGAACTGACCCGAAGGGCGCGCGAGCTACGCAATAATCCGATGCCCGCCGAGCTGGCGATCTGGCACCTGGTCTCGCGGTACCGGCCTGCCTTTACCCGCCAGTTGGTGGTGGCGCCCTTCATCATCGATCTCGCGTGCCGTCGGGCCAAGCTCGGAGTCGAGTTCGACGGTAGCCAACATTTCGAACAGGCGGCAGCCGATCAGCGGCGCACGGAATATCTGGAACGCAAAGGTTGGCGGATTATCCGTCTTTGGAACTCCGATGTGCTCGCGAACGCCGAGGGTGCCGCCGAGCATATTCTGTCGGAAGCCGCCGAGTGCCTCGGCGGCACCCACCCCCAGCCCCTCCCTTCCAGGGAGGGGAGATCGAGAACGCCGCGCTCCCGTTGAACGCC
>NZ_JAQGLG010000118.1 GCF_028292965.1 Sphingomonas bacterium | reverse complement strand
ACCGCCAGCACATGCGCGCCGGGGCCGATCGCGGCGAGGAAATCGATCAGATAATCGACATAATCGTCGAGCGTGAACAACCCTTCGGACATCGGCACCAGCTTCGCATCGCGCCAATCGGTGATGTAAACATCGTGCCCCGGCAGCATCCGCTCCGCAGTGCCGCGCAGCAGCGTGGCATAATGGCCCGACATCGGCGCGACGATCAGCAATTTGGGGTCGCCGGTCACACCGGATTTTCGGAAATGCTTCAACTGGCCGAACGGCTTGCGCAGCGCGATCTCCTCGATCACCGACACTTCGCGGTCGCCGACCATCACATGGTCGATGGCGAAATCGGGCTTGCCGCGCGGTGCGGAAGCATGGGCGAACACTTCCAGTGCCGAGGCGAGAACGGGGCCTCCACCGAAATAGGAGAAGGGATTGGCCGGGTTGCTCAGCATCCCCGCGCCGAAATTGGCCATCGCGCTGGCACCGGCCAGCATCGAACGCTGCATCTCATAAGCATTGTAAAGCATGGATACCGATTTTCCGAAAAATGCGTTGTGCGACTGCGTAAACCTTTCAGGGTGCATTGCAACATACATCAATGTCCCAAGGCTGTGACGATGGGTGAAGGCACGAGTTGAGACGGACCCGCGCGCCTGCTAGGCGCAGGCGCATGGCCGAAACAATCCCCGCGTCGCCGCCCGTAATCCCTTCGAAGCGCAACCTCAGCAACCTGCGCATGGTGTGGGACGCGGCGACGCGTTATCCTCGCCAGATCGCCTTCGCCTGGATGTCGTTGATCATCACTTCGGTCGCGACACTGACGATCCCCTGGGGATTCCAGAAAGTCATCGACCGTGGCTTCGGTCATGGTGGCAACGGCTCGGTTGCGCCATGGTTCCACTTGCTACTCGGCGTGGTTGTGATCCTTGCGCTCGCCACGGCCGTCCGCTTCTACTTCGTCTCGTGGCTGGGTGAGCGCGTCGTCGCCGACATTCGCGCCCGCGTACAGAGCCATTTGCTGACACTGGCGCCGCGCTTCTTCGAAGATAATCGCCCCTCCGAACTCGCCTCCCGTATGACGTCCGACACAGGGCTGATCGAGCAGGTCGTCGGTACAACCGTGTCGGTCGCACTGCGCAACACCTTCACCGGCATTGGCGGCCTGATCTACCTCTTCACCCTGTCGCCCAAGCTGGCCGGCCTGCTCGCACTCGGCATACCGGTGGTGATCATGCCGATCGTGCTGCTCGGCCGACGGGTGCGCGCTTATTCGCGCACCTCGCAGGACCGTGTCGCCGATGTCGGATCGATCGCGGTCGAGACGCTCGGTGCGATGAAGATCGTTCAGGCCTTCGGCCAGGAGGAACGCGAGGCGGCTCGCTTCCGCGGCGCGGTCGACGCGACGTTCGACGCGGCCAAACGCCGCATCCGCCTGCGCGCGGTGATGACGGCGCTGGTCATCGGCCTGATCTTCGGCTCGATCACCATGGTGATCTGGGAAGGCGTGGTCGACGTGCAGGCGGGGCGCATGACCGGCGGCGCGATCTTCGCCTTCGTGCTGACCGGTGGCTTCGTCGCCAGCGCGTTCGGCTCGCTGACCGAAGTTTATGGCGACCTGTTGCGCGGCGCCGGTGCGGCCGGCCGCCTCGCCGAGCTGCTGCGCGAGGTGCCCGAGATACGCGCGCCAGCCAATCCGGTCGCCCTCCCCGCCCCGCCCAGCGGCGGACTCGAATTCGACCATGTCGAGTTCCGCTATCCCAGCCGCCGCGACGTTTCCGCGCTGCACGATTTCTCGCTCCGCGTGGCGCCGGGCGATACGGTCGCCGTGGTCGGCCCATCTGGCGCCGGCAAGACTACCTTGTTCCAGTTGATCCAGCGCTTCTACGACCCCGAAGCCGGCCGCATCCTGATCGACGGCGTTCCCCTTCCCGAAGCCGACCCGGCCGAAATCCGCGCGCGCATCGCGATGGTGCCGCAGGAGACGGTGATCTTCGGCGCCTCGGCGCGCGATAATCTGCGTTACGGCGACTGGGGCGCGAGCGACGAGGCACTCTGGGCGGCCGCCGAGGCCGCCAATGCAGCAGAGTTCCTGCGCAAACTGCCGGAAGGGCTCGACACCTTCCTCGGCGAAGGTGGCGCGCGATTGTCGGGCGGCCAGCGCCAGCGCGTGGCGATCGCCCGTGCGCTGCTCCGCGACGCGCCGATCCTGCTGCTCGACGAGGCGACCAGCGCGCTCGACGCCGAAAGCGAGCGGCTGGTGCAACAGGCGCTCGACCGGCTGATGGAGAACCGCACCACGCTGGTCATCGCGCACCGCCTTGCGACGGTACGCGCGGCTAGGCGGATCATCGTCATGAACGAGGGGCGCATCGTCGAAAGCGGCACCCATCAGACGCTGATCCGTGACAGCGGGCTCTATGCGCGGTTGGCGAACCTGCAATTCAATGAGCCTGCGTAACGATACGCGGAATGCCCCCTCCCGCTTGCGGGAGGGGCCGGGGGAGGGCATGATCCGCGAGCGTTGCGCTAGCCGGTTGGGCCCTCCCCTAACCCCTCCCGCAAGCGGGAGAGGAACACCATGAGCCGAGAATTCGACATCATCGTTTACGGCGCGACCGGCTTTACCGGGCGGCTGGTGGCGGAATATCTCGTCCAGACCAACACGCCGCGCTGGGCGATGGCGGGGCGCTCGCTGTCCAAGCTGCAGGAAGTGCGCGGTGAGATCACCGCCCATCCCGACACGCCGCTGATCACCGCCAATTCGGACGATCCAGCCAGCCTCGCCGCGATGTGCGAGCGGGCCACCGTGATCATCTCGACCGTCGGCCCGTACCAGCTCTACGGCAACGATCTCGTCGCCGCCTGTGTCGCGACCGGCACCGCCTATGTCGATTTGTGCGGCGAGCCCGCCTGGATGCGCCACATGATCGACGCGCATGACGAAGCCGCCAAGGCGAGCGGCGCGCGCATCGTCTTTTCGTGCGGCTTCGACTCGATCCCGTTCGATCTCGGCGTGCTCGCGCTGCAGAACGCAGCGAAGCGCAAGTTCGGCAAGCCCGCACCGCGCGTGAAATGCCGCGTGCGCAAGATGCAGGGTGGCTTTTCCGGCGGCACCGCGGCCAGCCTCAAGGCAACCCTCGCCGCCGCTGCCCGGCACCCTTCGATCCTCGGCCTGCTCGTCGATCCCTTCGCGCTTTCGCCCGGTTTCACCGGACCGAGCCAGCCCAAGGGTCTGCTGCCCGAATATGACAAGACGATCGAGGCGTGGGTCGCGCCGTTCATCATGGCGCCGATCAACACCAAGAACGTCCACCGCACCAATTTCCTGCTCGAGCACCCCTATGGCGAAGATTTCGTCTATGATGAGATGATGGTCGCCGGGCTCGGCGACATGGGCAAGGCGGCGGCCGAGGCGATCGCCAGGATCAATCCGCTGGCCAGCGACAAGGGCCCCAAGCCCGGCGAAGGCCCGTCGAAGGAAGAGCGCGACAACGGCTATTACGACATATTGTTCATCGGCGAGATGCCCGATGGCGGCCGCGTCGAGGCGGTCGTCACCGGCGACCGCGATCCCGGTTATGGCTCGACCAGCAAGATGATCGCGGAGACGGCGTTGTGCCTCGTCAATGATGTGGCCGGCGAAGGCGGGGTGTGGACGCCGGGCGCGCTGATGGGCGAGGTGCTGATCAAGCGGCTCGAGGCCAATGCCGGATTGAGTTTCCGCGCGGGGTAGATTTAAAGGTTGCCGGCGAAGATGCCCACCGCGACCCCGATTGTCATCACCGCGAGAGCGATGAGCATGATTACCACGATGATCCTGCGCTGTCCTTTTCGATAGGCATCATAAGCGGGGATATCGAGATAATAGCCGCCGTTGGTCGCGGACTGGATGACGCCGAGATCGCGGAAACGATCGAAGCATTTCTGTTCGAGATGACGACTTGTCGTGAACGGAATCGCCTTGTCGGCGCCGACCGCGTTGTTGGACATGAACAGCGAGACGACCTCGCGCTGCGCTCGTGCCCGCGCCGCCCCTGCCGCTGCCACCACACCGCCCATCTCGATCTCCCCTGTCGCCGTCAGGCACCGCCACGATAAAACAACATCGCCAGCACGCTGAGCGTGATCGCGCCGAAGAACGATACCCGCGTCGCGCGCCGCTCCCACGCCACATTCTGCGCGGTATAAAGCGCGGCATCGAGATAATAGCGGCCCGGCGCGACCTCGACCACCGCACGGCGCTGGAGCAGACGGCCGAACAGCCAGCGTTCGAACCGGCCCTGCGGCTGATAGGCGACAGCCGCCGCCGGTGAGAGCGCCTGGCGCGACACCAACCTGTCGGCGACACGGTCGCGCACGCGGATCATCTGCGGCGCATTCACCGCTTGCGCCCCTGATGGCGGATATTGCTTGGCCGCCCGCGCCGCCTGATCACGCGTTGCGGCCTCCCGCCCGGCTGCGGTCGCGCACCGGGCGCGTCGACCAGTTCGAAGCGTAGCGCGCCGGTCACCGGATTGGCCTCGGCCAGCCGCAATTCCAGCCGCTGCCCGAGCGAGAATTCGGCGCCGGTGCTTTCGCCGGTCAGCGTGCGCGCACCCTCGTCGAAGCGGAAATATTCGGTCCCCAGGTCCCGCACGGGCAACAGGCCGTCGCCGCCCACGCCCTCGACGGTCGCAAACACCCCAAAATTCACCACTCCGGTGATCCGCGCCGACACCGTCTCACCGATGCGCTCGGCAAGGAAGGCGGCGACATAACGGTCGATCGTATCGCGCTCGGCCTCCATCGCGCGGCGTTCGAGCGTCGAGATACTGGTGCCGATCTGCTCCATCGCCGCGGCTTCGCCTTCGCTTAAGCCGCCCGGGCCAAGGTTATAGGCACCCACCAGCGCGCGGTGGACCAGCAAATCGGCATAGCGCCGGATCGGCGAGGTGAAATGCGCGTAGCTGCCCAGCGCGAGGCCGAAATGCCCGGCATTGGCCGGCCCGTAATAGGCCTGGGTTTGGGTGCGCAGCACCTGCTCCATCACCTGAGGTCGGAAGTCGGCGTCGCCGATGCGATCGAGGATATGATTGAAGGTCGCCGGGCGGATCACCTGGCCAAGCGCGAACTCGACCCCGAAGGTCGCGAGATAATCCTTCAGCGCGACCAGTTTCTCGCGGCTCGGCGGCTCATGGTCACGGTACATCACCGGCGCCTTCTTCGCCTCCAGCGCCTTGGCCGCCGCGACATTGGCGGCGATTATATAATCCTCGATCAGCTTGTGCGCATCGAGTTGCTCGCGCGGGCTCACCGACATGATGCGCCCCTTCTCGTCGAGCACGACGCGGCGTTCTGGCAGATCGAGGGCGAGCGGCGCACGTCCCTGGCGCGCCTTGTAGAGCGCGGCCCAGCACGCCCAGAGGGGCTTGAGGATCTCTCTTAGCTCCCCCTCCCGCTCGCGGGAGGGGGTCGGGGGGTGGGCGCCCGGCCCATCCAGCTCACCGTCCGTGGAGGCCGGGAGCCCACCCCCGGCCCCTCCCGCGAGCGGGAGGGGGGAAGAAGCATCGATGATCGCCTGGGCGTCTTCGTAAGCGACGTTCGCCGCAATCCGCACGACCGCACGGGTAAACCGCCAGCTCTTCAGCGCACCGCCCTTGGCGATCTGCAAATGGCATACCAACGCCGCGCGGTCGGCGCCTTCCTTCAGCGAGCACACGTCCGCCGATAAAATTTCCGGTAGCATCGGCACGACGCGGTCGGGGAAATAGACGCTGTTGCCGCGCCGCCGTGCATCCTTGTCGATCGCCGAGCCGGGGCGGACGTAAAAGCTGACGTCTGCGATGGCGACGATCGCCTTCCACCCGCCTTCATTGTCCGGACCGTCGTCGGGCGCGGCCCAGATCGCGTCGTCATGGTCGCGCGCATCGGCCGGATCGATCGCGACGATCGGGATATGGGTGAGGTCCTCGCGCATTCCCAAAGGCAGCCGCGCCGCGCGTTCGGCCTCTTCGATCACGGCGT
>NZ_JAQGLG010000073.1 GCF_028292965.1 Sphingomonas bacterium | reverse complement strand
CGCTCGCGCCGTTGTTCGTCGACCAGTCGACCGACAGCTCGATCCTGGTCACCGGCATCAAGGTCATCGATCTGCTCGCGCCTTACGCCAAGGGCGGCAAGATCGGCCTGTTCGGCGGCGCCGGCGTGGGCAAGACCGTGCTCATACAGGAGCTGATCAACAACATCGCCAAGGGCCACGGCGGCGTTTCGGTGTTCGCCGGGGTCGGCGAGCGCACGCGCGAGGGCAACGACCTCTATCACGAATTCCTCGATGCGGGCGTCATCGCCAAGGACGCCGACGGCAACCCGACCCCGGAAGGCTCGAAGGTGGCCCTGGTCTTCGGCCAGATGAACGAGCCGCCGGGCGCCCGCGCCCGCGTCGCGCTGTCGGGCCTGACGATCGCCGAAAATTTCCGCGACGTCGAAGGCCAGGACGTGCTGTTCTTCGTCGACAACATTTTCCGCTTCACCCAGGCGGGCTCGGAAGTGTCGGCGCTGCTCGGCCGCATTCCGTCGGCCGTGGGTTATCAGCCGACCCTGTCGACCGACATGGGCGCGCTGCAGGAGCGCATCACCTCGACCAACAAGGGCTCGATCACCTCGGTGCAGGCGATCTACGTGCCGGCGGACGATCTTACCGATCCGGCGCCTGCCACGTCCTTCGCTCACTTGGACGCGACCACCGTGCTCAACCGCGCGATCTCGGAGCTGGGCATCTACCCGGCGGTCGATCCGCTCGACTCCACCAGCCGCGTGCTCGAGCCGCGCGTCGTCGGCCAGGAGCATTACGAGACTGCCCGTGCCGTTCAGTCGACGCTGCAGAAGTACAAGTCGCTGCAGGACATCATCGCCATTCTCGGCATGGACGAGCTGTCGGAAGAGGATAAGCTGACGGTCAGCCGCGCGCGGAAGATCCAGAAGTTCCTCAGCCAGCCATTCCACGTCGCCGAGGTCTTCACCGGCATTTCGGGCAAGTTCGTTGCCATCGAAGACACGGTGAAGAGCTTCAAGGCAGTGGTCGACGGCGAATATGACCACCTGCCGGAGAACGCCTTCTACATGGTCGGCGGCATCGCCGACGTGATCGCCAAGGCCGAGAAGCTCGCGCAGGAAGCGTAACACTTACTCCCTCTCCCCCTTGGGGGAGAGGGTTGGGGAGAGGGGGAGGCCACAAGCGCCCCGCTCGCCGAACGCCCCCTCTCCCCGACCCTCTCCCCGCAAGCAGGGAGAGGGAGAAGGACTAGAAATGCTGCACTTCGAACTCGTCACGCCTGAAAAGCTGGTCCGCTCGGAGGACGTCTATATGGTCGTCGTGCCCGGCACCGAGGGTGACTTCGGCGTGCTGGAGCACCACGCGCCGTTCATGTCGACGATCCGCGACGGCGCGCTGTCGATCTATCACACCGAAAAGGGCGAGCCGGAAATCCTCGCCATCCAAGGCGGTTTCGCCGAGGTCAGCAAATCCGGCCTGACGGTGCTCGCGGAGCGCACCGGCGACACGGTCGTTCATATCGACCCCGCACGCCCCGCAGCTGCGGCCGCAGCGCAGAACAAGACGCGCCTGCCCGACCGCTAAGCCGGCCCGCGGCCTATTGGTCGCGCTTATACTGCCAGCGCATCGCCCTGCTGCCGTCGATCAGCGAAATCTCCGCATTCAGCATCGCGCCCTCGCGCCAGTAGCGGACACGCTGCGGATAATCATGGCCCGCATTAGCGAAGACGATCTCCGTCGGCGCGCGCGACACCTCGGTAAAACTCACCCGCGCCCCGCCATCGGGTGACGCCCAATAGACCAGCTTGCCGTCGCGCCCCGGAATGATCTGCGTCGCCTCCCAATCGCTGAGTTTGTCGCCGGTGCCGGCCCGGCCCGCGCCGAGCATCACCCCGCCGCGCGCGCCCATCCAGCATTCCTCGGTCCATTTCGGGGCCTTATCCTGCGACCAGCAGCCTGCCATCCAGTTGGGCGCGGCAGTGTCGGGCGCGGTCGATTGCGCGGTGCTCGCGCCGCCCAGTGCCAGGCTCGCCAGGGCAATCGATAGGGTAATGGATGTGCGCATGATGCTCTCCCCTTTTGTGTGTTGCCGCCGGTCATAACGCGATTGCGGGCGGCTGGCTTGAACCGACACGACATGGGATAGCGGCGTGGTGGACTATGCCGAACTTCCGCTCCCGCCCGCGCTCGACGGTCTGGTTGCCGCGATCTGGACGATCGACGCGGGCGGCGCGGCGGACGACTGGATCGAGCATGAGGCGACGCCCGACGGCTGTATCGAGCTGATCCACCGCCGACACGGCCGCTCGATCTGGGGCACCGAGCAGCCCGATGTCTTCGTCACCGGCCTCAACCTTTCGCCGGTGCGCTTTCGCGTCAGCGGTGATGCGCGCTTCCTCGGTATCAGGCTGTGGCCCTGGGCGTGGGAGATGCTCGGCGGGCCGCCCTGCCCGGGTTTCGCAGACGACTGGATCCCGATCGCCTCCGACAGCGCGATCGCGGCGCTGCTGGCCGATCCCGTCGCGGCATTGACCGCCGCCCTTGCCGACGTTGCACCACATCCTCTCGGCCCCGCCGTCCTCGCTGCGACCAGCGTCGCCGACATCGTCCATGTGAGCGGCTGCTCCCACCGCATGGTGCAGCGCTGGTTCGAGCGCGTCGTCGGCATCACCCCGCGCGCCTATCTGCGCCTGATCCGCTTCCGCCGCACCATGGTCGACTTCGCCGAAGGCCCGACGACGTTGAGTGATCAGGCAGCGAAGAGCGGTTTCGCCGACCACGCCCATATGGCGCGCGACTTCCGCCTGCTTGCGGGCACGCCGCCTGGATCGGCGCGTGCGAAGGCGAAGGGGCCGTTTCTGCCCGGGGATGTGTGACCTGCGAACCTGCTCACTTCTTCCACCCCGGTGAAGGCCGGGGCCCGGTCGGAGAGGCTGCCATGGCAAAGCGCGACGCTCACCAACCCTAACCTTCCCAACTGGCCGGCCTTCGCCGGGGTGGAGTTTGAGGATGTTAACCTGCCGCTAACCACAATCCGCCACCGTCGCGGCGATGACCGCGCAATCGAACGACTGGCTGGTGGACCGCGAAATCCCCATCGCGCCCGCCCCGATGCGCTGGTGGGCGATCGGCCTGTTGCTGCTCGGCATCGCGGCCGCGCTACGTTCGGCGCAGTTCGGCAACGCCATCAACGGCCTCGACGAGCAATATTATCTGCTGGTCGGCGACCGCATGCTCCACGGTGCTGTGCCCTATGTCGATCTGTGGGATCGCAAGCCCTGGGGCCTGTTCGCGCTATTCGCCGCGATCCGCCTGCTCGGTGGCGACGGCGTGGTGCAGGCGCAGCTGGTCGCGACCCTGTTCGCCGCCGCCACCGCACTGGTGGTGACCGCCATCGCCAGACGCACCCTGCCCCCTACCCCGGCGATCCTCGCCGGCGTCTTCTATCTCGTTGCGCTGCAGTCGCTATGGGGCGGCACGACCCAGACCCCGGTCTTCTACAATCTGCCGGTAGTGCTGGCCGCCTGGCTCGCGCTACGCACGACGCCCGATCTCACCGGCCGCCATGACAGGACACGCGCGCTCGGCGCGATGCTGCTGTGCGGCCTCGCGATCCAGATCAAGACCACGCCGTGTTCGAAGGCGCCGCGATCGGCCTGTGGCTGTTATGGCGTATGCGCCGCGCCGGCGTGCCGCTCAGCCGCATCGGCGCCATCGTCACCGGCTTCGCCCTGCTCGGCCTGCTGCCCACCCTCGCCGTGGCCGTCGGTTACGCCGCGACCGGCCATTTCCAGGCCTGGTGGTTCGCCGGCTACCAATCGCAATTGCTCAAGCACGGCACCGCCGGCCCCGTCGCCCTGCTCCGCCTGCGCGAGATGGCCGGCCTGCTCGGGCCCGTTGCGGCGATCGCCGCACTCGGCGCGGCCCGCATCAGGCCGTGGCGCGACGAACACATCCTGCTCGCCGGCTGGGCAATGATCGGCCTGATCGACGCCCTCGCGTTGGGCGGCTTCTGGCCGCATTACGCTTTGCCCTTCGCCGTGCCCGCCGCGATCCTCGCCGGCCACGCCTTTGCCGCGCCGCGCTGGGGCAAGATCGCCTTCGCCGTGCTGATTGCCTACCCCTGCATCGACGCGCTGCTGCTCGACCGCGTCACCGCCGCCGACGAACGCCGCATTGCAACCGCCACGCTCGCCGCGATTCCCGCCGACGCATCGACGCGCTGCCTGTTCATCTACGAAGGCCCGGTGATCTATTACCACCTCACCCATGCCTGCCTCGTCACGGGCTACGCCTTCACCGACCATCTGCGCTCGTCGGCGGAGGCCGATGCGCTGGGTCAGGATTCGCACGCGGCCTTGCGCGAAGCGCTGGCCAAACGCCCGGGCACCATCCTCACCCTCGACCCGTCGCTATGGACCGAACGCAATACCACCAACGACCATATCATCGCCGCGACCCTCGCACGCGACTATGTGCGCACGGCCAGCCTTCCGCACCGCCACTATTCCGCCGGACGAGAATCGTTGATTGTGTGGCGGCGACGAGATTTGGTTAGGCAATTATCAAGCCTTGGCCGCTACCTCTCTCCCTCGACTATGAGGGATCAACCGGCATGAGCGCATTCGGACGCCGCAGCGGCGCGGGGCAAGGCCCCGGCGCGCGTCCGGCTTTCGGCGTCGCACGCCCGATGCAGGGCGGCGGCCCGGCACGGCCGGCGGACACCGAGGGCGGCGATCAGTTCCCCTCGATCAACACCCTGCCCGGTGCACCGGCCGGCGATTCCGCCGAGCCACCGATCGGCAATATGCCCGGCACCCAGCAGGACGCGATGGCGCGCCTGCAGGAGCGCCAGAACGCCTCGGGCGATGCCGGCGCGAGCAAGATGGAGGGCTTTGAAAGCTCGATCCACAAGATCAAGGAACAGGTGCTGCCGCGCCTGCTCGAGCGCGTCGATCCCGAAGCCGCCGCGACGCTCAACAAGGACGAGCTGGCCGAGGAATTCCGCCCGATCATCGGCGAGGTGCTCGCCGAATTGAAGCTGACGCTCAACCGCCGCGAACAGTTCGCGCTGGAAAAGGTGCTGGTCGACGAGCTGCTCGGTCTCGGGCCGCTCGAGGAGCTGCTGGCCGACCCGTCGATCACCGACATCATGGTCAACGGCCCGGAGCAGACCTTTGTCGAGCGCAAGGGCAAGCTCGAACTGGCCAATATCCAGGTCCGCGACGTGGAACATCTGTTCCAGATCGCGCAGCGCATCTGCAACTCGGTCGGCCGCCGTGTCGACCAGACCTCGCCGCTGGCCGACGCCCGCCTCAAGGACGGCAGCCGGGTCAACGTCATCGTCCCGCCGCTGTCACTGCGCGGCACCGCCATCTCGATTCGTAAATTCTCCGCCAAGCCGATCACGCTCGACATGATGGCCGGCTTCGGTTCGATGTCCCCGAAAATGGCGACCGCGCTGAAGATCGCCGGCGCCTGCCGCTTCAACTGCGTCATCTCCGGCGGTACCGGCTCCGGCAAGACGACGATGCTCAACGCCCTGTCGAAGATGATCGATCCGGGCGAGCGCGTGCTGACGATCGAGGACGCCGCCGAGCTTCGCCTGCAACAGCCGCACTGGCTGCCGCTCGAAACGCGCCCCGCCAACCTCGAGGGCCAGGGCGAGATCAGCATCCGCGATCTCGTCAAGAACGCGCTGCGTATGCGCCCGGACCGCATCATCCTCGGCGAAATTCGTGGCTCCGAGTGTTTCGACATGCTCGCGGCGATGAACACGGGTCACGATGGCTCGATGTGCACGCTCCACGCCAACTCCCCGCGCGAGGCGCTCGCACGCATGGAGAACATGGTGATGATGTCGGACATCAAGGTGCCCAAGGAAGCGATCAGCCGGCAGATCGCCGACTCCGTCGAGCTGATCATCCAGGTCAAGCGCCTGCGCGACGGCTCGCGCCGCGTGACCAACGTCACCGAGGTGATCGGCATGGAAGGCCCCGTCATCGTGACGCAGGAGCTGTTCAAGTTCGAATATCTCGACGAGAGCGCCGACGGCAAGATCATCGGCGAATACCGCTCGATGGGCCTGCGCCCCTACACGCTGGAAAAGGCGCGTCAGTTCGGTTTCGACCAGGCGTATCTCGAAGCCTGTTTGTAACCGGCGGATTGCCGCCGTGCCGGTAACGCACGCCCTATCAAATGTGCTCCTGCGAAAGCAGGAGCCCAGGATCACAGGCGGGGCACTCGCGGCCCTGGGTTCCTGCTTTCGCAGGAACACGGCTTGGCCAGCCGATCGACCACGCCGATGAAACTCATCTACCCCATCCTCCTCGTCGTCGCCGCCATCCCGATCGCCGAACAGGCGATCGAGACCTGGCTCGCCAATGACAGCGAGGCGCGCTGGGTGCCGTTCACACTGACCGGCGGCAATCAGATCCGCTTCGTCGCCACCGTCGACGGCCGCCCGGTCGGCGCGATCCTCGACACCGGGGTAAGCGATTCCGCCATGTCGCGCCGCCTCTCCCCGAAACAACCGCGCGGCGCGCAAATCGGCACCGCCAATGCGATCGGCGGATCGGTGGCGATCGGCTGGATGACATCACCGCGCGTCGCGTTCGGCGGCCTCGACCATCGCGGCGGCAAGATCGCCGTGGTCGATGCACCGGGCAATGCGACCGGCGGCGAGACCGTCGATCTGTTCGTCGGCCGCGACCTGCTGGCCGGCTTTGCGCTTGAAATCGATTACGACGCCGGCCGTTTCCGCCTGCTGCCCTCGGGCCGCATGCCGTTCCGCGGCGTACGCGTCCCGCTGACCGTGGGCGGCGCGGCGCCGACCTATCTCAGCGAGTTGACCATCGGCGGCCGGCGCACACGCATGATCGTCGACACCGGCGACGGCAACGCCGTGACCCTGTCCGCAGCGACCTGGCGCAATCTCGCCTCGCCCGCGCGCGTCACCACTACGCTGTCCTACGGGATCGGCGGCATGTCGGTGACCGAACTGGCGGTCGATCCCGCACTCCCGCTCGGCCCCCTCCCCGCACAAGCGACCGAGGTCGCGATCGAGCCCGATGGCGGTTATTCGCAAAGCGCCGGCGTGTCCGGGCGGATCGGCAACGGCCTGCTCCAGCGCTACCATGTGCTGCTCGACCCCGGCGCCGGCCAGATGATCCTCGCGCCCGGCCGCCTCGCCGGCGCTTTACCGTCGCGCTCGACCAGCGGCCTGTTGCTGCGCCGCGACGGTAACCGCCTGAACGTCGTACACGTCATGCGCGGCGGGCCCGCGGCCGCCACCGGCTGGCGCACCGGCGACATGATCTGCAGCGTCGACGGCGCGATCATCGGCCGCGTGCCGGGTGAGGCGGCCTTGTCCTGGCCGATCGGCCCCGCCGGCCGTACCGTCCAGCTCGGCCTGTGCGACGGCCGCAACCGCGCCCTGACCTTGCGCAATTTCTACTGAACCGTTCCACCCGGTTCGTAATTCGGGGACATAATACTAAATAGCTGCGCAGCCATGTGACAGGTCACCCGTGCACGCTATTTAGTATTATGTCCCCGAATTAGGGCGCGCGACAGAAGCCGGCGGCGCAGCCTATTTGCCGAGCTTCTCGATCTTCTCGTTGAGCCGGCCCAGCTCGGCCTTGAGCGCTGAGATTTCGGCTTCGGCATCCGGGCTGGCCGCCGGGGCGTCGCCCGCCGGCTTGGCGCCCGGCTTGAACGCCTGGGTCGCCGCCTCGAACATCGCCATGTTGCGCTTGGCCAGTTCGGCGAAGGGCGAGTTGGCGAAGGCGCCCTCGACCGCCGTCTTGAACTGCTCCTGGTTGCGGCGGAAGCTGTCCATCGACGCCTCGAGATAGCCCGGCACCATCGCCTGCATCGAATCGCCGTACATCGCGATCAGCTGGCGCAGGAAATTGACCGGCAGCATCGTCTGGCCGCGCGATTCCTCCTCCATGATGATCTGGGTGAGGATGTTGTGGGTGATGTCTTCCTCGGTCTTGGCGTCGACGACCTTGAAGTCGCGCCCCTCGCGCGTCATCGCGGCAAGATGTTCCAGCGTGATATAGGATGAGGTTTCGGTATTGTAGAGCCGGCGATTGGCGTACTTCTTGATCGTCACCGGGCCTTCGCCCGCATTGTGCTTCTTCATTAGAAGGCCTCCGACCCCGCCCGTGTTTGATCCGTCTCTACCACCAAGCGATACCGCACCGCAACACGGGCCACGGCCCTTGCCGCTGTTTCTCGACATGTTGCGCAGCGAAACCGCAGCATCGTCTGAACGACGCGCGGCGGCGCTCGCTGGCCTATCCGCGTTCCAGCAGGCGCCCCGTGCCCGACGCGGACGGCTCGCCCCGGCGCGCCATCGCAAGGGGCGCGCACGGCTGCGCGATTATGGCCTGCCCGGTGCGGGCGAGCGGCCGGTGATCCTCGTCCCCTCGCTGATCAATCCGCCCTCCATTCTCGACCTCGCGCCCGATATCTCTCTGGTGAAATGGCTGGCAACGCAGGGATTTCACCCGTTGCTGCTCGACTGGGGCTGCCCGCTGCCGGCCGATCGCGACCTCGACGTGAGCGCCCATGTCGAACGACGCCTGCTGCCGTTGATCGCCAGGTTCGACCAGCCGCCGGTGCTGATCGGCTATTGCCTGGGTGGCACGATGACGCTCGCCGCGGCCTGCGCGGCGCGGGTCGCGGGGCTCGCCCTGATCGCCACCCCCTGGCGTTACACAGGGTTCGGCAGTGCAGCACGGGAGGCCATTGCGGACCTATGGCGCACCGCACAACCAGCCTGCGAAGCGATCGGCATGGTACCGATGGAGGTGTTGCAGGCGGGTTTCTGGCGACTCGACCCGGCCAAGACGATCGCCAAATATGAGGCATTCGGCCGCATGGTCCCGGGCAGCGCGGCGGCGGCATCGTTCGTCGCGCTGGAGGACTGGGCCAATGCCGGCGCGCCCTTGCCCTATGCCGCCGGCCGCCAGCTGTTCGAGGATTTCGTCGGCGGCGACCTGACCGGTAACGGCGGCTGGAAGGTCGGCGGGTCTATCGTCTCGCCCGGTGCGCTGGACTGCCCGGCGATCGAATTCGTGTCGCTCAACGATCGCATCGTTCCCGCCGCCAGCGCCGCCGACCTGCCCGACCGCCACGATCTCGGCGCCGGCCATGTCGGCATGATCGTCGGACGCGGCGCGCGGGCGCAATTATGGGAGCCTTTGCTG
Source organism: Sphingomonas bacterium (assembly GCF_028292965.1). GTDB lineage: Bacteria > Pseudomonadota > Alphaproteobacteria > Sphingomonadales > Sphingomonadaceae > Sphingomonas. Next base: position 33,119 of record NZ_JAQGLG010000073.1, on the reverse strand, counting down.
CACTGGCTAAATGGACTGCCCGCCCCTAGATAGCGCCCGACCAATTCAGCCGGAGTCGCGCCATGCAGGACATCGTCATCACCGCCGCCAAGCGTACGCCCGTGGGCAGCTTCCTCGGGGCGTTCGCCGCCACTCCGGCGCATGAACTCGGCCGCATCGCGATCGAGGCGGCGCTGGCGCAGGCCGGCGTGACCGGCGACGAGGTATCGGAGGTGATCCTCGGCCAGGTACTCACCGCCGGCCAGGGCCAGAACCCGGCGCGTCAGGCGTCGATGGCGGCGGGCGTGCCGAAGGAGGTCCCGGCGTGGGGTGTCAACCAGGTGTGCGGTTCGGGCCTCCGCACCGTGGCGCTGGCCGCGCAGGCGATCGCGACGGGCGATGCGCGCATCGTCGTCGCGGGCGGGCAGGAGAGCATGTCGATGAGCATGCACGCGCAGAACCTGCGCGGCGGCACCAAGATGGGCAATCTCAGCCTGGTCGACACCATGATCAGCGACGGCCTGACCGACGCGTTCAACGCCTATCATATGGGCATTACGGCGGAGAACCTCGCCGAGCAGTATCAGATCACCCGCGCCATGCAGGACGAATTCTCGGTCCGCTCGCAGAACCTCGCCGAGGCAGCGCGCGGCGCCGGCCGCTTCCGCGACGAGATCGCTCCGGTCACGATCAAGGGCCGCAAGGGCGACGTGACGGTGGCCGACGACGAATATATCCGTGCCGGCGTGACGATCGACAGCGTGTCGGGCGTGCGCCCCGCCTTCAAGAAGGACGGCACCGTCACCGCCGCCAACGCCTCGGGCCTCAACGACGGCGCTGCCGCATTGGTCGTGATGACCCGCGAGGACGCCGAAAAGCGCGGCAGCACGATCCTCGGCCGCATCGCCAGCTGGGCCTCGGCCGGTGTCGACCCGTCGATCATGGGCATCGGCCCGGTCCCCGCGACGCGCCGCGCGCTGGAAAAGGCCGGCTGGTCGATCGCCGACCTCGACCTGATCGAGGCCAATGAAGCGTTCGCCGCCCAGGCGCTGTCGGTCGGCAAGGAACTCGGCTGGGACGCCAACCGCGTCAACGTCAATGGCGGCGCGATCGCCATCGGCCACCCGATCGGCGCGAGCGGCGCGCGCGTGCTGACCACGCTGCTTTACGAGATGGGCAAGCGCGATGCGAAGAAGGGTCTGGCCACGCTGTGCATCGGCGGCGGCATGGGCATCGCGCTCTGCATCGAGCGCTGATTTCCGGCGTTAATCGCACGGGCTTTGCCAACCAAATCTATGTTGCAAAGCTGCAACACAAATAAATTAGTCATCTAGCGTTCATGTTTCGCCTTGCGCGATCGGGTTGATGTCGGATTAATGAATCCCATTCGGCCGTTTTGGCCGGCAAGGGGATATCAATGTCTATCAAGGGGCTTTTGGGCGCGACCGCGCTCGTCGGCGTTCTCGCCGGTTTTCCAGCAATTTCAGCGGCACAGACTGCCGCAGCGCCGGCAGCGGCGCCTGACCCGGCAGCCGACGACCCAACTGCACCCGAAGTCGTCGTGACGGGGTCGCGCATCAAGCATGACACTTTCAACTCGGCGTCCCCGATTACCGTTGTGACGCGCGACGACGCGACCGCCGCCGGCTTCAATTCCACGTCAGAACTCTTGCAGAGCACGGCTATTACTGCCGGCGCGCGTCAGATCGACAATACCTTTGCCGGCTTCATCACCGATGGCGGCCCGGGCGCCAACACGCTGTCGTTGCGCGGCCTGGGCGCTGCGCGGACCCTTATTCTGCTTAACGGTCGTCGTTTGGCGCCATCGGGTACCAGCGGCAGCGTGGTTTCAGCGGATCTCAACGTTCTGCCCAGTGCCATCGTCGAGCGTATCGAAATTCTGAAAGACGGCGCGTCGTCGATCTACGGCTCGGACGCGATTGCCGGCGTGGTAAACATCATCACGGATAAAAGGACGAAGGGTCTTACGCTTGATGGCGGTGTATCCGTTCCGACGGTCGGCGAGGGCACCACAAAGCGCATCGCGGCAATTTTCGGCTACAATGGGGACCGGCTTAGGATCTCGGGATCGGCCGAATATTACAAGCGCGATATGCTGTCGTTCGCCGCGCATGATTATCTGCGTTGCCAGACCGACTATGTCCGCTCGGCACCGGGTCAGCCGTTGGACAGCGGCAGCACTATAGATCCGCGCACAGGCAAGGCCAAATGCTATCCGACCGGCCCGACCGGCGATAGCGGCGTTACTGTCAACACCATCGGCACCAGCACGCGCGCGGGCGCGGCCGGCGGTCCGGGAAACGCGGCCATCGGCAGCTTTAACCGGTTCCGCGTCAATCCCGGGGCAGGGGGCAGCGTTCCCGGCTTCGAGGGCGTGAACGGTGGTGGATCGTCCGGGCTGGGTAATCGCGATACGGTGAACGACAATTTCTTCAAACGCTCGCTAGTCTCGCCAACGGAGAATTTCAGCGGCTATCTGCAGGGCGAGTTTGACCTCCATGCGCTGGGGGATGCGACGCTGTACTTCGACGGCCTGTTCACGCGCCGGTCGTCGGTCCAGCCGGCATTCTTCCAGGCGATCCTCGACTACCGACTGGGTAGCCCGTTGATCCCGTCGGTGCTCGCGTTTTCGAACCTCGGCGTCACCGATCAGTCAGGTGGCTTTCCCGTCGGTGTCCGCGTGTTCAGCAGCCGCAACTATCAAAGCCGCCAGACCGTCGATTACATGCGGTTCGGCGGCGGCATTCGCGGCAAGTTACCGCTCAATGACTGGACGTATGATTTTTATGCGGGCCGGTCGTACACCAGCGGGAAATACTACCTTCAGCAGTTGATCACCTCGCGTCTCATCCAGTCACAGGGTGTCGTTGCGAACGGATCCGGTGGTTACAATTGCACCGACACCTCTAATGGCTGCGTCGCCGCGCCGGCTCTGACCGCTGACGTGATCAACGGGAACATCCCGCAGGCTTACCTCAATTTCGTCGCTCCCGAAGTGAAGGGCACGACAAAGTTCGGTGAAACGACGTTCTCAGCGCAGTTTGGCGGTAGCCTCTTCGCGTTACCGGGCGGCAATGTCGGCCTTGCGATCGGCGCCGAGTACCGCAGGCAGACGATCGACGATCAGCCGCCGATCGAGCAGCAGACCGGACAGCTCTATTCGTATTCGACGGCCGGCATCACCCAAGGCAAAGATGCGGTGAAGGAGGTGTTCGGCGAAGTTGAGTTTCCGCTCTTGCGTGATCAGTCGTTCTTCAAAACGCTGACCTTCAACGCGTCCGGGCGATACACCAACTACAATAGCTATGGTACCGGTTGGACGTATAAGTTTGGCGGAGTGTGGTCGCCGGTAAAGGGAGTTCTGTTCCGCGGCACCTACGGCACATCCTTCCGCGCCCCCGCACTGTCCGAACAGTTCGAGGCGCCGACCGCCGGGTTCCTGTCGACCAATACCGATCCTTGCTATCAGTATTACAACAGCGCTCCGACCACGACGATCTACAAGAACTGCCAGACGGCGGGCGTTCCGCTAAATTATGGTCGTGGCAATGCCGGTGATCCGCTTGCCCAAAGTGTTCAGGTTCTGACGACTGGCGGCGCAGGTTCGGGCCTTGCCGCCGAGAAGTCGAAGAACTGGACCGTTGGTGCGGTTTTGCAGCCATCCCTGCCGAGCTCGCTTGGCAAATTCGAGTTTGCCGTTGATTATTTCAATATCACGGTGAACAACGGCGTGGCTCAGTACGGTGGTGCAAGCATTATCTCGTCGTGCTACAATGATCCGCTGTTCACCAGCGGAACAAACGGCGGGCAACTTTGCCAGTTTGTAAAGCGCGATCCATCAACTGGCACGCTCCCGTACCGCGCGACGGTGACGAACGCATTTGTCAATATCGCGACGAATAAAGTCCGCGGCCTTGACTTCAACCTGCGCTATGTGCTGCCGATTGCAACTGGTTCACTTCGTTTAAACCTTGGTGCTACAAAATATCTGGAGCAGTCTAGCAAGCTCCGGCCGACGGATCCGCTCAACGATGCAAACGGCCAAATCTATTTTCCGAAATGGACTGGGACGCTAGACGCTTACTACTCGATCAGCAGGGTCACTCTTTATTACGGCCTGAACTGGGTCGGCAAGATGGACAGCTTTGCATCGGTCGGCGAGGATCCGAATAACAGTATTTATCAATTCGCCACGCCGAATTACTTCACTCATTCAGCTTCGGTTCGTGTGGCGATCGATAAGTTCTCGTTCACTGTCGGTGTGAAGAATTTTACAGACAAGGAGCCGCCGCAGATCTCCGCTTACGTATTCAACCGCCTTGGTAATTCACCTCTATACAGCGGTTTCGATTTCGTCGGTCGGACCGTGTTTTCGAACGTCACAGCGAAGTTCTAAAACCGGCTACTCTACTCAAATCCTGGAGGCGGCCACGGTGTGGCCGCCTCTTTTGCGTCCGGCGGCGTCCGTTGATCGGCGCTTTGCTCCGCTGATTAAACCCCTTATCCTGCCGTCAGGATGGGGGAGCAGCATGGCGACAATTTCAGGGATAGCACATGATCCGACGGGCGGCGTCGGACCGGGCCGGCGCGACATCCAGCTGATCATCACCGCCTCGTCGCTCGGCACCGTGTTCGAGTGGTACGACTTCTTCATCTACGCCACGCTCGCCGCTTCGGGCATCATCGGACGCGCCTTCTTCCCGGCGGACAACCAGGTGATCCAGACGCTCGCCACATGGGCAGTCTATGCCGTCGGTTTCGGCTTTCGCCCGCTCGGCGCCGTGCTGTTCGGTTATCTCGGCGACAAGCTGGGCCGGAAATACACCTTCCTCGTGACCATCACGCTGATGGGTCTCGCCACGGCCGCAGTCGGCCTGGTGCCCCCTGCCTCCGCGATCGGCCTCGCCGCCCCCGCCATCATCATTGGCCTGCGCATCCTGCAGGGGCTGGCGCTGGGCGGCGAATATGGCGGTGCCGCGATCTATGTCGCCGAGCATTCGCCGCCGGGGAAATCGGGCTATTACACCAGCTTCATCCAGGCGAGCGTCGCCGGCGGCTTCGTGCTCAGCCTGATCGTCGTGCTGTTGACCAAGGCCGTGCTGCCCAAGCCGGTATGGGATGACTGGGGCTGGCGCTTTCCCTTCCTGTTCTCGTTGCTGTTGCTGGCGGTGTCGTTGTGGATGCGCCTCAAACTCTCCGAAAGCCCCGTGTTCAAGGCGATGAAGGCGGCGGGCGAGACGGCGAAGAACCCGTTCATCGAAAGCTTCACCTATCAGGGCAACCTCAAGCGCCTGTTCGTCGCGCTGTTCGGCATCGCCGCCGGACTGACCGTGATCTGGTACACCGCGATGTTCACCGTGCTGTCGTTCCTCGAGACGACGATGCGCGTGCAGGACACCGCGGCGGAATTGATCGTCGGCGCGGGCGCATTGATGGGCCTCGTCTTCTTCGTGCTGTTCGGGCGCATTTCCGACAGTGTCGGGCGCAAGACGCCGATCGTCCTCGGCTACGCCATGACGCTGGCGTTGCTCTTCCCGCTGTTCTGGATGATGGGCGGCGCGGCCAACCCGGCGCTGGTCCATGCATCAAAGCGCGCGCCGGTGGTCGTCTCGGGCCCGAACTGTTCCTACGAACTGTTCGTCAAGAAGCAGCCGACGGAATGCGGCCGCCTGCTCGATTACTTCTCCAAAAAGGGCGTCGCCTATACCAAAGCCAGCACGCCCGTGACGGTGGTGACGATCGGCGAGGTGCCGGTCACGGACATCAGCGATGCCGGGCTCGATGCCGCGCTGGCCAAGGCGGGCTACAAGCTCGACAAGGTCATACCGACACCGGCCAACATCCTGCTGATCCTGCTCGCCATCCTCGGCCTGAGCGCCTTGTCCGGCATGACCTATGGCCCGGTCGCCGCGTTGCTCACCGAGATGTTCCCGCCGCGTATCCGCTACAGTTCGATGTCGATCCCCTACCATATCGGCACGGGTTACTTCGGCGGCTTCCTGCCGGTGATCGGCCAGCTGATCGTCGCCAAGACCGGCAACCCCTATTCGGGCCTGTGGTACACCTTCGCGGTGGTGGCGATGGCGCTGGTGGTGACGGCGTTCGGCCTGCACGAGAGCAAGCCCGGCACGGCAAGCGCGGACTAGCGCCACGCAGCCGACGCGGCTAACCGCCCGACATGTCCGCTCCTCTCCGCCTGCGCCTCGACGGCGCTGCCCTGACCGACAACTGGCGCACGCTCGGCGCGATGAGCGGGCGTGCGGCATGCGGCGCGGCGATCAAGGCCGACGGTTATGGCCTCGGCGCAAGCGAGGTGGTGCGCCGGCTGGCTGCGGCGGGGTGCCGCGACTTCTTCGTCGCGACCTGGGGCGAGGCAGAGGCGCTGGCGCCGTCCGGCGTGTCGCTCGCCGTGCTGCACGGTGTTCGCGAGGATGACTTACCGGCCGCCCTGTCAGGCATCGCCCGGCCGGTGCTCAACACCGCCTTTCAGGTCGTGCGCTGGAAGGCGGCGGGCGGCGGGGCGTGCGACGTGATGGTCGACACCGGCATGAACCGGCTCGGCGTCTCGGTCGGGGAGATCACCGCGGGACTGCTCAACGGCCTGACCATCAACACGCTGATGAGCCACCTTGCCAGCGCCGACGAAGACGTCGCGCTCAACGAGGCGCAGCGCAGCGCCTTCGCAGCGCTGGCAGGCAGGACAGGCGCGAAGCGGATGAGCCTCGCCAACTCGGCCGGCATCGCGCTCGGCGCCGCTTACGCCTTCGACCTGACCCGCCCCGGCATCGCGCTGTACGGCGGCGTGCAGCGACCGGCATTCGAGCGGCGCATCCGGCAGGTCGTCACGCCCGAGGCGCAGATCCTCCAGCGCCGCTGCGTGCCGGCCGGCGGCGTGGTCGGCTACAACGCGACCTGGACCGCGCCGGCACCGACCGAGGTCGCGATCCTCAACCTGGGCTATGCCGATGGCTATTGGCGCGGCTTTTCCAACAAAGGGGTTGCCCGCGCCGGCGACCGCGCCCTGCCCGTCATCGGTCGCGTGTCGATGGACCTGACCGCAATCGATGTCACCGCGGCGCCCGAATTGACGGAGGGCGACTGGGTGACGATCGACTATGCCTTGCCCGAGGCGTCGGCAATCAGCGGCATGTCGCAATACGAATTGCTGACCGGCATGGGCCGCCGCTACGATCGCGTCTGGTCCTGACCGAGCATGCGGATGATGGCGGAGAAATCGAGCCCGCCATTGCCCGCCGCCGCGAACGCTTCATAAAGCTCCGCCGCGCGCGCGCCCATCGGCGTCTCGGCCCCGACATCGCGCGCCGCGCCCATCGCCAGCCGCAGATCCTTCAGCATCAGCGCGGTGGCGAAACCGCCCTGATAGTCGCGGTCCGCCGGCGTTTCCGGGCCGACGCCGGGGACCGGGCAATAGCTCGTCATCGACCAGCTCTGCCCGGACGAGACGCTGGCGATGTCGTAGAATTTCTGCAGGTCGAGGCCGAGCTTGTCGGCCAGCGCGAACGCTTCGCAGGTGGCGATCATCTCGGCGCCGAGCAGCATGTTGTTGCAGATCTTGGCCGCCTGCCCCGCCCCGCTGCCGCCGGCATGGATCACCGCCTTGCCCATATCGGTGAGGAACGGCTCGGCACGATCGAACGCTTCGGCGCCGCCGCCGACCATGAAGGTCAGCGTGCCGGCATTGGCGGCGGCGATGCCGCCCGAGACCGGCGCGTCGACCATCGTCAGCCCCTTGGCCAGCGCCGCCTCACCGACGCGCTTGGCGGTGCCGACGTCGATCGTCGAACAATCCATCAGGATCGCCGCGGGCGGCGCGATGCCGAACACGCTGTCGGTATAGACGCTTTCGACATGGGTGCCGGCGGGCAGCATGGTCACCACCGCCTCGGCACCGTCACAGGCGGCGGCGGCGCTTTCGACCGGCAGGCAGCCGGCGGTCTTTGCCCGATCGAGCGCCTCGGCCGACAGGTCGAAGGCGCGGACGTCATGCCCCTTCTTCGCGAGGTTCGCGGCCATCCCGCCGCCCATATTGCCCAGACCGATAAATGCGACGCGTGCCATTTACTCTTCCTTCTTGTTCTTTTCCCTCTCCCCTTGTGGGAGAGGGAGGGAGCCGCGAAGCGGCGGAAGGGTGAGGGGGACTACCCCGAGCGACCCGTCCGCAACTCCCCCTCGCCCTTCCCATCGCTACGCGATGGGCCCCTTCCCTCTCCCACAAGGGGAGAGGGAGCAGGTCAGCGCCCCGTCCAGTTGCCCGGACGCTTCTCGACAAAGGCGGCCATGCCTTCCTTCTGATCGGCGGTGCCGAACAGGCCGTGGAACAGGCGGCGTTCGAACAGCACGCCCTGGCTGAGATTATTCTCGAAGGCGGCGTTGACCATCTCCTTGTTGGCCTTGACCGCGAGCGGCGCCATGCCGGCGATCTGCGTCGCGACCTTGATCGCCTCGTTGAGCAGATCGGCAGCGGGTAGGATACGGCTGACCAAGCCAGCGCGCTCGGCTTCGACCGCGTCCATAAAGCGGCCGGTCAGGCACATTTCCATCGCCTTGGCCTTGCCCACCGCCCGGGTGAGGCGTTGCGAGCCGCCCATGCCCGGCGCTACGCCGAGCTTGATCTCGGGTTGCCCGAACTTGGCGGTGTCGGCGGCGAGGATGAAGTCGCACATCATGGCGAGCTCGCAGCCGCCGCCAAGCGCGAAGCCGGCGACAGCCGCGATCACCGGCTTGCGGGTGCGGGTGAAAATCTCCCAGCCGGCGAAATAATTGCCGTCATACATGTCGCCGAACGACTGCGGCGCCATCTCCTTGATGTCGGCGCCAGCGGCGAAAGCCTTTTCGCTCCCTGTCAGCACCGCACAGCCCTGGCTGGCATCGGCGTCATAGGCCGCCATCGCGGCGTTGAGTTCGCCCAGCACCTGGTTGTTGAGCGCATTGAGTGCCTGGGGGCGGTTGAGCGTGACGAGAGTCACGCCGCCGCGCTGTTCGACCAGCAGGGTTTCGTATTCGGCCATGGGTCAGGCTCCTCGGTAATTCACGGGTAGTGGCGTCCACGCCTCGTCGGGCGCGAGCGGTTCGAAATGGGCATCGACCATCGCTGGCGTAACGCCGGCCGGTGTCGGCGGGTCCCAGGCCGGTGCACCGTCCTTGTCGATCAGCAGGGCGCGGACCCCTTCGGCGAAATCATGGCCGCGATACATGCGCACCATGATCGCGAACTCCATGCGCATCTCGTCGACGAAATGCGGCTGTTTGGGGCTCTCAACCAGCATGCGCAGCGAGACCTTGCAGGCGGTAGGCGAGCGGCCGCCCAAAGTCTCGCGCTGCTTGTTCGCCCAGTCCGAGCCATCGCCTTCGAGCGCGGCGACGATCGCCTCGAAATCGTCCGAGGCGAACAGGCGGTCGATCAGCGGCAGTTGCTCGACGATCGGTGCCGGCGGCGGCGCTTCGATCGCGCCGGCGAGGATGGATTCGGTCTTCTCCGGATTGGCGCAGATCTGCGCCTTCACCTCGTCGAGCCGCTCCGACGGAATGTAGTGGCTCGCAAGGCCCAGCGCGACGCAATCGGCCCCATTCAATCGCGCCCCGGTCAGCGCGAGATATTGCGCACTGCGGCCGCGCAGCCGCGACAGATACCGCCCGCCGCCCACGTCAGGGAACAGGCCGATCGTCGTCTCGGGCATGGCGAACAGGGTGCGCTCGGTCGCGATGCGATAGCGACACGGGCAGGCGATGCCGACCCCGCCGCCCATCGTCACGCCGTCCATGAAGGCCACGCCCGGCTTGGGGTAGGTGTACATCAGATGGTTGAGGCGATACTCCTCGAAGAAGAAGGCGTGCCCCGCGGTGCCGCCATCGGGCACGTCCTTCGCGATCGTCACGACATCGCCGCCGGCGCAGAAACCGCGCCCCTCGGCATGGTCGATCAGCACGATGCGCACCGTCGGGTCGCCCCGCCAGTCGAGCAGCGCGCGGGTCATCTGCTGCACCATAAAGAGGTTCAGCGAGTGCAACGCCTTGGGCCGGTTGAGCCGCAACCGGCCGGCTCCGTCTTCGACATAGGTGTTTACGTCATCGGTGGTCATTACGTTCACGTTCGAGCCTCAGTGCAAAGTTCATTGTGCTCCTGCGAAAGCAGGAGCCCAGGGTTCGGGGCGCGGCGCTTGTGGCCCTGGGCTCCTGCTTTCGCAGGAGCACGGTGGGTGTAGGCGTCAGGCGTCATGCGTGATCGAAACGTAGGAGCCGGGTGCGGGCTCGATCGGATCGGTAGGTACACGCGCCACCACGCGCTCGCCCGAGCCATGCTCGCTCAGCCAGCTATCCCATAGCGGCCACCACGACCCCACCTGCTTCTCCGCACCCGCGAGCCAATCGGCCGCAGCCTCGGGCCGCGCGTCGCTGGTCCGGTAGCCGTGCTTGTTGGCCGCCGGCGGGTTGATCACGCCGGCATTATGGCCGGAGCCGCCGAGCACGAAGGTCACCGGCCCGCCGAACAGCTTCGCGCCATCATAGACCGCCTCCCATGCCGAGACATGATCATCCTTGAGCGCGATAAGCATGATCGGCGTCTTCACTGTGGCCAGGTCGATCGCCACATCGCCGACCTCAAAGCCCTTTCCGTGCTTGATTGCATTCGAGAACAGCAGCCCGCGATTATACGATTTGAGGAACGCCTGCGGGATGCGCGCGCCGTCCTCGAACCAGTAGAGCAGGTCGCTGGCCGGCGCGGCGCGGTCGAGCAGATAATGGTTGATCACCGACGACCAGATCAGGTCGTTCGAACGCACTGCGGCGAACAGCTGCTGCAGCTCGGTCGAATCGATATAGCCCTGTTGTTCGAGATGCCCCTCCAGCGCCTCGAGGTGCGCCTCGTGAACGAACGCCGCCCAGTCGCGCATGTCACCGAAATCGACCATCGAGCCGATCAGTGTCGCGCTGTTGACCTCACCGGCACGGCCCTTGGCCTGCAACCATGCCAGCGTCACCGCGACCAGCGTGCCGCCGAGGCAGAAGCTGAACAGATCGACCTTCGCCGCCCCGCTGGCCTTGCGCGCCACCCCGATCGCCTCGACGATACCGTCGAGGACGTACTGCTCGACGCCGCAATCGCGGTGACGCTCGTCGGGGTTGACCCACGAGATGACGAACACCGTGCGGCCCTGATCGACCAGCCATTTGACCAGGCTGGAGCGCGGCTGAAGGTCGATCATGTAGAAGCGATTGACCAGCGGCGGCACGTACAACAGCGGCTCGGCGGCGACGTCGGGCGTAGCGGGGTCGTACTGGATCAGCTGGAACAGATGGTTCTGGAACACCACGCTGCCCGGCGTCGCGGCGATCGTCTTGCCTTTTTCGAAGCTCTTGTCGGTGCGGCGCTGGACGATGCCCTTGCCCGCCGTGACGTCCTCGACAAGATGCGCGAAGCCCGCCGCGAGGTTGGCGCCGCCGGTCTCGATCGTGCGCTGCACCACTTCCGGATTGGTCATCGCGAAGTTGGTCGGCGCGGCGGCGTTGAGAAACTGGTCGATCAGGAAGTTCATCATCGCACGATTGGGCGTGTCGCCGGTGCCGCTCTCGACCAGCCCATGCAGCTGCTTCGAGGCGAGCAGATAGGCGTCCCGGATCGTGCGGTAATAAGGCGTCTCGTCCCAATCGGCATGCGCGAAGCGGCGATCACCACGCGGCTTCACCTCGCCCTCGGCAAGCGGGGGCCTGGGCAGCCAGGCCAATGCCCAGAACTCACCCCATTCGCGCGCCGCCGCCATCTGCACTTCGAGCAATTGCTGCGGCCGCTCCCCGAGGCCGACGGCGAAGTCGGACATGGTGCGGAACAGCGCCATCGGGTCGAACGGCCGGGTGGTGTCGAGCTTGGGCGGCGTACGCGCGGCGGCCATCATCGCGCCGGAGACATCCTCCAGCGCCTTGCGCCACAGTGCGACCACGTCGGGGGTTTCGGGATTGTCGGTCACTGGCGGATCAACTCCCGGCCGACGATCATGCGCATGACCTGGTTGGTGCCTTCGAGGATCGAGTGCACGCGCAGATCACGCCAGAAGCGCTCGATGGGATAGTCGCGCAGATAGCCGTAGCCGCCATGGAGCTGGAGCGCGCGATCGACGATCGAGCTGCCATTGTCAGTCGCCAGCCGCTTCGCCATCGCCGAGAAGCGCGACTTGTCGGGCGCATTGGCGCTGACCTTGGCCGCGGCGATATAGAGCAGGGCGCGCGCCGCCTCGAGGTCGGTCGCCATGTCGGCGAGCGTGAACTGGGTGTTCTGGAACTCGGCGATGGGCGTGCCGAACTGCTGGCGTTCCTTGGTGTACTTCACCGACTCGTCGAGGCAGCGCTGCGCACCGCCGAGCGAGCAGGCGCCGATGTTGAGCCGCCCGCCGTCGAGGCCCGCCATGGCGAAGCGGAAGCCGTCGCCCTCGGCACCGACGCGGTTCTCGACCGGCACGCGGCAATCCTCGAAGATCACCTGCGCGGTCGGCGAGGCGTTCCAGCCGAGTTTCTTCTCGGGCGCGCCGAACGACAGGCCCGGCGTGCCCTTCTCGACCACCAGGCAGGAGATGCCCTTCGACTTCTCCTCGCTGGTGCGGACCATGCAGACATAGATATCGTTGTAACCGGCGCCGGAGATGAACTGCTTGGTGCCGTTGAGGACGTAGTGATCGCCGTCGCGTTTCGCGCTCGCCTTGAGCGCGGCGGCGTCGGAGCCCGAACCGGGCTCGGTCAGGCAGTAGCTGGCGATCTTGTTCATGCTCACCAGATCGGGGAGGAAACGGTCCTTCACGGCATGGTCGCCGAACCGGTCGATCATCCAGGTCGACATGTTGTGGATCGAGATATAGGCGCTGGTCGCGGGGCAGCCATAGGCCATCGCCTCCATGATCAGCGCGGCCTCGAGCCGGCCGAGCCCGATGCCGCCCGATTCCTCGGCGACATAGATCGCGCCGAAACCGAGCTCGCCCGCAGCCTTCCACACATCGACCGGGTAATGATGCTTCTCGTCCCACTCCGCGGCGAACGGCGTGATGCGGTCGGCGGTGAACTTGCGGGCGAGATCCTGGATCTCGCGCTGGTCGTCGGTGAGGTCGAACTGGTTGGTCATGCTGAAGCCCCTGAGCGGCAAATATCGGTGCGCTGTAGACGCACAAGCGAGGTTAGGCGACGCGGCCCGCGATACCGCGCGGCACAATCATCATGCAGCGCGGCGAGCGGTTGGATCGGCACGGTCGACGAAGGCGGCGCGACGGGGCGCAGCACGCGCTCGGCGAACAGCGCGTTGGCGACCGGCATGTCGTTGCGGTCGTAATAAAGCGGGCCGGGAACATGCTTCGCCCAGGCCATCGCCTCGGGCAAGGTGGCGTTGGCGGCGATCAGTTCGGGATAGGGCTGATAGACAGGATCGGCATAGGCCTGATCACAGGTGATGATCTCCCACCCGTCCGCCCGCAGCGCGGCGACCAGATCGCCGATATAGCGCGCGGCGAGATCGGTCTCATGCAGGAGCATGACATGCGCCGGCGAGCGGCCGATCGTGCGGCGCATCACCTTGTCGGAGAGATCGGCGGCCTGGACCATGGTCTCGACATAGAGATCGCGCAGTGCGGGCTCGTTGATCGGCTTGCCGGCCTTCTTCGCCTCGATGGTGAGATGCTCCATGTTCCAGTCGGAGCCGTCGACCGTGACCCAGGCGACCTTCAGCCCGCGCGCGGCGAGCCCGTCGAGCACGGCATGGCGCTTTACGACATCGCGCCCGCCCTGATTGAGCCCGGGGAAACGCAGCCAGGGGCGATAGCCCGGACGGCCCTTGAGCCAGTTCTCGGCCTTGTCGACATCGGCGAGAAAATCGGGCGCCGATTGCGAGCCGACATCGCGATGCGAGAAGGTGTGGTCGGCGATGATGTGGCCGGCATCGGTATAGGCGGCGATGTGCGCGGCGCCGTCATTCCATGTTCCGATGCGGCCGGGATTGGCGAAGAACCCCGCCTGGCGAACATCGGCCTTGCGCAGCGCCTCGATCAGCAGGCGGGTGCGCTCGGCCGGCGTGTAGAAGGCGCCGGGGCCGCGCGGCACATCGTCGAAGGTCAGCGCGATAGTCTTTTCGCGGTGGGTCGGGCGGCGACCGTCATGGCCGAACGGATCGATCGCGATCCACGTCACCCCCGCCGCGATGGCGAGGATGAGGAAAGCGCGCAGCCGGTTCACGCGGCAAGTCCCGGGCATATGGCAGGCGAGCGCATCGGTCTGATCCATCCAATCGCGCGGAACCGCGATGGGTTATGCCCTAGCCTTTCGGTTCGCCTTTTGGGAGCATGCCTGTGCGCAACGCCTTTCTCGTTTTGACGCTGGCGCTGCTCGGCGGCTGCGCCACGGACAGCCTCAACCAGTTCGCCGTCGGCGCCTGCCAGGACAGCCGCAATTGCACGGTGACCGATACGACAACGGCTGGTGGCCCGCCGCAACAACGCGCCATCGCGCCGGAGAATCAGCAGCGGCCGCATTGAACCGCTTCCGTCACCCCGGACTTGTTCCGGGGTCCACCGCGCCTCACACCCTGGCGCTTGTGGATGAGTGGATGCCGGAACAAGTCCGGCATGACGAAGAAGTAATGGCGCCCCGTTCCAATGGACGCCCTGCCCCGCCCGCGCCATAAGCGGGGCATGGACCGGCTGAGCCTTATCGACACGATCCTGCGCATGCTGGCGATCGGGCAGTTGCTGCTGATCGCGATCGTGATCGGCCGGGGTGGCGCGCCCAGGTCGATCCGGGTGGCGACGGCGTTGCTGCTGTTCGGCGTGGCCTCCTACCTGACCATCGCGACGCCGGCGTTCCGGCTGCATCCCAGCCCGTTCTGGGCGCTGATCGAGCTTTTCGCGCAGAGCGTGCCGCTGATGCTGTGGGTCTTCGCCCATCTGCTGTTCGAGCGCCCGATCGATCGGCGCGTGGCCATTGCGGGCCTGATCCTGCTGGTCGGTTGCTGGACAGGCCTGTTCTGCGCGCGACTGTTCGGCTGGGACGGGCGCTGGACGATCTCGATCGTGCAGCGCGGCACATCGTTGCTGTTCGCCGGCCACGCCATCATGATCGCGCTGAGCGAGCGCGGCGACGATTTGATCGAGAAGCGTCGCCGGCTGCGTGTCGGCTTCGTTGTGGTGGTCGGCGCGCTGGCCTTCATCGTCATCGCGCTGGAGATGATCTTCGGATACCGCGTCGGCAGCTATCTCGCGGTCGGCCAGGCGTGCGCCATCCTGATCGCGACGAGCGCGATGGGCGTCGCGCTGTTGCAGAGCGACCCCGATTTGCTGTTCGACCCCGACCGCCCCGCACCCGTGCCGAGCCTCAGCCCGGCCGAGCATGTGCTCAACGCGCGCGTCACCGAAGCGATGGCCGGTGCGGTCCACCGCGAGCCCGGGTTGACGATCGGCGGCCTGGCCGAGCGGCTCGGCGTACCCGAGCACCGGCTGCGCAGCCTGATCAACCAGCGGCTCGGCTACCGCAATTTCTCGGCGTTCCTGAACCATCACCGCATCGCCGATGCGAAGGTCTGGCTGGCCGATCCGGCCAAGGTCGACCTGCCGGTCCTGACCCTCGCGATGGATCTGGGGTACGGCTCGCTCGCACCGTTCAACCGCGCGTTTCGCGAGGATGCCGGGCAGAGCCCGAGCGAATATCGTCGAGCGGCGATCATCGGAGAACGAAAAATGCCGATCGATTCCGAAATCGATCGTGCTTTTCCAGCGCCGCGCAGCCGGCCGGCGAACGATGGGCTAACGACCGACGGGACAGCCCTTCCCGACGGAGCCGCGTGATGTTCGACACCCTGACCAGTTTCGCCCTGCACTGGGCGCACAGTTTCGAAGTCGAGATGATCCGTTACCTGATCGGCGCGGCCGGCGTGGCGGTGATCTATTGGGCGCTGCGCCGCTGGACCGCGCCGCGCCGCATCCAGCAGCGCGCCGCGACCTTTGCCGACCGACGGCGCGAATTCTTCCTGTCGGTGCAGACCGTGGCGGTGTTCGCGGTGGTCGGGCTGCTGACCTTTGCCGGCATCAAGGGCGGGGTGATCGCGATGCATCACGGTACGGCATTCAACCCGGGGGTGTTCGTCGCGCAGCTGGTGGCAATGGTCGTGCTGCACGACACCTGGTTCTACTGGATGCACCGCGGGCTGCATTTGAAGGCGCTGTTCCTCAAGGCGCATGCCGCGCACCACAAGTCGCGCACCCCGACCAGCTGGGCGTCCTACGCCTTCGCGCCGATCGAGTCGGTGTTCGAATCGCTCTATGTGCCGGCGTTGCTGTTCGGCATTTCGTGGATCTCGCCGATCTATCCGCTGGCGATCTTCGTGTTCCTCGGCCACCAGATCGCGCGCAACGCGATCGGCCATTCGGGGCATGAGCTGGCCTGGCCGGGCTTCACCCGCTCGCGCTGGACCGGCTGGCTGACCACCACCACGCATCACGACCTGCACCATAGCGAGGGGCGCTACAATTTCGGCCTGTACTTCAGCTATTGGGACCGGCTGATGGGCACCGAGCATCCGCGTTACCATGAGCGTTTCGAGGCGGTGGCGCAGCCTTGGGTTGGGAACGCACGGGGTGAGGTCGCCGTCGAAGGCGCGTGAACGCGGCACCGGGCGAATTCCCTGCCGCTGGGTGGCTGGCAGGGTATTTGGCAGGGAATTTCGATATTTTTTCGCCGCGGCGGCAGGGAGTTTTTGCCGGGAGCGAGAGGTGGGTGAGACGAGCGGGCGCATGGGGTTATCCATGGGCGCTTCGGCCGGGAATTGAATCAGGCTCGCATGGGTCCGCCGTCTCTTCCTTCGTTGAAGCCGAGGGGACGATGGCGAGGGTCAATGACGAACTCTCCAGAACCATACCTCCCCGGCACGGGGAGGGGGACCGCGACGCGTAGCGGCGTGGTGGAGGGGGCGGGCCGCGGACGCTGCGCTTTTGGCACTCCCCCACCACCATGCTTAGCATGGTCCCCCTCCCCGTTCCGGGGAGGAATTAAGAAGGATCACCCCATGGTCGGGATGACGAAGGCGTTGGCGCCGTCGCCGACACCGCCGTCGGGCCAGCGCTGGGTCACCGTCTTGACCTTGGTCCAGAACTTCACACCTTCCATGCCGTGCTGGTTGGTGTCGCCGAACGCCGAGCGCTTCCAGCCGCCGAAGGTGTGATAGGCGACCGGCACCGGGATCGGCACGTTGATACCGACCATGCCGACATTGACGCGCGCGGCGAATTCGCGCGCGGCGTGGCCGTTGCGGGTGAAGATGGCGACGCCATTGCCGTATTGATGCTCGCTCGGCAGGCGTAGTGCCTCTTCGAAATCCTTGGCGCGAACCATCTGCAGGACGGGGCCGAATATCTCTTCCTTGTACGATTGCATGTCGGTGGTGACGTGGTCGAACAGGCTGGGGCCGATGAAGAAGCCTTCCTCATGGCCCTGCAGCTTGAAGCCGCGGCCGTCGACAACCAGTTCGGCGCCTTCGTCGACGCCGGTCTGAATCCAGTTCTCGACGCGCTGCTTGTGTGCGGCGTTCACGACCGGGCCGTAATGCGCCTCGGTATCGGTCGAGATGCCGACGCGCAGCGCGTCGATCGCCGGGATGAGTTTCTCGCGCAGCGCGACGGCGGTCTTCTCGCCGACCGGCACGACCACCGGGAGCGCCATGCAGCGCTCGCCGGCCGAGCCGAAGGCGGCACCCGACAGGTCGGCGACGACCTGGTCGAGATCGGCGTCGGGCATGACGATGCCGTGGTTCTTGGCCCCGCCCATCGCCTGGACACGCTTGCCGGCGGCGACGCCGCGCGAATAGACATAATGCGCGATGTCGGACGAGCCAACGAAGCTGACCGCCGAGATCGCCGGATGATCGAGGATCGCGTCGACCATTTCCTTGTCGCCGTGAACGACCTGGAGGATGCCCTCGGGCAGGCCCGCCTCACGGAACAGCTCGGCGAGGCGCACCGGCACCGACGGGTCGCGCTCCGACGGCTTGAGGATGAAGGCGTTGCCGGTGGCGATGGCGACGCCCGACATCCAGAGCGGGATCATCGCCGGGAAGTTGAACGGGGTGATGCCGGCGCCGATGCCGAGCGGCTGACGCATCGAATAGACGTCGATGCCGGGGCCGGCGCCCTGGGTGTATTCGCCCTTCAGGACGTGCGGGATGCCGCAGCAGAATTCGATCACCTCGAGCCCGCGCTGGATGTCGCCCTTCGAATCCGCGATGACCTTGCCATGCTCCGAGCTGAGCAGCTCGGCCAGCGCGTCCATGTTCTTCTCGACCAGCGCCTTGAAGTTGAACATCACGCGGGCGCGGCGCTGCGGATTGGTCGCGGCCCAGCCGGGCTGCGCCTTTTGCGCGGCGGCGATGGCGGCGTCGAGTTCGACCTGGGTGCCGAGATTGACGGTCGCCTGTACTTGACCGGTATTGGGGTTGAACACGTCACCGGTGCGGGCGGCGGCGCCGGCTGCATGGCCGGAGATGTGATGGTCGATGATACGCATGACTGGCTCCAGGGATTCTTGGCCGGGGGAAAATTGTTGGGCGATCCTATCTCACCGCACATTTCTGCATTCAAGCCTTCATCTTTGCGGCTAGTATGTGCATTTTTGCAGCCATTGCGGTTTGGGGACGGCGTTTGCGCAACTGGGACGACCTGCGAATTTTCCTCGCCGTGGCGCGGGCGCAGAAGCTGGCGCCGGCGGCGCGGTTGCTCGGCGTCGATGTGACCACGGTGGGGCGGCGGCTCGCGCGACTCGGCGAGGCGATGGGAGCGCCGCTGTTCGAAACGATCGGTGGCGAACGACGGTTGAGCGAGACGGGTCAGGCGCTGCTGCTCCATGCCGAGACGATCGAGACGGCGGTGCTGGCGGCGAGCGAGGGCGATCCGCACGGATCGGCCCTGTCAGGCCATGTCCGGCTGAGTCTCGCCGAGGGGCTGGCGACGCATGTCGTCGCGCCGGGCGTGGCGCGGTTCCGCGCGGCGCATCCGCAGTTGCGGCTCGACCTGATCACCGCCTCGGGCTTTCTCAACCCGTCGAAGCGCGAGGCCGATATCGCGGTGATGCTAGCCCGCCCGCGCAACCGCCAGTTGCGCGCGGCGCGGCTCGCCGATTACCGGCTGCAGTTGTACGCGACGGATGAGTATCTCGACGCGCATGGCGTGCCGGGCGACGCGGCGGCGCTGGGGGAGCATGCGCTGATCGGTTACGTGCCCGAGCATATCCATGCGGTCGAACTGGACTATCTCAGCGAGATCCATGACGGGTTGGTGGCGCGGGCGCGCAGCACCAGCATCAATGTGCAGCATGCGATGATTCGCAGCGGGGCGGGAATCGGCATCCTGCCCGACTTCATCGCGCGACGCGACGAGCGGCTGGTCGCGGTGCTTCCGGGTCAAGTCGCGCTGGGGCGGACCTTCTGGCTGGTGACGCATGAGGACACCCATGCGACCCCGCGTATCGAGGCGGTGACAGGGTGGTTGCGCGAGGTGGTGGTGGGGATTGGGTGAGCGTGGGGGAGGTCAATATCGCACGCTCGAATGGCTCGCGCTACGGCACGTACACCAAGTGCACTTTGAATAAGAACCTGCCTGTGTCCTCGAAAACGTGCACATGCAGAACCAGATCACTGCGCCCTTCTTCGACGGTGAACAGGTCGACGAGCACTTCCCAGTAATCCAGTTGCCATTGGCAGACCGAGGTATCCCAGCTTTCGTCCGACAGCGAGATCAACGTACAACCATAATCCTCTATATATCGAGCAATCTGTGTCGCCTTGTGCCCGTCCAGGGGATCGACATCCGCGAGACCACGCAGACCGTAATTGCCGTCTTTGAAGGCACCTGCAATGTCCCGAAGCTTTGGCCTCCATTCGGACGGAACAGGATGCTCGTGTTCTTCGTCTTTCAGAATAGGAACAGGTTCACTCACCGCCTGCACTCCGAGATTGGCTATCGTCTCCATTGACGATCGAAGGGTCGCATCATTCCTGACCGGCCACAACCGGGTCGTAGCCAGACTGGCTGCTCATAACAGGTGAGCTATAACGTTGCCCAGGTGGACAGGAGGAAACGATGCGTGCGCCGCGATGAAGATATGAGGCAAGATGATGCGTGAAATAGGCGTCGGATTGATTGGCTACGGCCTCGGCGGCCGGGCGTTCCATGCTCCTTATGTCGGTGTGACGCCGGGCATGACGCTGCGCGCGGTCGTATCGCGCGATGCCGACAAGGTGCACGCCGATCTGCCGGGCATGCGGGTGGTGCCCGATGTCGGCGCACTGCTGGCGGAACCGGGGATCGATCTGGTGATCGTGTCGAGCCCCGATGCGCTCCATGCCGAGCATGCCTTGGCGGCGATCGCCGCGGGCAAGCATGTGCTGGTCGACAAGCCGTTCGCGACGACGCTGGCCGATGCGCGGCACGTAGCGGCAGCAGCGGAGGTCGGCGGGCGGTTGCTGACGGTGTTCCAGAACCGGCGCTGGGATAGCGATTTCCGAACGCTGAAGCGGTTGATCGCCCAGGGCGCTCTGGGCGAAATCGTGCAGTTCGAAAGCCATTTCGATCGATGGCGGCCGGTGCCGGCGGCGCTGTGGAAGGAGGCGCGCGTGGGCGGTGCGTGGCTCGATCTCGGGCCGCATCTGGTCGACCAGGCGCTGCAATTGTTCGGCATGCCCGAGGCGATCAGCGCGGATCTTGCCACCCTGCGGGAAGCTGCGCCGGCGCCCGATTATTTCCATGTCACGCTGCGTTATCCGGGGCGCCGGGTGATCCTGCATGCGAGCAAGCTGGTGGCGGATCATGGCTTGCGGTTTGCGGTGCACGGCACGGCGGGGAGCTGGATCAAGCACGGCACCGAGCCCCAGGAGGCAGCGGCGGTGGCGGGCCTGACGCCCGGTGAGGGTGACTGGGGGTTCGATCCAGTGCCGGGAATGTTGACGCGCGGTGACGGTGGAGGTGCCGCGCCGGCGGCCAATGAGCGCGGCGACTATCGGCTGTTCTGGGACGCGCTGGCGGCAGCGATCCGTGGCGCGGGGCCGAACCCGGTGCCGGCGGGCGAGGCGATCGCGGTGATGGAGGTGCTGGAAGCGGGGTTGCTGAGTGCGGCGGAGGGGCGTGTGGTTGGGTTGTAGCCAAGCCTATTTTCCCACCCCGGCGGAAGCCGGTGCCCAGTTGGGGAGGTCAAAGTAACGACGTGCGCCGCGCGCCATCGATGTTCCCCAACTGGGCCCCGGCCTGCGCCGGGGTGGAGCATGAGGGGGTGTCAGATCCGCCCCACGGGCACCAGCACCCGGCCCGCATCAACCTCCACCCAGCGCACCTTCACCTCGAAAACCTCGGCGACGCGTTCCTCGGTCAGTATCTCGGCTACGGGTCCGAAGGCGGCGACCTTGCCATCCTTCAGCAGCAGCACATCGTCGGCGATGCTGGCGGCGTGGCCGAGATCGTGGAGCACGATCACCACCCCCGCACCGGCCCGTGCCACGCCGCGCAGGCGATCGAGGATATCAAGCTGGTGCGCGGGATCGAGGCTGGCGAGCGGCTCGTCGGCGAGCAGCCAGCGCGGTTCGCCGGCGAGGACGCGGGCGAGGAGGACGCGGGCGCGCTCGCCGCCGGACAGTTCGTTGACCGTGCGGGTCGCGAGATGCGTCGTCTCGGTCGCGACCAGCGCGCGCGTGACCGCCGCGTCGTCTTCCGGCGATGCGCCGGCAAAGGGTGATCGGTGCGGCAGACGGCCGAGCGCGACGAGTTCGGCAGCGGTGATGTTCCAGGCGGCGGCGCCGTCCTGCGGGAGGTAACCGATCAGGCGCGCGCGTTCGCGCGGCTCGATCCGGGTGACGTCGCGGCGATCGAGGAGAACGGTGCCGCCATGGGGTATGATCAGGCCGGCCATGGCCTTGATCAGGCTCGACTTGCCGGCGCCATTGGGGCCGAGGATCGCGGTGACGCGCCCCGGCTCCAGGTCGGCGTCGATGGTGTCCAGCACCTGTCGCCCGCCAAGCGAGACGCTGGCGGCCTCGATCCTCAGTTCCATGAGCGTCCCCCGCCGCGCAGCAGCAGCACGAGGAAGAAGGGTGCGCCGATCAGCGCCATCGCCACGCCGAGGCGGACCTCGCCGGCGCCGGGCGCGAGGCGGCACAGGCTGTCGGCGACCAGCACCAGCGCCGCGCCACCGAGCGCGCTGGGCAGCAGCAGTGCCGAGGGACGGTGGCCGAAGATCGGGCGCAGCAGATGCGGCACGACGAGGCCGACGAAACCCACCACGCCTGTCACTGCGACGCTGGCGCCGATGGTCAGGCCGGTGCCGAGCACGATCAGCGCCTGGACGCGGCCGAGCCGCACGCCGAGCGAACGCGCCGCCGCCTCGCCCAGGGTGAGCGCGTCAAGCGCGCGGCCGGTGAGCAACAGCAGGACCGAACCGGCGACGATGAACGGCACCGCAAGGCGGACATCGTCGATGCTGCGATCGGTCAGCGCGCCCATCAGCCAGTCGATCGCCTCGGCTACGGCATAGGGGTTGGGGGCGAGCGAGATGAGGAAGGCGGTGAGCGCGCCCGACAGGCTGGCGAGCACGGTGCCGGCGAGGATGAACTGCACGCTGCTCTGCGCGCGCCAGGTGAGCGCGGCGAGCAACGCCATCGAGCCGGATGCGGCGATCATCGCGCAGGCGAAGATGCCGAGCGTGCCGCCGCCGATGCCAAGCACGATCGCCGCGACCGCGCCGAGCGCGGCGCTCGACGAGACGCCGACCACCGCCGGATCGGCGAGCGGGTTGCGGAGGTAACCCTGGAGGACCGCGCCCGACAGGCCAAGGCCGGCGCCGAGCGTCAGCCCGAGGATGGCGCGCGGCAGACGCAACTCGGTGACGATCGCCCAGCGCGGATCGGGCGAGAACCAGATGGCGGGCGGGATCCAGTATTTGCCGGCGATCAGCGACATCAGGAAGGCGGCGACGACCAGCGCGGCGAGCAGAGCGAGGCGGCGAGTCATGAGCCGAGGCTCCGGCGGACTTCGCTCAGGCGCTGGAGTGCGGGGACGATCGCCGGGCCGCCGCAATTGACCAGGCGGCGGGGGAAATTGGCCTCGGTGACGATCGCGCCGGTGCGGGCGAGGACGCGGGTGCGCAGGATCGCGGTGCGCGAGGCGTCGGGCGCGAAGATGACGCGCGGCGGGTGCGCGGCAATGGTTTCGATCGGGAGGCCACCGGTGAAGTGCAGGCCGTAATCGGCGGCGGCGTTGCGGAAACCGGCGCGGGTGAGGAGTTCGTCGAGCAGCGTGCCAGTGCCGTTGGCGAGATCGCCGGCGATGAACAGAAGGGCGGACGGTTGCGCGCATGTCCCTCTCCCTTTGGGCGCATCGGGTAAACAGCACCCCGTGCTGTTTAAGCCATTCCGGGGGAATGGCTGACCCGATTCGGGAAGGAGCCGCGAAGCGGCGGGAGGGTGAGGGTCGAGGAAGTTCGTGGCGCTGGTCATGGCCCTGCCCTCACCCTTCCCATCGCTTCGCGATGGGCCCCTTCCCTCTCCCACAGGGAGAGGGAGACAAGGCCTCGCTTCGCTCGCAGCCTTTTCGAGCCGCGCCACCATCGCCTCACCCTGCCCGTGCGCGCCAAGCGCAGCCGCCAGCGTGCGTATCTGTGCTTCGCTCGCCGCGATGGTGGTGGGGGAATCGAGCGTCAGCACCTTGAGCCCGACGCGCCGATACGCCGCCAGCGTCGCCGGCGGGGTGAAGCTCGACGTCACCACAAGGTCGGGATGCAGGCCGATCACCTCCTCGGCGGTGCCGGCGGTGGTGGCGAAGCGGCGGGCGACCGACAGCGGCATCGAGCTGGCATCGGCCTGGACAGAATAATGGCTGATCGCCGCGATGCGGCTGGCCGGCACCAGTTCGACCAGCATCGCATCGGCGCACGGGTTCGTCGAAACGATCCCGCCACCGCCCTGCGCCGCCGGCTGGGTGCAGCCGGCGAGCGTCAAGGCGAGCAGCGGGATCGTCGGTTTCATCGGTTCACAGCTTCACGCGCACGCCGCCATAGGCTGCGCGGCCGAGCGTGCCATAGCCGGAGACGGTCTGGTAGCGTTCGTCGAACAGGTTATCGACCCGGCCATAGACGGCGAAATAATCGCCGATGGGCATTTCCGCCCGTACGCCGGCCAAGACGTAACCGTCGAGCCGGGTGGTGTTACCGGCATTGTCGAAGCTGTCGCCGACATGGCTGATCGTGCCACCAACGGACAAGCCGAAGGGCAGCTTGTAGTCGAGCGAGACGTTGACCGTTTGACGTGGGCGCCGCGCGAGATCCTTGCCCACAAAGCCCGCACTGAGATTCTCGGCATGGATATAGCTGTAGTTGGCGGTGAAGGTCAGCTCGTTGATTGGCCGCAACGTCAGCTCGAACTCGACACCATTAGCGCGGGTGCGGGCGATGTTGCGGTAAGCGAATAGTCCGAGATCGAAATCGATCTGATTGGTGGTGTCGCGGTGGAAATAGGTCACCCCGACACTGCCCTTCCCGCCGAGAAAGCTCTGCGACGCGCCGACATCATAGTTGCGCGCGGTTTCGGGCTTCAGATCCTTGAAGCCGTAGAAGGGCGCGTAGAGCTGATAGAGCGTCGGCGCCTTGAAGCCCTCGCCATAGCTGGCGCGGATCGTCGTGCCGCTGTCGAGCGCCAGCACCGCGTCGGCGCCGAAGGTCGTGTGGCTGCCATAGGCCTTGTGCTGATCGTGGCGGATACCACCGGTCACGGTGACCTGGCGCACGGGCTTGACGATCGCTTCGCCGTAGAAGCTGGTCACGCCGGTCGAGACGAAGGTCGATCCGTCGTTGAAGCGCGTATCCTCATGCTCGGCACCGGCGACGAGGCGGACCTGATCGATCAGTTGGAAGTCGCCCTGATATTCGTAACGCTGGCTGCGGCCGCGACCGATGAAGCTCGGCGCGGTGCCGAAGGTCGGGTCGAAATTGTCGCGGTTGATGTCGGCGATGGTGAAGGCGACACGGTTCTTGAAGCGGCCATCGAGGAAATTGGCGTGCACGCCGGCATAGCCGTAGAGTTCCTGCGTGGTCGAATATTCGGGATCGTCGGCCAGCGTGTAATTGGGCGGCGGGAAGCCATCGAGCGCCGCGCGGCTGTGCGCATAATAAGCGCGCAGATCGAGCCCGATATCCTGGGTGATGTTGATGCCGACCCGGCCGGTCGCGCCGTACTGGCGATAGCCGTCGGGCTCGGTGCCGTTGGCGGCGACCGAGATGCCGTCGGTGTGGAGATAACCCGCGGTCAGCGCGCCGGAGAAATGGTCGTTGGCGCCCGAGATGGCGGCATTGGCGAACACGCTGTCATGCGCGCCATATTCGATGCTGCCACGACCCTGCACGCCGTAGCTCGGCGCGGCGGTGACGATGTTGACCACGCCGCCCAGCGCCTGGCTGCCCCATGGCACCGAATTGGGGCCGCGCAGGATCTCGACGCGATCGACCGAGCCGGCCAGCAGATTGGCGAAGTCGAAGCCACCGCCCGGCGAAGACGGATCGTTGACGCGCACGCCGTCGATGATGGTCAGCGTCTGCTCGCCCTCGGCACCGCGGATGCGGATCGCGGTGAAGCCGCCGATCGGCCCGTTGCGCGACATGGTCACGCCCGGCGTGGTGGCGATCAGGTCGGCGATCGACACGGCCTGGCGCTGCTCGATCGTCGCGCGAGTGATGACGGTGACCGCCTGGCCGACCTCGCGCGCATATTGCGGCACGCCGGCGGCGACGATGATGTCGGGTTCGGTGCGCTGGTCGGCGATGACGATGTCGCCGGTGGCCTCGGCCGGTGGCTGATCGGCGGGCGGGGTGGTCTGGGCGAAGGCCGGGCCGGCGACGAACGCGACGGCGGCGAAGAGGGCGGATCGATAGCGGTTGGTCATTGGTAACGTCCCTGTGCGAGGGACCGATCGCCGAATGACGCAACAGCGCGACACCCGGCCATACGGTCCGGTTATGTCGCTCGCTCGAAGGAATCCCCTCGTCCGCCCGGTGCACCCCGCCCGCGCAGTGGATCGACGTGGGACAGGCAGGTTTCCTGGCTCCCGGGTCACGGCCTGATGCACCTCGCCTTCCCAGGCTTGAGGCCCAGTGGCTTGAATGAGGCGCCGGCTATCCGGTTACAGTTGCGGGGGCAGCAGCGGCTTTGCGGAGAGGTTACCCCCACGCACCGCTTTCCCTTGGATCCCGTCTCCGGGAACCCGTCTCGTCGGCGCCCCTATCGCACCGCAGCATGGTCGGCAAGCGTTTGGGGCAAGGATGGGCGTTGAACCAAATCGGGTGCCATTGGTTTATTCATCGCAAAGGGTGTTCCGGTACAACGACAATAGTCGCCGTTCCTGTGAGGAGCACAGTGATGAAAACCTTGGCCCTGAAGGGTGCCCCGTCGCCCCGACGATATGAGGAAAGGCTGCCCCCGGGCAGCGGACTGGTAATGACGGCGGCCGCTTCGGTCGTGATCTGGGGAATCGTGGCGGCGGTGGCGTTGCTGACCTGATCAGATCTCCGCCACGCCCGAAAACAACGTGGCCGTATTGCCGCCGATCCACACCTGACCATCTTTATCCTGATCGATGCGGATGCGGCCACGCCGGCCGAGTCGGGTGCCCTGTGCGACGATATAAGGCGCCGTGACGCGCTCCGTCCCCAGCAGCCACTGTGCGACCGAGGCATTAAGGCTGCCGGTTACCGGATCCTCGACCAGCCCGCCGAAGGAATCGCTGAACAAAGAGCGGATTTCATAGGCCTCCGCGCTGCCTGCGGGATGGAAACCGACCACGCCGATCTCGACCCGCGCGGGATGATGGCGCGCCGGTTCGACCGCCAGCACCGCCTCGGCCGAGCCGAGCATCACAGCGACCCAGCCGGGGCCGTTATCGACCCAGGCCGCATCGACCACGTCCTCGACCGCGATATCGAGGATTGCCGCAACCTCCCGCAGCTTTTCGTCATCAACCGGACCTGAGCGGATCAGCGGCGGCGCGGCAAAGGCGAGGCTGTCGCCATCGCGGCGCACGCGCACCAGCCCGGCGCCGCATTGCTGTACCACCATATCGCCGGCACGCGGCACACCGCCGGCGGCGAGCCAGGCATGGCAGGTGCCGAGCGTCGGGTGGCCGGCAAAGGGCAGCTCGCGGTCGAGCGTGAAGATGCGCACGCGGTAATCGGCATCCGGGTCGGTCGGCGGGAGCAGGAAGGTCGTCTCGGACAGGTTCAGCCAGCGCGTGACGCGCTGCATCGTCGCCAGGTCGAGGTCGTGCGGCGTGGTGATCACGGCGAGCGGGTTGCCGGCAAAGGCACCCTCGCCGAACACGTCGATCGTCTGGAACGGATAACTGGTCATGCGTCGGGGACTCCTGCCTGTGCGAGATGACGCCCGACCGTGACGAGGGCAAGCATCTCGCCGACACCCTTGCACCGGGCGGGCCGATGTCCGACAGGGACAGTCCAGTAAGCTTTCGCGAAACTGTACTGGGCCATGGAGCAACAAGGTTGACCGACAAAGCGCGCACGGACGGGACATTGGTGGCGCAGGTGATGGGCGATATCCACCGCCGTATCGCGTCGCGCGCGCTACCGCCGGGTGCGCGACTGCCGTCGATCCGCCGCCTCGCCGAGACCGCGTGCGTGTCGAAGTCGACCGTGGTCGATGCCTATGAGCGGCTGGCCAGCGAAGGGGCGATCACATCGCGGCGCGGCTCGGGCTTTTTCGTCGCGCGTCAGCCCGCGCCGTTGTCACTCGCCGATGTGACCCCGCGCCTCGACCGCGAAATCGACCCATTCTGGGTGTCGCGCCAAGCGCTGGAAAGTGGCGACCAGGCGTTGAAGCCCGGCTGCGGCTGGCTGCCGCCCGACTGGCTGCCCGAGGACGAACTGCGGCGCGCGCTGCGCACGCTGGCGCGGGCCGGCGATGGCGCGCTGGACGGTTACGGCACGCCGCTCGGCCTGCCGGCGCTGCGCCAGCTGCTCGCGGCGCGCATGGCGGAGCGCGGCGTGCATGCCGCGCCCGACCAGATCATGCTGACCGAGAGCGGCACACAGGCGATCGACCTGCTGTGCCGACTGCTGATCGCGCCCGGCGATACCGTGCTGGTCGACGACCCCTGTTATTTCAATTTCCACGCGCTGCTCAGGGCGCACCGCGCCAACATCGTCAGCGTGCCGATGACGCCCGAGGGGCCCGACATGGTCGCCTTCGCGGCGGCGCTGGAGCAGCACCGGCCGCGGCTCTACATCACCAATGCCGGCAGCCATAACCCGACCGGTGCGACACTCTCGCTGGCGGTCGCGCACCGGCTGCTCAAGCTGGTCGATGCCCATGACCTGACGATCATCGAAGACGATATCTTCGCCGATTTCGACAGCGAGCCGAGCCCGCGC
This sequence comes from Sphingomonas bacterium, assembly GCF_028292965.1. Lineage (GTDB taxonomy): Bacteria > Pseudomonadota > Alphaproteobacteria > Sphingomonadales > Sphingomonadaceae > Sphingomonas. The sequence continues at coordinate 4,673 of NZ_JAQGLG010000073.1, read as the reverse complement.
CTCGCCGCGCTCGATGGGCTGGAGCGGGTGATCCATATCGGCAGCTTCTCTAAGACGCTCTCGGCCGCGGTGCGCTGCGGTTATGTCGCGATCCGGCGCGACTGGCTCGATAGGCTGGTCGACCTGTCGCTGGCCACCGCGTTCGGCGCGGGGCGGCTGTCGAGCGAACTCGTGCTGCGCGTGATCCGCGACGGCAGCTATCGCCGCCATCTGACGGGGTTGCGCACGCGGCTGGCGATGGCGCGGCGCGAGACGATCGGCCGGCTGGGGGAGATCGGCATCACCCCGTGGCTGGAGCCGCGCGCCGGCATGTTCCTGTGGTGCGCCCTGCCCGCCGGTATCGACGCCGCCGAGCTCGCGCGCGCCGCGCTGGCCGAGCAGGTGGTACTGGCGCCGGGTGACGTGTTCAGCCTGTCGCGATCGGCCGGCGGGTTCATGCGGGTGAATGTCGCGCAATGCGGGGACCCACGACTGTTCACGGTGTTGCGCACCTTATTGTCCGGCGCCGGTCATGGCACTGCCGCGCCGTTATGCCGTTACGAGGGATTGGCCGAGCGCGAGAACCGCCTGCGCGCTGCTTTGTAAATAATTTACAATAGTACAAGCTTAGAATAGCACCAGCCCACACCAAGACACGTTTTTAGCTCCATATCGCCTTACCTTCCTGCGCTTTTGTCGATTATCACACATCTCAATCGACGCACGGAAGGACAGACTAATGCAGACCGAACCAGCCCGCAGCCGCGCCGTCTTCTCGACGGAAGACTTCTCCCTGCTGAAGGAAGCGGTCGGCGATTATGTCCGCAAAATCGCCGACGAACCGCGCTCGGCCAAATTCTCCAATCTCTATCATCGCCTCGGCCGCCTCGGCTGAGCAGATTTCCTGGGGAGGAAAGGTGTCCGTCGGCGCGGTGACGTGCCGGCGGACATTTCTCCCGAACTCTACGCATCACGGGATCGATCATGACATATCAGGACTTCAAGAATCAGACGGTCAAGCTTGTTGCCAGCTATGGCGGCACCTGGGATGGGATCGACCCGGAAGCGGTCGCGCGCATGCGTTTGCAGAACCGCTTCCAGACCGGTCTCGACATCGCGCGCTACACCGCCGCGATCATGCGCCGCGATATGGCCGCCTATGATGCCGATCCCGCGAATTACACACAGTCGCTCGGCTGCTGGCACGGTTTCATTGGCCAGCAGAAGATGATCAGCATCAAGAAGCATTTCGGCTCGACCAAGGGCCGGTATCTCTATCTGTCCGGCTGGATGATCGCCGCGCTGCGTTCCGATTTCGGGCCGCTGCCCGATCAGTCGATGCACGAGAAGACATCGGTGCCGGCGCTGATCGAGGAACTCTACACCTTCCTGCGCCAGGCCGATGCGCGCGAACTGGGCATGATGTTCCGTGAACTCGATGCCGCCCGCGAGAACGGCAATGAGATCGAGGTCGCGCGCCTCACGCAGGCGATCGACAATTACGAGACGCATGTCGTGCCGATCATCGCCGATATCGATGCCGGCTTCGGCAATGCCGAGGCGACCTATCTGCTCGCCAGGAAGATGATCGAAGCCGGCGCCTGCGCGCTGCAGATCGAGAACCAGGTCTCAGACGAGAAGCAGTGCGGGCATCAGGACGGCAAGGTCACTGTGCCGCACGAGGACTTCCTCGCCAAGGTCCGCGCCTGCCGCTATGCCTTTCTGGAACTGGGCGTCGAGGACGGCATCATCGTCACGCGCACCGACTCGCTGGGTGCCGGCCTGACCAAGCAGATCGCGGTCAGCAAGAAGCCGGGCGATCTCGGCGACCAGTATAACAGCTTCCTCGATTGCGAGGAGGTCACCGACCTGTCGACGATCAACGGCGACGTGATCATCAATCGCGGCGGCAAGCTGATGAAGCCCAAGCGCCTGCCATCGAACCTGTTCCAGTTTCGCGAGGGGACCGGCGCGGATCGCTGCGTGATGGACTGCATCGCCTCGCTGCAGAATGGTGCCGACCTGCTGTGGATCGAGACCGAGAAGCCGCATATCGAGCAGATCGCCTCGATGGTCGATCGCATCCGTGAGGTCGTGCCGAACGCCAAGCTGGTGTACAACAACTCACCGTCGTTCAACTGGACGCTGAACTTCCGCCAGCAGGTGTTCGACGCCTGGACGGAGGCCGGCAAGGACGTCTCGGCCTATGAGCGCCAGCGTTTGATGAGCGTCGACTATGACGGCACCGCACTGGCGGACGAGGCGGACGAACGCATCCGCACCTTCCAGCGCGATGCGGCGGCGCGGGCCGGCATCTTCCATCACCTGATCACGCTGCCGACCTATCACACGGCGGCGCTGAGCACGGACAATCTCGCCAAGGAGTATTTCGGCGACGCCGGCATGCTCGGTTATGTGAAGGGCGTGCAGCGCAAGGAGATCCGCGAGGGCATCGCCTGCGTGAAGCACCAGAACATGTCGGGCAGCGATATCGGCGACGACCATAAGGGCTATTTCGCCGGCGAGGCGGCCTTGAAGGCTGGTGGGGCGCACAACACGATGAACCAGTTCGCCGCCTGAGCGCTTCCGACCATCCAGCCCACCCGTGCCATATAGCGCGGGTGGACTTGCCTGCGGGGGGCACGCGATCTCGCCCAGGTTGTTGGCCTAGGGTTTGGCGGACAGGAAGCGGTCCAGCGCGGCATCGAACGCGGCGGGCTGATCGTACATCAGAAAATGTCTGGCATTGGGCACTTCGATTAATGTCCCGGACGGCAAGCCTGAATAGCCTGCCTTCACCAGGCTGGTCAGGGCGGTCTCGTAAAGTACGGTCACCGGAATCCTGACGCCGCCGACCTCGGGGCGCAGGTCAGCGAGCATATCGTCGGTCATCGCCGTGCCGACCACGACCGGGTCGCTCGCCTTCATCCAGCCGACAATGCGGGCAATGTCGTCCGGCGCGGTCACCATCTGCGCCGCCATCCGCTGCGCCATGGCGTCGGGCATCGGCCCGGAAATCTGCGCCTTGATCGACATCGCCATCGGCCTGACCGTATCCGGTGTGGCGGTGGGACCGGCGAAGACCACGCCATAATAAGGCAGCGTATCGACCAGCATCAGCTTGGCGATCAACCCGGGATGCCGTTCGGCAATGGCCAGCCCCAGCGTCCCGCCAAGGCTGTGGCCCACGAGCGGAACGGCATGACCGCATTTGCCGAGATAGGCGCTGATCGCCTCGACCGCGGGATCGAACACGGGACCACTGGCATTGGCCTGGGCAGCTTCACCGGCGAACCCATCGATCTGGACGAGGTGGAGACGATAGTGGGCACGGAGCCGATCCGCGGTGTGCCGCCACGTCTCGCGCGAGGAGGCGAGCCCGGGGATCAGAACCACGTCCGGCCCGGTTCCAACGATTTCGACCGATATGCGGTCGGAGGAGATAAGCTTGCTGTCGGCGTAAAGTCGGGTGGAAGAAGTCGCGGCGACCTGCGCCCGGGCGGTCGTCGGCTGGACCGCGATCGACACGAACAGGACAGTCGCGACGGCGGCCAGACCTTTAATACGATAGCTGGTCATCACTTTCTCCGCATGAACCTTTGATTGGTCGATGATGGGCGCGAGCTGGCCACCGCGCATAGTGACATCTGTCACCAGCCCCGCGTGACATAACTCACCAGCGCCGCTGCAACGCGCCGTTGCGGCGGAACAGCATGGCCGCAACGCAATTGGGCACGAAAAAGCCCGCCAACTCACTGAGCTGGCGGGCTTTTGATGGTGGGCGTGGCAAGGATTGAACTTGCGACCCCTGCGATGTCAACACAGTGCTCTACCACTGAGCTACACGCCCACGGGAAGCGGGCATTAGCCGGGGTTTCTGCCCCGCGCAACCCGCGTCACGGTCTTATTGTGCATGCGCGAAATTATAACCCGCTGACATTCTCGCGCTCGAACAGCCTGTCGACCTCCAGCACCAGATCGCGCAGGTGGAACGGCTTGGACAGCACGCGTGCCTGGGGCAGCGTCTTGCCGGCCTTCAGCGTCACCGCGGCGAAGCCGGTGATGAACATCACGCGCAGATCTGGCACCATCTCGCCGGCGCGCTGCGCCAGTTCGATGCCGTCCATCTCCGGCATGACGATGTCGGTCAGCAACAGATCGAAATGCTCGTTCTCGAGCAGCGGGATCGCCTCGGTGCCGCGATCGACCGCGCTGACGGCATAACCCGAACGCTCCAGCGCGCGCGTGAGATACTCACGCATCACCCGGTCGTCTTCGGCCAGCAAAATCCTGATCATCAACGGCCCCGCGCCCAAATCCAAGGCGCGATAATAGCCACAAGCCCTTAACATTTTCCAGCCGATTGCGGTGAGCCGGTTCACCTCCTAGGCTCCGGGGCGTGGAGCAGGACTGGCAGCCCTTCGACGGTTACGCGCTGGACGAGACCAATGGCCCCGTCGTCCTATCTGTGCCGCACGCCGGACGCGATTATCCCCTCCCCTTGCGCGCGGCGTTGCGCGTGCCGCTGACGGCGCTCAGGCCGCTGGAGGATCGCCACGCCGATACGCTGGCGCTGGCGGCGCAGAAGGGCGAGGCGATGCTGGTGCAACGCCGCGCGCGCGCCTGGATCGACCTCAACCGTGCCGAACATGAGCGCGACCCGGGCATCGATACCGGCGCCGATCGCCATGCGA
>NZ_JAQGLG010000068.1 GCF_028292965.1 Sphingomonas bacterium | reverse complement strand
GCGTTCGACCGGGTCGGCGCGATGCTCGACCGCTACGCCGGCGGGCGGCTGCGCGAGGTGCTGACCCTGGGCGTGGTCGGCACCTTCGCGACCGGCTGGCTGCTGCCGCGCGTCGCCGATTTCACGCGCGATCACCCGTATGTCGACCTGCGCATCATGACCAACAATAACCGCGTCGACCTCGCTGGCGAGGGGCTCGATCTCGCCATCCGCTTCGGCGACGGGGCGTGGCACGGCACCCATGCGCAAGTCGTGCTCGACGCTCCGCTGACGCCGCTGTGCACCCCGGCGATCGCGCAGCTGATGGGCGGCGACGTGACCGCGCTGGCCCGCGAGACGCTGCTGCGCTCCTACCGCGCCGACGAATGGCCGGGCTGGTTCGCGCTGGCCGAGGCGCCCTGCCCGCCGCTGCACGGGCCGATGTTCGACAGCGCGGTGCTGATCGTCGCCGCCGCGACCGCCGGGCACGGCGTGGCGCTCGCCCCGCCGGCGATGTTCGCGCGCGAACTGACCACCGAGGCGTTGGTCCGCCCCTTCCCGATAATGCTGACGGCAGGCGGCTATTGGCTGACGCGCCTCAAGTCGCGCCGCGAAACCGACGCGATGCGCGCCTTTGCCGACTGGCTGGTGGGGGCGGCGCGGCCGCTGGCCGACTAGGCCGCACCCAGGCGCGCCAGCCACGCCTGCGCCTGTTTCGGTTCGCCCGCCGCGCTCGACGCGACCGGGCCGCGCGACGCGGCGAAGTCGCGGTGCAATGCGAAGGGTTCGATACCGAGTTGCGCGCGCATCTCGTCGATCGCCTCGCCCATCTCGGTCAGCTCTTCGATGACAGGCGCGATCTTCGCCTCCGCCTGGCGATCCTTGCGGTGCCCGAACAGCCCCCACGTACCGCCCGCCGTCTTGCGCAGCGCGGCGATCAGCGCTTCGTTATATTCCGCTTCCAGCTCGACACGACGGGCATCAAGGCGTTCGAGGCGATCGGCCTTGGCCATCAGCGATAATCCAGATAGCTGCCCTCGGGCCGCCCGGCGAGCGCCGCCATGACCGGTGCCATCGCCTCCTTCGGCAGCAGCGCGCCGCTTACCTTGTGCGCTTCGACCGAGGCCCATTTCTCGATGAACATGAAGCGATCGGGCTGATCCCTGTCCTGGAGGATCTCGGCCCCTTCGCAATCGGGGATCGCCCCGACCGTTTCGGCCAGCGCCGTGAGGGCCTGAAGCAAGGCATCGGCCTGACCCTCGCCCGCCGTCATCCGGTAAAGTCGTGCGATCGTCATGGGGCAACTCCGGTTGCGGGACGGGCTGATGCCATGCGCCGATCACGTTCGCCGCGGCAATGATTTATTGCCACTTGCATACGTCCAATCAGTTATATATCTAGATGGTTATGAACGAATCACTCGACAGCAAATTCGCCGCGCTCGCTGACCCGACGCGCCGCGCGATCCTCGCCCGGCTCGCGCTCGGAGAGGCGACGGTCAACGAACTGCGCATACCGTTCGCGATCAGCCAACCGGCGATTTCGAAGCATCTCAAGGTGCTCGAACGGGCCGGGCTGATCGACAAGGGCCAGGCGGCGCAATCGCGCCCGCGCCGGCTCAACGCCGCGGCGCTCAAGGAGACCACCGACTGGATCGCCTGGGTCGACAATCTGTGGCGCGACAGTTTCGACCGGCTCGAGGAATTTCTCGCCGCCAACCCCGACACCACCACCATCAAGGAAGGACGACCATGAACAGCACCGACACCGATACCGAAGCCCGCTTCGTCATCACCCGCACCTTCAACGCCAGCCGCGAACGGATGTGGGAGGCATGGACCGACCCGGCACAGCTCGCCGCCTGGAACGGCCCCAAGGGCACGACCGGCACCACGCTGGCCGCCGACGTGCGGGCCGGTGGCCTGCTCCACTGGCGCATGGAGACCCCGGAAGGCATGACCATGTGGGGCCGCGCGGTGTACCGCGAGGTCACCCCGCCGGCGCGGCTGGTCTATATCCAGTCCTTCTCCGACGAGACCGGCGGCATTGCCCGCGCGCCGTTCTTCGAGGGACGCTGGCCGATGGAGATGCTGACCGAGGTCACCTTCGAGGAAGACGGCGCCGGTACCCGCGTCACGCTCGTCTGGACGCCGCTCAACGCCGAGGCCGATGAGCGCGCCAATTTCATCGGCAACATCCCGTCGATGCATGGCGGCTGGGGCGGCAGCTTCGACCGGCTCGACGCCTTCCTCGCGGACGACGCGTAACGGCTATCGGAGGATCGCCCGGGCCGCGGCGATATAACCAAGCCCGAGCGAGACGCCGGAAACGATAAACGTCGGCACGGATTCGGTCGCGGCGAACGCCGCGCCGGCCGCTGCCGCGACCAGCCACAGCCAGCCGGCGGCGACGAGTATCCGCCGCCGCACGAACTGGATCGCCAGCGCCGTCAGGCCGAGCATGTATATGGCGGAACCGAGCAGGTAAAAGTCGAGGCCGAAAGCATGGCTGTCGGGCCCGACGATACTGGCAAGGCCGATCAAGGCCACAAGGAAGCCGCATTGGTGGATCATCCCGTCGCCGTCGAACGGGTGATAACGCCCGAGCGGCTGGTGCAGCTGGTTCTCGGTGTTGCGCAGATAGATGCCGTCGAGATCGTCGGGGATCTTGCCCTCGATCACCTGCAAGCCGGTCGCAGTCACCTCCTCGTGCAGCGGCGTCCAGGCGCCGTTGAGATAGGGGTGATGCTCGGCCGCAGCGACGAGACGATGGGGGAAGGCGGTCGATCTGCACATTACTCTCCCGGGACTCTCCCGGGCACCTTGTTTTGCGGCGCAGACTGGGACGGCAATGGTCAAACCGCCATGCCCCGCGCATAGCGCACCGATGCCCGCGCTCCGCTTTCGCACCATCGCCTTCGATCTCGACGGCACCCTCGTCGATACCGCGCGCGATATCGCTGCCGCGCTCAACCACGCGCTGACCGGCCTTGGTCGTCAGGTCCTGCCGCTCGACCAGGTGCGCGGCATGGTTGGCCATGGCGGGCGCGTGTTGCTCGAACGCGGCCTCGCCGCGACGGGTGGGATGGACGAAGCCGCCCTGGCCGACGGGTTTGCGGCCTTCATCCGTTACTATGACACGCATGTCTGCGCGCACAGCCAGCCCTATGCCGGTGTGACCGACGCCCTCGACGGGCTGCGCGACCAGGGCATCGCGCTGGCGGTGTGCACCAACAAGCCCGAGCGGCTGGCGCGCGGCCTGATCGACGCGCTCGGCTGGCACGACCGCTTCGCCGCGATCGTCGGCGGCGATACGCTGGCGGCGGTCAAGCCCGACCCGGCCATGCTCCACCTCGCCGTGGCGCGCGCCGGCAGCGGTCCGGCGGCGATGATCGGCGATTCGATCGTCGATGTGCAGACCGCGCGCGCAGCGGGCCTGCCGTGCATCGCGGTCAGTTTCGGTTTCGCCGACCGTCCGGCGGATCAACTCGGCGCCGATGCCGTGATCGACAGCTTCGACGAACTGCTGCCGGCACTCGCCCGGCTCTGACCGCGCGGCGAATTCACCGCGTCTCCACAGCCGCTGCATCGAGCACGCTCATGATCCTTGAAATAGCGGGGAGCGGCAGCAGTGAAACGGATCACCACAATCGGCGCGCTGCTCGCGGTGGTGGGGGCATTATGGCTGTGGCTTCATATGAGCAGCTATCGCCGCGCGGTCGTCGCGCGGCGTGGCGGCAGCTACTGGATCAATGTCGCGCCGAACGATCCGCGACTGTCGCCGGCCATGCGGCGGCGCTGCAGGAACCGGCGCCCGTCGCCCGGCCGGGGCCGCTGCACTGGCATCGGCTCGAAACCGGGTTCGATGTCGCGGACCTGCCGGTGCTGGTGGACGGGCAGGCGGTCGACCTGGTGCTACTCGCGCGCATCGACCCTACGCGTTACCGCTTCGTCGCACGTAATGCGCCGCGCGGCGACAGGGGTATCGACGAATGGGAGCGCGATCTCCCCGGTGCCCTGCTGATCGTCAATGGCAGCTATTATAATGGTGACGGCGCGCCCGACACGCCGTTCGTCAGCCAGGGCGTCGCCATGGGACCGGCGCATTATGATGCGCGTGCCGGGGCCTTTGTTGCCCGCGATGGTTCGGCCGACGTCCGCGATCTGACACACGAAGACTGGCGGCACGCCTTTGCCGGCGCGCGCAACGCCATGGTGTCCTATCCCTTGCTGATCGGCACGGACGGCGAGACCCACGTCACGAGGGCCAGCCGCTGGCTGGCCAACCGCAGCTTCGTCGCGCGCGACGGGCAGGGCCGCATCGTCATCGGCACGACGCGCGAGGCTTTCTTTCCCCTCGACCGGCTCGCAGCCTTTCTGAAAAGCGCGCCGCTCGACCTCAAGGTCGCGCTCAATCTCGATGGGGGACCGCTCGCCTGTCAGAGCGTCAGGGTGAACGGCTTTCGGCGAAAGCTCTACGCGCGCTGGGAGGCGCAGGTGTCCGGCGACAAGGTGAGCCTGCTGCGCTGGCCGCGGACCCAGGCGAGCTGGGCGATGCCGATCGTCCTGACGGTCGAGCGCCGATGATCGGACGTCAGCGCACGATGCGCACCGGCACGCCCTTGGCGGCCGGGGTCTTCGATTCCTTGTCGTGCAGCCAGAGCGGGACCAGCGGGTTCATCTCGGGATAATATCCGCCGATACACCCATCGGGCAGCGCATAGGGGGTCACCGTCAAGCCGCCCACTTCGCGGTGCGTGTCGTCGCCGGCATCGCCCACCAGGCGCACCACATCGCCCTTATTCAGGCCGGCCCGCGCCATGTCGTCGGGGTTGATCAACAGGATCTCGCGCGATCCCTTAAGGCCGCGCAGCCGGTCGTTGAAGCCGTAGATCGTGGTGTTGAACTGGTCGTTCGAGCGCATCGTGATCAGGGTGTAGCGCCCCGGCGCCTCGGGCACGCCGATGGCGGTTAGCGTGGTCGGCGCGGTGAACATCGCCTTGCCGCTCTCGGTCTTCCAGATCCGCTCATGCGCGGCATTGCCGCGATAGAGGCCGCCGGGCTGGAACATGCGCGCATTATAGTCGTGGAATTCCTCCGGATAGGTCTCTGCGATCAGATCGCGGACCTTGCCGTAATCGCCGACCCATTCGTCCCAGCGCCATTTCGGGTGGGCCGGCAGCAACGCCTTGGCGATACCGGCGACGATCGCCAGTTCGGACAACAACTGGTCGCTCGCCGGGTGACGCTTGCCGATCGAACCGTGGATATGGCTGAAACTGTCCTCGATCGTCACCGTCTGCCGCCCGCCGGCCTGCATGTCGGCCTCCGGCCGGGCGAGGCATGGCAGCAGATACGACTTCTTGCCGTGGATGAGATGGCTGCGGTTGAGCTTGGTCGCGATATAGACGGTGATCGCCTGCTCACGCCACGCCACCTCCATCGCCTCGCGTTCGGGGATGGCACGGACGAAATTGCCGCCGAGGCTGACAAAGGCCCTGATCGAGCCTTCGCGAATGCCGGCGGCCGCATCGACCGTCGTCACGCCCTTTTCGCGCGGCGGGTCGAAGTCGAACTGCTTCGCCAGCTTGTCGAGCGGCACCAGTTCGGGTTTTTCGGAGATGCCGACGGTGCGCTGGCCTTGCACATTGCTGTGCCCGCGCACCGGCGTGACGCCGGCGCCGGGCCGGCCGAGATTGCCGCGCAGTAGCAGCAGATTGACCAGCATACCGATGCTCTGCGAGCCATGGACATGCTGGGTCAGCCCCATGCCATAGACGCCGATGACGCGCTCGGCCGCGATATAGACCTCGGCCGCGGCTTCCAGATCTGCACGTTTCAGCCCCGAGAAATGCTCGATCTCGTCCCAGCCGGTCTCATTCACCTTGGCGCCGAAGGCGTCGAAGTCGCCGCAATGCTGTTCGATGAACGGACGATCGAGCACGCCGGGCTCGCCCGCCGCGATACGGGCCGCGTCGACCGCCAGCACATGCTTGCACAGGCCCATCAGTGCAGCGATGTCGCCGCCGGGGCGCACCTGAAGATACATGTGCGACAGGTCGGTCGCGTGCCCGGTGAGCATCTCGGCCGGGCTTTGCGGGTTGACGAACTTGATCAAAC
>NZ_JAQGLG010000066.1 GCF_028292965.1 Sphingomonas bacterium | reverse complement strand
GCTCAAGGATGCGCTCGATCTGCTCGGCTTCGGGCCGTGCCATCACATGGAAGAGGTGCTTCCCAATCCGGTCCAGATCGATCACTGGTGCGCGATCGCACGGGATGAGCCACCCGCATGGGAGCAGGTCTTTGCCGGCTATCGCGCGCAGATCGACTGGCCCGGCGCGCATATCTGGCGCGAGCTTGCCACCGCTTTCCCCGACGCGAAGGTGATCCACAGCGTGCGCCCGGAAGGGCGTGGTGGAACAGCTTCAACGGCACGATCGGCAAGTTCCTTGCCATCTACCGCGGCATGCCCTTGCCGCCACATATCGCCGCGATGAGCGAGGCGATCGATAACATCGTCGGGACGCGTACCTTTGCCAGCCGCTTCGCCGACAAGGATCATGCAATCGCCACCTATCATGCGCGCGAAGCCGAGGTGCGCGCCACGATCGCGCCAGGACGATTGCTTGTGTTCGATGTCGCCGAGGGCTGGGAACCGCTATGCGCGTTCCTCCAGGTCCCGGTGCCCGACAGGCCTTTCCCGCGCACCAACAATCGCGACGATTTCTGGGTCAAGCTCGGCGGCGAGCCCGTTTGAGCATGGCGCGCCGGGCGTCATGCTGGCGATGGCTGTCCAGGACCGTTCCTATGCTTGCCGCTAGCCCTTCATTCGACGAACCGCTATCCGCAAGCGATGGTGAAATGGTACGATCCGGCCCAGGGCGATGCCTTTACTGCGCACCTGTTTCGCTATGAGACCGGGTTGCGCCGCGGCGGCGATGTACCGGGCTATAAGGTGCTCGCCACCTACCGCACGAGATCGGGCGGAGCGCCATTCGCCTTTTGCCGCGACGGATTGCTCGTCGATCCCGAGACGACGCCGCGCCACATCCCCTTCGTCGACATCGCCGACCCCGGCTATTACAACCGCATATCGGTCGAGCGCGCGAAACGTGCGCGGGGAGCAAGCGACGGCGGGTGCGAACCATTGTCGATCCGCCTCGTATCGGGTGAGGTGATCGACCTGCCGATGGACGTGCACGACGACGGCATGCCCGACCTGCTGACCATCGCGCGACTGATCGACCGGCAGGTCACACTGCACAAATCGGCACAACGCAAGGTTGCGCTGACCGAGGCCCCTGCGACATGATAGCAACGGGCATGCGCCCAGGCCCTCTCGCCTTGTCCATCCTCGCCCTCGCCGGCGTCGTCATCGCCCCACTAGCCGTCGCTCGAGTGTGGGTTAATGATACGGTCGAGCGTCGGAGGCGAAAGCAGCGACAGCGCGTCAACAATTCCGTCTTTGCGGCTCTCCGTCAGTTCCTCGGCTGGATTTAGCAGATCGCGCAAATGCCCGTTCAGCCGATGAATCGCCTCGTTGCCTTCCACGAGCCGAGGATGAGCATCCTCATCGTCGTAGCAAGCTCGGTTCCGGATTGTCAGTTGCGTAACACCGCGAGCAAGGCGGCGAAGAAGCTCATCGCGAGGAACTTCAAATAGGTGCTTTCGAAGAAGAGACATTCTCGAAATATCTTACATGCAACGCCCGCTTTCCACCAATAGCGACCGCCTCACCACCGTCGCATGGGCCCTACCCAATCAGCCAAGCGTCCCGGCACCCAGCCGCGTCGGAAGCTGGATCGCATTCAGGAACGACATCACCACCGCACCGTCCTGGTTGGTGACGGTCATCCGCATGGTGATGACGCCGCGATCCGGCTTGCTGCGCGAGGGCACGATCTCGACAATCTCGCGATCGATACTCAGCACATCTCCCGGCCGCACCGGGTTCAGCCATTGCAGATCGTCGACCTTGAGGCCCAGCAAGGGCGTCTCACCGAACGGCGCCTTGTCGATGAAGTCGCGCATCACGAGTGAGGCGACATGCCAGCCGCTGGCGATGATACCGCCGAACCGGCCCGCCGCCGCCGCGAGCGCGTCGACGTGCATCGGCTGCGGATCATATTCGGTGGCAAAGCGAATGATGTCCGCCTCGCGCACCGAGATCGGCCCGCCGCTCCAGCGCTGGCCGATGACGAGATCTTCGAGGAGCAGGGTCTTTCCGGCCATGCACGCCCCTTGAGACATTGCACGGATTTCGCAAGCCTTGGCTGCACCACGCGCCCGACCCGATTCAAGGTGCCGACGAACAATGGCAGGCTGGGATCGGAGGGGGTGCTCAGGCGCCTCGTCCCGCTCTTTCTCAGTGTGAACAATACGAGCCGCCCGGCACCGCTGTTACCCGGTGTAACAGCGGCAAGCCGGCTGTTCCGCTCGCTGCTGTCTCGCTGTTCCGCCGCTGTTCCGCCGCTGTTCCACCCGCTGTTCCACCGCTGTTGTTCGATAACGGCGATGACGATCTAAGCACTTGAAATATAATTTTAAATATGGACGAAGGGGTCAATATTCCAGCCGGCAAAACCGATCGCCCCGGAACAGCGCGGAACAGCGGGCAAGACATGCGCGGTCCCCGCGACGCCCTCCCCTCGGGACCAGGTGTCGCTGAATGTCGACATCCGGTCGGTACCCGGAGCCGGCCCGTTGCGACAGGGCAACGACCCCCTATATCGCGGGCACCACCCCGATCAGGAGCACGCTCATGTCCGTCAACGTGATCTACAAGACCCACGCCACCGCCACCGGCGGGCGTGACGGCAGCGCGAAATCCGATGACGGTTCGGCCGACGTCAAGCTGGTCGTGCCGAGGGAGATGGGCGGCCCGGGCGGCGTCGGCGCCAACCCGGAAAAGCTCTTCGCGGCGGGTTATTCGGCCTGCTTTCTCGGCGCGATGAAGGCGATGTCAAGCAAGGTCGGCGTCAGCGTGCCGGCCGACGCCACCGTCACCGCCGAGATCGGCTTCGGCCCGCGCTCGGAGGGCGGCTATGGCATCACCGCGAACCTGACCATCAGCATGCCCGGCACCGACAAGGCCGATGCCGAGCGCCTGGTCCATGCCGCGCACGAGGTCTGCCCCTATTCCAACGCCACCAGGGGCAATGTCGATGTCGGGCTGAGCGTAGCTTGATTCATGTGCTCCTGCGAACGCAGGAGCCCAGGGTCACAAGCGACACGCCTATCGCCCCGGGCTCCCGCTTTCGCGGGAGAACATAGTAAGCGGGAGCGGTATTTACCGCCGCTTGCCCATCGTCCCGTCAAGGCTCCACGCGCCCGGCCCGGCCGCGGCGAGGAACAGGAAGATGAAGGTGAACAGGACCGCACCCTCGCCCATGTTGAGCGCGGGCCAGAAGCCGCGCGGCGCGTGGGCCATGAAATAGGCCACCGCCATCTCGCCGGCGCAGATGAACGCGGCGAGCCGCGTGAACAGCCCCAGCGCGATCAGCGCGCCGCCGCCGACCTCGATCACCGCCGCGACGACCAGCATCATCGGCAGCGGCGTCGGCGCGCCGGGCTGCGCCGCAGGGAAGTGGAAGAGCTTCATCAGCCCATGTTCCATGAACAGCAACGCGGCAACGATACGCAGCGCGGCATGCAGTTGCGGCGCCCAGCGGTCGAGAAAGGTCATCGGTCGTCCTCCTTGTTGTGCTTGCGAAACTAACCTTCCGCCACGCCGGGTCAATCGGGCCCGAACGAAACCATCCGTTTCGCGTGAAGAACGATGAGATCACGGATCAGGAGAAAGTCCCGCCAAGGTCTTCGAGCGTCGGCTCGCGGTTGATCCAGCGCCGCGCGGAGCGGGTGAGCAACAGGCCGCAGGCGGCAATCTGCAGCAAGGCACCCCCCATGCCGAGCCAGGCCCAACCCGGCACCCTGGCACCCGTGGCGGGATAGAGGCCGAACGGCATGGCGCTCGTGACGACCATCGGCAGCGTGACGAGGGTCAATAGAATGGCGAGCCACATGGCGACCTTGCTGCGCCAGCGCGAAACGCGCAGCATCACCACCAAGACGAGCACCGCGGCGATCAGGTTCGAAATGACGCCGCCATCGCCGATGCCCGACAGCCATGCATTGTTCGGGAACAGCCAGCTGCGCAGTATCCCCAGCGCGACCGTCGCCAGGATCAGCCGTTCGAACCAGATGATCGGTGCCGGACGCGCCGCGGCGCCTCCGCTGGTGGCTCGCGACATCAGCGATACCGCCGCGGCGGTGGCGGATCATCGATTTCGTCATCGATCATCTTGACCCGCAAATGGACGACCGCACCGACATACAGGATGCACTGCATCGCCTCTTCCGTCTCGAATCTCGGCGGATCGATCGTGATCGCGGCGCCGGTGCGGCTGCGATGGACCATGCCCGGCGGGGCACCGCACAGTTTCGCGATTCTCGCGCCGACAGCGCCGGGATCGTCTCGACCCGCGCGATAGGCGGGCAGCCGCTCGGTCAAACCATGCTGCTCGATCCAGGCGCGCGGGATCGCCAGCCGCGCATCCTCTTCAGCTTGGTCGCGCAGCGGCGCATAGCGCGCCTGGGTCGCGCGATCGAAGGACAGGTTCCACCAGCTCTCGGCCGCGAACCGCGCCAGACAGGCGAGCTGCACGTCGGAAAGCGCCGCGCCATGATCGATCGTCACCGTGCCTTCGCCGACCGCCACATCGTCATGCCGGACGCCACAGGCCTCGGCCCGGCTACGCGCCTGATCGGGCGTCGCCGGCACGATGCCCGGGCCGAGCGAATCCTGCGTCTGCAGCGCAGCGGCGAGAAGCAGGAGGAGCGGCGCCATGGCGCGATCCTATCCCCCGACCCGACCCCGCGCCAGAGCGGTGCCGCCCGGCCCGGCACCTTACCGCATCGCGCTGGACAGCCGCGCCCCGCCATCGCTATCGGCCCGCCATGGCAGTCATCGCAACCATCATGAACACGGCCACCGGCCAGCCCATCCAGAAGATGACCTTCGGCCGCATGCCCAAGCCCTGGGCGTCGTTCAATCTCGCCACCGGCGAGCTAGTCACCGCCGACCGCGTCGATGTCGGCAAGCCCGCGCCAGGCAAGTTCGTCGCGCCGGTCTCGGTGTGGGTGACGCCGAAGAAGTGAGCCGGCTCAGCCGCGGGTCGCACAGCGCTGCATGAAGTCGTTCCACTGCGCCCGCGCCGTGTCGTCCATCTGAACGGCCATCGTATAGCCGGTGGTGAACAGCGACATCACGGTGCTCTTGCCGACCGCCTTGAGGTGCTTGTCGCTCTTGGCCAACCGAATCGTCAGGTCCCATCCGCCGGCCGGATTCTTCACCGCCACCGCCGGCAAGAACTGCGGGCCGGCCTTTTCAGCCAGCACCCCCATCATCGCCGCGCCGGGCGGCATCACCGCCTGCGCATCGTCGCCGATGGGTTTGCGCGTTTTCAGGTCGATCAGCCTGGTCACGCCGGTTTCGGTCACGAACACCGCATCGGCGGTGCAGGCGAAACGAAAGGAAAGGGCAGTGCCCGTCTCCATGGTCAAGATGGCGCCGCGATCGCCGTCAGCCGGCTGAAGCTTCCATTCGCCCGCCTCGGCCCGCGCCGACATCACGAGTAGCGCCGCAAGGCCGAGGACTATCACGCGGCGTGCCATGGGCTTGCTCCCGCCGAGGATCGGCATCGTACCATTTGAGGGGCGAGGTGGGCGGCCGTCAATGACTGCGTCGGTGACGGAGCACGTCTTATTCCCGGCGCAGCATCCAGGTGATGACGGCGGAGTCACTCAGTCGCTTCATCACCACCCTGATCGACCGACCATCCGGCAGCAGCGTCATGGTCTTGGTGATCGTCTGGGCGCCGTCCACGAAACCGCGCTCAACGATCGTGTGATCGTCAGGCATGGTGACGGCGGCCTGTGCCGTCGCCGCGTCGCCCTTGTCCGGCACGGGCGGCCCGCCGATGATCGCGTCATAGCCCGAGCCCCCCGGCCCGGTGCTGCTGAACCGCTCGCCGACCAGCGTGAACACATGGGTCCGGTGGCCCCGTGTGGTCGTCGCGCCGGTCGCCCGCCATCGGCCACTCAGCGGCGAACCGGCTTCTACGCGTCCGATCCGCACCCATGTGCTGGTGGTCGGGATCGGCTGGTGATCGGGCCGGCCGAAATCGACCACCTGCTCCGTCATCGTGCGGCCATCGGCGGACACGCTATAGGTCACGACGTAGATGACCTTGCCGTGCAGCCGATCGATCTCGCGCACCTGGCGCGGACCCAGCACGGTGACCGCGACCGCATCGACATAATTGTCGCGGGAGAGGCCGTGAGCGTGCCCATCGGCCTTCACCGCAAACCCCAGCCCCTGCGCGGCGCGCGCGAAGACGCCGCCCTTGAGCGAAATGGTTTTGATCTCTGGCGGCCGCTCGATCGACGCGAGGTCCATCAGCCAGGTCCCGTTGAACGGGCTGCTTGGCGCCGCAGGCTGACCGGCGACAAGGGCGAGCAAGAAAAGCGCTGGGTGCATCCCGCCATATGAGCCCCCGATACGCGGCCTGGTCAATGGCCGCTTCGCGCCAGCCCGATACCGAGCATCGACAGCGCCATACGGGCGTAGCACAACATCGACATGATGCTCGCCATGCTCCTCGCTTTGTTAGCGCCTGCACCCGCGTCGGCGCCGCCGCCGCGGCTCGATGCCGATACAGCGGCCGTCACGCGCACGACCGCGGCGCTGGACGCGCATATCAACGGCACATGGCTCGACGGCAAACCCGGCACCGATCGCCTCGCCGAGACCCAATGGCGGGCATTGCAGCACTGGGCGACCGACTGGCTGGACCTTCACCCGCAGGCCGGCGCCGACGCACTGGCCGGCGCGGGTAAGCATCTGGGCAATGACTGGTCGGTCTCCGCGGTCGCGCTTGACAATGGCGAGATGCTGGTCGCTGTGTCACGCTACCAGATGAGCAACGTCTTCATCCTCGGTGCCGATGCGCGGGGCCGCCACCCTCTGCGCTGGTCGAGCGCCGCGCCGCAGCAGTCGCTCGACCGCGCCGCCGACCATGCGCTGGCGCAGTGGCGGCCCGTAGTTCAGAACGGAAATTGCGGCAATTGCGCGATGATGGCCTATGCCGATGTCGGGCGGCTGCCGACCGCCGCCGACGGCGCGGTGCGCTTCTGGATCGAGGCCAGTTACGCCCAGGAAATGGGCGCGACCATCGGGGTGCAGTTGAGCCTGTGGTCATGGCGCCACGGCCAGGCCAGGCCGCTGCTGGTCGATGAGTTCGCCGCCATGGTGGATCAGCACCGCCCGGCCGTTCGCGGCACCACGCTGCACGTGCCGTCCAAGCGCGAATGGCGCAGCCTGTACGCCTGTGGCAGCTGCTTCGGCCGGGTGACCGACCTGCGTTTCGCGGTCGGGCCGGGCCGCGTGCGGGCGCTCACGCCGGTCAGCGAGACGCCGGAGCTGGACCTGATCGACCGGGTCTTTGCGCGGGTGCTCGCGCGGCAGCCGGTCGGCGCGCTCGCCGCGCCGCCCGCGCTTCGCATCATCCGGGCACAGCTGCGCGATCGCCTCGCGGAAAAGGATCCGCCATTGCGCCGGCTGACCGGCATGGTCATGGGCTGGGGCCGCTGGCGCACCCATGGGCAACGCTGGGCGTGCCTCTCCGCCGATGAGACGGCCGGCATGGCCTTCTCCTTCGACCGCGATCTCCGCCGGATCACATCGGCGCGCCTGCTCACTGGCCAGGCCTGTCAGGGCAAGGATGCGCACATGTAGATGTGTCGGCAGGCGGCCGCGCGCGGAAGCTGTCGCGCCGCTCAAAGGCACGATCGTCGCGTCCTTGCCGCCATCGCATGCAGCCTCCGATGCCTGCTCGAGCACCCTGATCGGGTCGCGGCCGGTCGACGTCACGAAATAGGTCGACAGGTCCTTGATGTCCGCCCGACCACACTTTTGAGGTTATCGCGCGTTTCCCGTGGAAAACCGGCCCCGGGCCGCCGCACCCATTTCATTTGCGCCCCGCCCACCCGCGCTCTAGCCTCCTCGCCGGGACAGGGGGAGAAACAACATGGCGGAGCCTCTGTCAGGCATCGCGCGATCGGCGATCGCCAAGGCGTCGTGGCGGATCATTCCGCTGCTCGGGCTGGGCTATCTCGTCGCCTATATGGACCGGGTGAATATCGGCTTCGCCTCGACGCGGATGAACGACGATCTCCATTTCAGCGCGACGATCTACGGCATCGGCGGCGGGTTGTTCTTCCTCAGCTATGCGCTGTTCGAGGTGCCCTCCAACCTGTTGCTGGTCAGGTTCGGCGCGCGGCGCTGGATCGCGCGGATCATGGTGACATGGGGCCTGCTCGCCATGGCGATGGTGCTGGTCAGCGTGCCGTGGCATTTCTACGTGCTGCGTTTCCTGCTCGGGTTCGCCGAGGCCGGCTTCTTCCCCGGCGTGATCTATTACATGGCGCACTGGTTCCCGCTGGCGCATCGCGGCCGCGCGATCAGCCGCTTCTATGTCACGGCACCGCTCACCTCGGTAGTGATGGGCGCGATCTCGGGCTGGCTGCTCGGGCTTGACGGGCAGGCAGGGCTGCACGGCTGGCAATGGCTGTTCCTGGTCGAGGGCGCGCCGGCGGTGCTGATGGGCGCCGTCATCCTGTGGCTGCTGCCCGATGCGCCGGCCACCGCGCGCTGGCTGTCGGATGAGGAAAAGGCCTGGCTGACCGGCGAACTCGCCGCCGACGCCGCCCGGCTTGGCCCGCCTGTACCGCACAAGATGCTCGACGCCCTGCGCGATCCGCTGGTGCTGCAGCTCGGCGCTATCGGCTTCCTATGCATCAGCAGTTTCTATGCGCTGACCCTGTCGGCGCCCAGGCTGTTGCTCGCCGGCACCGGGCTGAACATCAGCCAGGTCGGCTATATCGTCGGGATCGGCGGTGTGACCGGCGCGGCGAGCATGCTGATCGCGGGCTGGATGACCGACCGCGCGCGCGATCGTTTCCCGGTGCTGATCATGTGCACCGCGCTGCTCGCCATCGCCTATGCCATGCTCGGTCTTGCGGCCACGCCGGCGATCGTCATCGGCGCCTATCTGCTCTTCTCCACCGCCTGGTCCCCGGTGACCTCGAGCCAGGTGCAGCTGTGGGCCGACGTGCTGCCGATCCGCAAACTCGCGGTGGGCTGCGCGGCGATCAACTCGATGAGCCAGATCGGCGCCGCGATCAGCCCCTGGCTATGGGGCTGGGCGAAGGACGCGACCGGCGGCTATGGCCTGGCGCTCGGCGTGATGGCGGTGGCGATGTTGCTCGCGGTGGTGCTGACCATCGCCTTGCGCGCGAAGGTGCGCGGCACGGTCGTCGCGGTGCCGCTGGTCGTGGCGGCATGACGGCAACCGCCAGGGCGCCGCGCGGCCGCTTCTACGCCTGACAGACCCATCTCGTCGTGAACTTGCTCCATTGATGGGGTGATCGTCGAACGGTGACCCCTGTTGGTGGAAAGAAGATTTCGCGCGCCGACGGTTGTTGAGGAATTTTGAACCGACTGCTCATAACCCGGGGGGATGGCCGGGAAGACCTATTCGGACGAACTGGAAAGGGCCCTTGCCCGGCCGGATGCCGGCACCATGATGTGGCAGCTGGACGCCTATGCCGACTATTTTCAGCGTGGCGCCGGCGACTGGCCGGACGATTGTGCGGACGATTGTGCGGACGATTTCGAAGAAGTCGTCACATGCCATCATGACGATCCCGAAAAGGCGCTGGCCTATGTGGTCCTCGCTGCCTCGCGCTCGGACGACGCCGACTTCCTCGGCTATCTCGGCTGTGGTCCGCTTGAAGACGTGCTGCGCGACCCGTCGTCCGAGTTGCTTGAGCGTATCGTCGCGGAAGCAGGAAAATCGGCACGCTTCCGCTGGTTGCTCAGCAACCCCTTCAAGGTCGCGGTGGCCGAGCGAGCCTGGGCGGCATTAGAAGAATTTCGCATCACCGGTCCGCATGAAGAGCCACCGGCCGAGACGTTGCCGCCGCGACGGTTGAACTGACGCGCGGTCCGCCGAGAGGGCCGCGCGCACGGTTTGTCACGGACACGAGGCGATGATCGAAGTCTCCCTCTTCCGTTCACTTGGCGCTCAGCTTGATCCGCCCTATATGCCGGACATGACCCGCCCGACGCCATCGCTTCGCACCCTTCCGATCGCGCTGGCGCTGGTCGCCGGCGCCTCCTGCTGGCCGATGGCATCGTCCGCGCAATCGGCGCCGGCGACGCAGTCCACCGCCCCCGACACCGTGCGCCTGTCGGACGAGCAACGCCGTACAATCCTCGACAGCAACACCATGGAAAGCGCCGCCGCCGCGCGCGGCGAGCTGACCGGCGCGGATCGTGCCGACCGCCGCATCCATGGCGAGGTCGGCGTGATGATCGGCACCAACGGCACGCGCGGCATCTATGGCGTGGCCGAAATCCCGCTCGGCGACAACGCATCGGCCGTCGTGTCATATGAGAACAGCCGCTACGGCTATCGCCGCTAACGCCTGATCCGCCTGTCGCTGCCTGCCACGCCGGGCGCCGATGCGGATTCCGTCCAATACACCCCCACCTCGCCCTGCTCTTGAGAGCAGGCGGCGCACCACGATGCGCGCTCCATCCCGGGAGGGGCACATGATGTTCAGGGTTCTTCTTTCACTCGCCGGCGCCACGTTGCTCGGCGCCTGCAACTCCTCGGTCGAGACCGGCGCGGACGGCAACCGCATCGTCCATGTCGGCAACGACATCACGATGAGCACGCACCAGCCGCCGAAGAACCTGCCCGCCTATGCGCCGCTCTATCCCGGGTCGACCTTCGTCAGCGGCATGGAGATGGGCTCTGGCGGCACCGTCACCATGCTGACCCAGGACAGGCCGGCGGTGGTCATCGCCTTTTACGAAAAGCTGGCGGCAGAACAGAAGCTGTCGCAGAAAATGGGCTCCCCGCCCGATGCCGACGGCACCCAAGCCGATATGATCAGCCAGCCCGGCACCAAGCGCAACCTGACCGTCACGGTCGGTCCGAACCATGATGGCGAGCCGGCGACCAAGGTCGGCCTGCTTTACGGGGCGCCCTGACGCGGCTTTGACGGACGGCCGCAACCAACGCAGGCGGCGGCGGACTGGTGAGGGATGCTGCTGGCCAATGCCGGCCGGAGATGACAGGCGGCGGTGCATGTCTGCAAGCCGTCATCGTGCAGCACCGGGCGCGCTATGGTCCGGTTCGATCTCAATCAGGTGCGCGGCCAACGGAATTGTGTCACCGACATCCAGCCATGCCCGATCTACCAGTTGCTCCCCCGGCATTCACGACCCGCCTCCCCGCGCTGCCGCCCGGCTGGCAGGCGGTCGCTCGCGCCATCCTGGCGGACGGCACGCTCGCGATATTGGCAACCGACGCCGATCTTGCCGGCGAGCATCGACGCCTCTCTGCTGCGTTCCGAGCCTCGGCTGCCCCCGACCCGCCAGCCCGCCTGGTCGAGATCGCCGCCGTCGGTACCGCGCGGATATTGACCATGGCGGAAACGGGCTGGACCGAGGGCCCTGACTTTCCGCTCGAAACACCGTACCCGCGCCTGGATCGCTTCAGTGACGGGCGCTGGCTGGTGGTGGCGAGCCGGTCCCGCGGCGAACCCGATGCGCGGGTGTTTTCCCGCGACGGCGTCCTCCTCGATCGTTTCACACTGGGCGACGGAATCGAACATGTCGCGATCGACGCGGCCGACCGCATCTGGGTCGGCTGGTTCGACGAGGGCATGTTCAACACCAACTGGCGTGAGGATCTGGGGTGGCCGCCGGCGAGCAACGGCATCGCCTGCTTCGCCCCCGACGGCGCGCTCTTGCCGCTTCCGATATGGCCCGCCGAGGCCGGCTTCATCGCCGACTGCTACGCCCTGAACGCCATGGGGTCGGGTGCCTGGACCTGCCCCTATACCGATTTTCCCTTGGTCCACTTCCGTCCGGGCGAGCGCGCCCGCTGGTGGCGCAACCAGCTTGCCTTTCCACATGCGATCGCGATCGACGGCACGCACGCGCTCGTCGCAGGCGGTTATAACGAAGAGGCAAGCCGCCTGACGTTGATCGCGCTCGAAGGTGCGGGAGACGGCGAGGAGGCCCGCCTGATCGCGACCTGGCAATTGCCCCTGCGGCGCCTGCCGGCCGCGACGAGCGAGTGGGCGCCGGTGTGGCACGAGCCGACCTTGCTCGCCGGCCGGGGCGACATGCTGCATCTGGTCGATGACGGTATCTGGTCCAGTTGGCGTGTCGCGGAGGTCATGGCGGCGTCGCGCTAGCGGAGAACGAACGATCGCTATTTGCCGCACCACCGATCCCGGCCCCCTGCGCCAGCAGCTGCGGAAACACCGCTTCGAGCGGCTTGGAATCGGGCAGCACATAGACATAGCCGCCCTTCTTCAGGAACAACGGCCGTACACTCTTGCTGTAAAAGGCCGAGGGCACGTTGATGCAGCCGAAGGTGATGCGGTTGTCGTCCGGGGTCGGTGACAGCATCCGCTGGCGGCGGCGCTCTTTCGGCTTGGCCCCGGGCGGAATCGGGTGGAGCGCCACCGAGGTGGCAAAATCGACCCACAAGATCCGCTCCCGCCCGAAAGCCAGACCGAATTTCGCCAGGAAACGCCCGGCCGGCGTGGTCTTCTCGGCGGGGCCGATCTCGGCGAGATTCTTGCTGCCGATGCCGGGGGTGGCGTCATCCCCGACGGCAACGCCGATCAGCACCGGCGCCCGGCCGAGTGGCGTGCCCTGCGCATCGAACAGGAACAGCGAGGCGGCTTGCTTGTCGACGATGATATAAGGCAGCGTGTGGTTGTCGCCCGATGCAGAGATCCAGTCGGCAACGCGCGTCGCCGCCGGCGATGGACCCATATCCTCGGGCGGTCCGCTTGCCGCCGGTGCTGGCGCTGGTGCCGACACCTTGGCTTTCGCGGCTCCGGGTTTCACACCCCCGGGTTTCACGATCCGATGTTTCGCGGCCTGCGGGGTTGGCACCGGCCGTGCGGTCGCGGCAACGGGCAGCCCCAAACCGGCAAGCGCGAGGAGCACGGGGATGATCGCGCGAGAAGGCGCTCCTGTTTGATGGCTCACGCTCGGATCAGCACTAAGCATATCCCGTCCGAGCGAAGCCCTTCCCCGGCCTCCGCCGGGGAAGAAATTCTCTTTTTCTTGCGTGATACGGACAGAAACCATTCGCTTCTGCCCGGCAACCTCAATTGCGCGGCCGCTTCGGCTTCCTCTCCTGCGCTTGCAGGCGCTGGTCGATATTATCCACCCGCGCATTGAGCTGATCGATCCGCTGGCCATTATTCTGCGCCTGCCCCGCCGCGGCCTGTGCCGTGGACAAAGCGGACTTGGCCGTACCGTCGGTTTCCTGCAGTCTTGCCTCGAGCGCATCGACACGCTGGCTGACCGGCGCGATCTGCTCCCGCACATACCCCTTGGTGGCACAACCACCCAACCCCAGCGCACCGACCATGATCACAAGGGCGGGGGCAATTTTCGTAACCCACGGCAACATCGCATTCTCCTAAGGAACCAACGAGCGGTGCAATCCGGGATGCGCGCGTGGGTTCCCTAACTTATGTCAAGTCGTGCATCGGCTCCGATGAATGGTTAAATCCGGCGCGATCTCGTTGTGGCGACGGTGAATTTCCTGACGGAACCGATATCGGGCCGCACGCATTCCGCCGCCTCCCGTGATGCCGTCTCGACACAGGCCACCATGCGGTTACGCTGCCGCCACCGTCACCATCCCGGCGGCCCATATAACCCGAACGGACCCGCCCGCATGACCGACGTGACGGCCCCGCCCCTGCAACGCGTGCTCGGCCCGCTCGGCGTGACGATGCTCACTCTGTCGGTCCTCTCGCCCGGCGCTTCGGTATTGGTCGCCGGGGCCGATATCCTCCACCAGGCCGGCACCGGCGCGGCTTTGGCGTTCCTGCTCGGCGGGCTGCTGACGCTGATCTTCACCTTCGCCCAGGCCGAGCTTGGATCGTCCTTCCCGCTCGCCGGCGGCGACTATGCCACGATCGGCAACACGCTGGGCCCACGCGGCGGGTTCGTGCAGTTCGGCGTCAATCTGTTGCAGACGCCGGTGTTCATCGCCGTCTCGGCAACCGGCGTTGGGCTCTACCTCCACGTGCTGGCGCCGGCGCTGCCCGCGATCGGCATCGCGCTCGCCGCGCTCGCGCTGGCGGCGGGGATCGCCTTGCTCAACATTCGCACCGGCGCGGCGCTGACGGGCACTTTTCTCGTCATCGAGCTCGGCGCGCTGGCGCTGATCGCGCTGCTCGGCTTCGCCCATCCGGTGCAGTCGCTTGGTGCGGTGTTCACCGCCCGCACCGCCTTTGCCGGTGGGGCGGCGCACCCGGTGACGCTCGCCGCGCTCGGGCTGGCGGTGGCGGCGGGCTCGTGGGCGACCAGCGGTGCGGGCCAGGCGATCTATTTCAGCGAGGAGATGCACGCGCCGGCCGGCGTCGGCCGGTTGGTCATCATGATCGTGCTGATCACCATATTGTGCGAGTTCGTGCCGGTGCTCGGCATCGTCCTCGGCGCGCAGGATCTGCCCGGCGTGTTCGCCAGCGACGCGCCGTTCACCGCTTTCCTCGCCGAGCGCGCCTCGCCACTGATCGCCACCCTCGTCACGCTGGGCATCATCGCCGCGCTGTTCAACGCGCTGGTCTCGGGCCTGACCTGTTATGGCCGTTACCTCTACAGCTCGGGCCGCGACCGCATCTGGAGCGGCGCGATCAACCGCGCTTTGGTTCGCGTCCATCCGCGCTTCGGCTCGCCCTGGATCGCGACCCTGGTGGTCGCCGCCTCCGCGGTGGCGTGCTGCTTCCTCGGCCTCAACAAGCTGATCGTGCTCGCCTCGGGCTGCGGCATCGCGCAATGGGTGCTGCTCAACCTTGCCGGGCTGGTCGGCCGGCGGCGCGGGCTGACCGGCGGCCCCGGCACCTATCGCGCGCCGCTCTTCCCGCTGACCCATATCCTCAGCCTGATCGGCTCGGCCGCGCTGGCGGTGATCGCCTGGCAGGACGTCGCGACGGGCCGCCCCGGCGTGATCGCGGTGGTGACGGTGATCGTCCTGTCGCTGCTCTACCACCGCTTCGTGCTCGATCGCGGCGGGGTGCGCTGGACGTTGGCCGGGGTGGCGGGCGATGAGGCGCCGTCGATCGCCTCATAGCGCGGTCGGGCACCAGCGAACACTTGCCGTGACAGTCAGATATAAGCCATCACCCCTCAAGAGGGTCGGACCATGGGTGTGCTGTACGTCTTGATTTCGATGGCGATGGGCTCGTTGTTCGATTGGGCGCTGTATGGCCGAATCGTAAGCGCGCTTGGCATGCCGGACATCTACACGACCGGCTATGGGTACCGCGATTTCCTGTTTCCCCGCATCTTTGTCACACTGTCAGCCACCGTGGTCATGTTCTTCTGCGTTGGAGAGAATAGCAGGGTCGTTCCGTTCATTCTCGCCGCGGCAGTCTGCTTCCTTTCGACCTGTTATGGCGCCTATCGATATTTGCGGGGCGACGAACTGCGCAGGTAAGGTGCCCGCTGTTCCCGATCTTCCGCACGGCGCCAGCCAGCAACTGGGCGTTGATTTATTGGTGCGGGCCCTCACGCCGCGCTGCAAATAATAGCCGCTGCGCGGTGTTGATCGCGCGTTCGTCCCAATCCACCTCGCGCTTCGTGGCCGGCCAATGCTTGCGGCGGTCGGCCCATTCGTAAAACAACGTTCCGTGCAGGCCCTGTGCGTCGCGCTTCAGCACAGGCCGCTCCCATAACGGACCCAGGATCGAGCCCGCCCGCTCACTGCCGACACGTTCGACGAAATCCTCGATGAACTCGATATCCCGGTCATCGGGGAAGATCGCCGCAAACGCCTCGTCGCTCGCCTGAAAGATGCTGAAGGTCGCATTGTCGGCGCGGTCGATGACCTGAACGTTCTTCATCGGCGCGTTCTTCCAGGGTCGGGCCGAAATCTGCAATAGGCAAAGCCTGTGACCGGCCTTGCGAACATTCGCCACGTGGTTAACCTGCGACAATGGCCCGAATGTCCGATCCTGAAGAGCAGCGGCGTATCCTCTCGCTCAGCTTCGAACCGCAGGGTGACGGCTATCTCTATTACCATTGGCGCTGGTCGCGCGGCGTGCCGGTCTCGGCCGCCGAACGCGAAGCCTATCTGCGCATTCCGGCGCTCGGCTCCCGCCGGGCGTGGCGGCGCGCGATCGAGGGACGGCTTACCGCGCCGCCACGGGCTTATGGGCCGGTGCACCAAAAGCTGGCCGCAGCCTTTCCCGCACATATGGTTGTCATGGGCATCATTTTCGGATCGGTCGCGCTGATATCGGCATGGAACGCGCCGTCGGTGCCGGAGAAAATCGGTGTGGCTCTTGTCGGCTTTATCATGCTGCTGCTGATGGTCCCGATCGTCGTCGCGAAGATTTCCGCCAGACGCGGCGTTTAGATACCGTTCGCTGCGCGGCCTCAGCGAAAAACGGGCGATCGTCTGAAGCCGGCTGAAATGTGCGATGGAGCTGGCGTCGCGCCCCGTCCCACTGCTTACGGCAAATGCAGGCGCATCGGCTTGCTGTCCTCCGCGACCACCTGCCCGCGCGCCCGCAGATCGAGCTGGATGCCCATCATCCACCAGCCCGCCTTGAAGCCGTCGGGAAATACCGCTTCCGGGACGAGCGGCCGGATCGCCTCCCTGAGTTCCGCCAGCGTCAGGCCCGGTGCCGTCGCCGGCAATACCGCAAGGACCGCGTCGCGCACCGCGCGATATTTGTCCGCGTCGACGCTCACCACGCGGCCGGGATGATTGACATTCTCCATGCCGAACTTCTCGGGCGCGGCCATCACCAGGCGACCCTGGGCCGGCGGAACCCCATCGCCACCCAGGCGGCGAGCAGCCTGACCATGAACCTGGCCGAGTGGGTGGCGAGATTGGGCACATCGTCGGGCAATGGCGCACCGTCCGGCCGGTCGGCGGTCATCACGCGCATATCGAGCGGCGGGATCTTGCCCGACAGACGGCCGGTATAGAAGCTCAGCCAATGGCCCTTGGTGAAGTCGAGGAACATCGGCGTGTCGCAACAGGTCGCGATGACGCGGCGGGTCGGCGATGTCGGCGTCAGGCGGTGCTCGCGCAACAGGTCTCCGCCGGTGAAGCGGCCGATACGATCCTTGCGATAGAGCAGCAGATCGGTCCCGCCATCATCATCGACCACGGCCGGCGCGCCCGGTGCCTGCGCAAAGGCTAGCCCGGCCTCGCGGCAGGAATCGCAATAACATGTCGCATGCAGGATCGGCGTGCCCGCCACCGGCACGGAAACGCGCCCGCAGCGACAGGACGCTGTCGTGGCCCTCTGATCCTCGTCCATCCGCGATCTCCGATTCTCCGTGACAGGGATAGAACTAGACCGTACAGTACTATCCGTCAACGAGGGGAGCTTGGTGGATGGACGAACAGGCCCTCGGCCGGACGGCGCGCAAGCGTCAGATGGTCCTCGATGCGGCGCGCGAACTGTTCCTGCATCAGGGCTTTGCGGGCACCAGCATGGACGAGGTCGCGGCCCGCGCGGGCGTCTCGAAACAGACCGTCTACAAGCAGTTTGCGAGCAAGGAGGCGCTGTTCCTCGGCATCGTCCACAGCATGACCGGGGCCGCCTCCGACCGGGTCCAGGTCGAGATGCGCGACCCTGCCGACACAGAACAGCTGGTCGCCGAGCTTCACGGCCATGCCGACCGGCTGATGACGATCGCGCTGGCCCCGCGCCTGCTGCAGCTGCGCCGGCTGGTGATCAGCGAAGCGACGCGCTTCCCCGAACTCGGCAAGGCGCTCTACGAGGGCGGCCCGGGCCGCGCCATTGCCGGACTGGCCACGGCACTCGGGCGCTGGTCGGACCAGGGTTTGCTGGCGATCGACGACCCGCTGGTCGCCGCCACCCAGTTCAACTGGCTGATCATGGGCGAACCGGTCAACCGGGCGATGTTCTACGTCGGCGAAAAGCCGATGGGCCCCGCCCGGCGCAAGGCCCATATCGCGTCAGGCGTGCATGTGTTTCTGGCGGCGTACAGCGCGGCATGACTCTTCTTCTCCCTCGCCCCCTTGGGGGAGAGGGTCGGGGAGAGGGGGTAGCCCCAAGCGACACCGCCTGCGGCCACCCCTCTCCCCGGCCCTCTCCCCATTGAGGGGAGAGGGAGAAGAAGAGACGCACGCACACCCCTCGCCTCCCGCACCAATCTTGCTATGCTGCACCGCGGAATCGGGGGATTCGATGGCGGCATTGCTCTACGAGATCTGGCGCAACGCGAGTGGCACGCGGCATTCGTTGCGCGCGGTGTCGCGCGTCGATGACGAGTTGCGCGCGCGGCTCGATCGCGGGGACCGGCTGATCCACCGCTTCTGGGCGGCGTCGCGCTTCGCCGCGCTGCGCGAGCAGCATCGCCGGCTCGGCCACGGTGCGTTCCGTCCGCGCCCCGGCGAGCGAGACCGGCTCCATGACGAGGCCGAGGCCGCCGCACAACGCAAGTATCTCGCCGAACGCCCGCGCCAGCGACGGGTGTCGGGCACCGCGCCCGAGCGTATCGTGCGCCGTACCGCGTCACGCCGGGAGGCGCCGATGCCCCCGCGCGCCCAGGCCGGGCTGTGGCGCTATCGCTTCCGCGCCCGCCGCCGCGCGCTGCGGCACGCCCGCCGGATGCGTGCCGCCGCCTGACATCGATCATTGCGCGCCTTCGCTTTCGGCCTAGGTTCAAACCATGATCACACGCGGACCGACGGACGAGATCGCACGCGGCGCGGTCGTGCAGGGTGACCGCGCGGCGATCCGCGCGATCCTCGACGAGGTGTGCCGCATCACCGGCATGGGGTTCGCCGCAGTGGCGCGCGTCACCGATACGCGCTGGATCGCCTGCCAGGTGCTCGACAGGATCGAGTTCGGGCTCGACGCCGGCGACGAGCTCGAACTGTCGACCACGATCTGCGACGAGATCCGCCAGTCGCACCAGGCGGTGATCATCGACGAGGTGACCGGCCACCCCGAATGGTCACGCCACCCCACCCCAACGATGTACGGCTTCGAGAGCTATATCTCGCTGCCGATCATCCTCGATGACGGCAGCTTCTTCGGCACGCTCTGCGCGATCGACCCCCGCCCCCGCCAGCTCAGCGCACCGACCCTGGTCGAACGGATGCAGGAACTGGCGCGCCAGGTGGCGGTGCTGTTGTCGGGCGGAGGCGCGGGCTGAGAGTGGTCACTTCAGCCAGAACGCCATCTCCGCTGCGTCGCGCACCAGATGGCCGTTCTGCCAGCTGTCATTGTCCTCGAGCCCCGTCCAGCGCGCATGCGTCGCATCCGGATGCACCGCGACGTAGCGCCGCCAGCGATATTCCTGGAAGATCGCGATCGCGTTGAGCGCATAGGCCTGGGCCAAAGCGGCATTGCCCTCGATGATGACGAGGTTATCGTCGTTCGAGCGGCTCGCCTTCATCCCCTGATTGTGCGAGCCCGTCATCACCACCGGATTGGCGCCGAACGGGTCGATGATCACCACCTTCGAATGGATCATCACGCTGCTCGCGCCCTTCAGCTCGGTCTGCCAGTGCGGATAATCCTGCTTGATGTTGGCCGGCACCAGCACATCCTGGTCGAGCCGCACCGGCGGCGCGGTGCCGCCGTCGAACAGCAGCACCGGCGGAACGACCGGCGCGGTCGGATCGGAGGTGATCTTGGGGATCTCCTGGTTGACCACGCCGCGGATATAGAGCTTGGGATCGTACGCCGCGCCAGCGCTCGGTTGATGGCGGTTGAGGATCGACTGCAGCAGCGTCCAGTCCTTGGGATCGTCCTGGAACGCGCCGGGATTGAAGTTGAGGAAGATGATTCCATCCTTCGCCCCGGCGATCAGCGTGCGGGCATGGACCATGTCCTCGCCATGCGGCGTCGGCGTGAACCAGACGGTGATCCGGTCGGGCTTTGCGGCGCCCGGCGGCACGGCGAAAGTCTGCTTCGCGGCATGCGCGGCGGCGAGCGTCGCGGGATAGCCGTTCTTCGCCGCCTTCAACCGCTGCCATTCCTGCAGAAAGGCATCGGCCACCGCGGCGTCCTTGATGATGATGCCGTTATTGGCCTGGGTGCACAGCCCGGTCTCGGTCATGTTGGTGCTGCCGGTCCACACCGTCTGCGCGGCGCCCGCGGCATCGCACAGCACGACGAACTTGTTGTGCGCGAAGTGTGCGCCGGTCACCAGCCGGTCGAACAGGTTGATCTTGCCGGCCGCGCGCAGCACCCCGCGCAGATCGGCATTCTCGTCATTCTCCGGCGGCTTGAACGCGCCATTGGCGAGGATCAGATTGCAGTTGGTACCGAGCGCGGTGAACGCGGCGACCACCTCCGGATCGTTCAACTCGTACAGCGCCGCGAACACCTTGCCCGGCGCGCTCCCAAGCAGATCGAGCAGGCGCGGGCGGAGCAGGCCGCTCAGGGCGTTGCGCAAGCTGTTGCCGGGCTGGTCGATCGCTTTCATCAGCGCGGCGCGCGCGGTCGGCGGCTGGCCGGTGAGCTGCCTGGCCGCTTCGGCGGCAAGCGCGCGGGCGACCCACTGCGTGGCGATGATGCCGCGGTTGAAATAGGCCTCGATCGCCGGCCCGTCCTGGCCGGAGATCGTCTCGGGCGAGCTCCACCCGGTCGCCGCCGCCTCGTCCAGCGCCAGGTGCAGATGGTCAGCGCCGGTCACCGGCACGACGCGGTAACTCACCGTGTCGCCCGCGCCGACACCATAATCCCACCACAGATAACGCTGGATCGGCCAGCGCCATTCCTCGCCCGCCGGCGGCGGTGCCTCGCCATCGGCGAAACCGACGAAATTGTGCAGCCACGTCCTGGTCTTCTTGGTACCGCGCGTCAGCTTGCGCTGCAGCGCGAAGCCACGACAGGCGGGCACCGCCGTGGCGTCGTCGGGAAACCAGATCAGCGCGGCATGGTCGCCATTGTTGATCACGCGCAGGTTGAGCATCTCACCCCCCGAGGTCTGGACCTAAGCCGCGAGACTATCACGCGCCCGGCCGCCCGGCGGCAATTATCGTGTCCGATCCGGTGCGGTCTTCGCCGCCTATAACCAATTCTCCATCATCACTTCGGCAAAGGTTCCTCGGAACATCCTGCCGCGCGGACCGTTCGTCGCGACAGGGATGAAAAAAAGGGGAATATCCATGCCGCCGCGCGATGCCTTCACCTGGTCGAGCCGTCTGCAGACCGGCGTCGGGCTCTATGCCCTGGCGCTGATCTGCCTCGTCATCGTCGCACCGAACGGGGTCGGCATCTGCTGCGCGATCGGCGGTGCCGCGACGCTGGCGCTGTTCGGCATTACCGGTTCGCGCGCGCTGCTCGTCGTGCTGACCATGATCATGCTGGCGGTGTTCGCCTGCGGACTGTTCGCGGCGATGGCGTTGCACAGCTTCATCCTGCTGCCCGTCGCCGTCGTGCAGATCGCCGCCGTCGCGCTGATGGACGAACGCGAGCGCCGCGCCTGGCTCTACGCCGCCGCCTGAGATTTCTCCCCTCCCTGGACAAGGGAGGGGTCGGGGTGGGTCGGCCTGGGGCGAGCGTTTCGGTCCCCCGAGAGCGACCCACCCCCAGCCCCTCCCTTGTCCAGGGAGGGGAGAAGAGCAGGCCCGCCCCCCTGTAATGCTGCGGCGACTCCCCATATCGGCGCGGACAGGAGAGCGTGATGAAGAGGCAAGTGCCCGCCGAGATGGTCGAGCAATGGATGACGCATCTGCGGCTCCAGCGCACCCGCGCGCGCGACATGATCTGGCTGATCGAACAGGGCGCGACCTTCCATGATGGCCGGGAGGGTGAACCGACCCGCGACGCTACCGCCCGCTGGCTCTCCGAACAGCAGGCCGTGATCGCCGATGTCGACCGGCTGGTGGGACTGTACGACAGCATCAACGGTTAGCGTCGCCCTTGCCCGGTCCCGCGCCTGCCCAGCCGGGAGCCAGACCCACGAAGCGCGGCTGTGGCCCTTGCTGCCCAGTTCTCTCTGTTTTCGCGCCGATAACAGGGGAATAAAATTTTTCGACGGTTATCGTTTTCAGATTATCGTTGCTGCTCCGTTACTTGCCTAAATAAGGCCAACCGCGGAACAGAGCGCGGAACAGGGAATAACGGGCGCCGGAACAGAGGCGATAACAGAACGTAACAGGGCGATAACAGAGAACGCCCAGCGCGCCCGTTTTCATTATCGACGATGAGAAAGAAACCGTCAGCCGAGGCTGCGGTCATGCCGCTCGTGGTGGCAGATTTTCCGGCACGATTGAATCGCGATGCGTTGTGGGCCGGTGGCGAGAACGGGCGGGCGCATGTCGGCATGCCGCTTTTCTGCGCGCGCTGCGGCTATGCCATTCGGCGACCGGCGATGACCCCCTGCTGGCGATCGCCCGAAAATGATCGGCGAATCAGCGCAAACCGCAATATCGGTCGAGCGCGCGATCGCCCTGCCCGGCTAACTGGCGCCGCCACGAAAGGAATGACGATGAAGGCGGCGCTGCAAAACTATCACGCCAGGATGCAGCGGGTGCTGGACCATATCGACCAGCATCTCGATGGTGACCTGGACCTTGACACGGTGAGCCGGGTCGCCGCTTTCTCGAAATTCCATTTCCACCGGCAGTTCATGGCGACCTTCGGGTTGTCCGTGCATCGCTATGTCCAGCTTGCCCGGTTGAAGCGCGCTTCGCACCGGCTGGCCACGAACGACGCCCAAAGCGTCACGGAGATCGCGATGGATGCCGGTTACGATGCACCGGACGCCTTCGCTCGCGCCTTTCGGCAACGGTTCGGGCAATCCCCTTCGTCGTTTCGGAAGGCGCCCGACTGGGCGCCGTGGCTTGCGGCCTTCGGGCCTCTCAACATTGCGAGGAGCAAGCTTGTGCAGATTACCTACACCCCTGACGACGTGACGATCCGCGACGTGCCGCCGACCCCGGTGGCGATCATGGAGCATCGCGGCGACCGCGCGACACTCGGCGCGACGATCGAACGGTTCATCGCCTGGCGCAAGGCCGCCGGCCTGTCGCCCGAGACGAGCCCGACCTTCAACATCTTCCGGTCCGAGCGGATCCCCGCCAACCCGGACGATTACAGCATGGATCTGTGCGTCGGCACCGAGCTGCCGGTCGACGCCGACGACCCGGATATGAAGGCCGGTACGATCCCCGGCGGGCGCTGCGCGGTGCTGCGCGTCACCCATGACACGCACAATCTGGAGCCGGCCGCGATGTACCTTTATCGCGAGTGGCTTCCGGCCAGCGGCGAAGAGGCACGCGATTTCCCGATCTATTGCCGGCGCTGGCTCACCTTCTTCCCGGGCGCAGAGGTTCATGACGTGGTGGTGGAATTGTTCCTGCCGCTGAAATAGCCCCGGCGGATGGCGGCTCGCCTGTTCCGATTGCGGGAAGCGTGCGGGCCACCATTCCCATGCTGTCATGCAACGGCGTCGATCGCGATGCCCATGCCGGAAAGCGGGCCGGCGGGTTTCATCACACAAACCGGCCGAGGCGACTCCTTCGCCATCGCTTCATAGGCCTCGGAGGTGGCTTGCCTGATCGCATCGACCGTCGCTTGCCGAAGGGTTTGGAAATCGGCCATCCCACCCTCACCGGTCAGGTCAGCGTCATGCTTTCTTGCGCGCCTGGCGAATGAAATGCGCAACGAAGAATGCGATACAGCCGCTCGCAAAAAATCCGATGACGGACGTCGGCACGGCTTCTTCACCTTCGATAAACGAGCGGGAAATAGCTGATGCCACGATGCCCAAGCACATGGCAGAGAACAATAATTCCGGCCTCAGCGTATCAATGAACTCGCGCCACGTTCCTTGACCAAATCCTTGATCAACAATCCTTTCCAGAATATTGACCTTCGTCGATCTATTCATGAACGCTACGATCAATAACACAATCGGCAAGAAGCATATCTGCCAAGGTACTTGATTGAACGCCTTCATGTCATCAGACGGCCTCGTAAATGTTGAAACTATGTTCCCCCCAACTATTACAACCCACAGCGATAAAGCCACAATCTTTGTTTTCTGCACTTCATCTCTCCGCGATGCCATGGCGATGGCTGAGGGTCGTGGTCAGGCATTTCGTCAATGACCGCAATAGGGACGCGAACCCTCTCACCGAAAATCGCCTGCAAGGTCCGCCGGTCCCGGCTGATATGGAACGTGAAAGACCGTTCCGCCCGCACCGCGATCCCGGCATAAGGACCGAGCGGCGCGGTTGTGCGTCGCGAAAAGGGGGCCTTGCCATGAAAGCCGAGATCGTCGCCGTCGAACGCGCCGGGCGGGGCATCTTCACGCGCCGCTGGTCGCCCGAGGCAAGCCCGCGCGCCGCGCTGATGATCGCGCACGGGCTGGCCGAGCATGGCGCGCGTTATGCC
The DNA here is from genome assembly GCF_028292965.1 of Sphingomonas bacterium. Classification (GTDB taxonomy): domain Bacteria; phylum Pseudomonadota; class Alphaproteobacteria; order Sphingomonadales; family Sphingomonadaceae; genus Sphingomonas. The sequence goes on along the minus strand of NZ_JAQGLG010000066.1, from coordinate 5,083 downwards.
CGGCTGGCGGAGGCGCTGACCGGTGCCGGCATCGTCGTCTATGCGCACGACCATCGCGGCCATGGCCCGGCTTGCCCGCCGGCCGATCTCGCCTTCTTCGCCGATCGCGACAGCTGGCGCGCGTGCCTCGACGATATCGACGCGGTGGCGCAGGCGATCCGCGCCGCGCATCCGGGCCTGCCGCTGGTCTTCTTCGGCCATTCGATGGGCTCGTTCATGGGCCAGACCTATATCGGCGAGCACGGCGAGGGCCTTGCCGGCGCGGTGCTGTCGGGCAGCGCGGGGCCGCCGCCGGGCATCTTGCGCATCGGCAAGCTGCTGCTGGCGATCGAGCGGCTGCGCGTCGGGCGGCGCGGCCATAGCAAGCTGATCCAGGCGTTGATGTTCGACGGGCTCAACAAGCCGTTCGAGCCGGCGCGCACGCGCTATGACTGGCTGTCGCGCGACCCGGCCGAGGTCGACAAATATGCCGCCGATCCGCTGTGCGGCTTTCCGCTGACCGCGCAGATCGCCCGCGACGTGGCGGGGGCGCTGGGCGAACTGGGCTCGGCGGAACTGGCCGGACGGGTGCGCAAGGATCTGCCGCTGTACGTGTTCAGCGGGGAGCGCGATCCGGTCGGCGCGAAGATACAGGGGTTGATCGACAGTTACCGCGATGCGGGCCTGACGCGGTTGACCAGCAGGATCTATCCCGATGGCCGGCATGAGATGCTCAACGAGGTGAACCGCGACGAGGTGACGCGGGACCTGATCGCGTGGCTGGAGGGGGTTCTACCTTAACCTCCCCGGCACGGGGTGGGGGATCATTTGCTTCTTCAGCAAATGGTGGAGGGGGCGTGCCAGGAGCGCACCGCCCGCGGCACGCCCCCCTCCACCACGCCGCTGCGCGTCGCGGTCCCCCTCCCCGTGCCGGGGAGGTATTTTGTAGAGTCGCGCCAATTCTCGCACCTCGCGAACTACCGTCGTCGGCACCGCAGGTCGTGGGAATCGCGGATAGCAAGCAGGTCAGCCACCCGCACCGAAACGTCGCCACAGTTTTGGATAACGCGTGGCCAGCGCGGCCGGGTCTTCGGAGAACTGCTTCCCGCTGATCGCATCGCCGGGCGACGCGTGTGGCATGGCGTCTCCAGGCTTACCCGTCTTCGCGCTCCACGCCTCCGCGGCGACGCGCGCGAAGTCCTCGAATTCCAGCGCTTCCGCCTCGGCCGGCGCAATTGTCGCCAGCGCATCGGGGTCCGCCAGCACCTTTTCGAAATCAGCGTGGCCGCGCGCGATCAGCCAGTGCCGGAAATATTCGAAGCCGTCGTCGGACGCACCACCCATCGCGACATAGGCCGCGCCCCACAGGCCCCAATCGTTGCTGCGCTGCATCTGCCGGGCGAAACAGGCATCGAACGCTTCGATCTCGGCCGGGGTGAGCGCGGCGAGTTGCGCCTTAAGCGACGCGATCTGGCGCGGATGATCGTCGTTGCGCGTGCTGTCGACGATCGACCAGAAGCGCGCATCGGTCATAGCGATGGGTGCCGCGGCGGCGACGGACTGCGGCGCGGCTATCGAGGCTGCGGGCGATATCAACAGTGCAGAGAGCAGGCCGAGGGCGGCAATCGCAGGCGAAACGCTTGTTGCCCGCCCGCCCCCGACCAGCCCCTCCACCGCCTTTGGCGGTCCCCCTCCCCGTTCCGGGGAGGTATTGGCGGCACGCTCACTCCGCATCGGCATAGGTCCGCACCAGCTCCGTCAACAGCGCCCGCCCGGTGAACACCGCCTTCACCGCCTCGCGCTCGTTGAGGCCGTGCGTGCCGTTGCCGTCCGGATCGCCGAACAGGCCGGGCGGGCCGTAGGACGGGATGCCGATGCCCTCGAGGAAGATGCCATCGGTCGCGCCGGTCGACATGGTCGGGATCAGCGGCACGCCGGAATAATATTTCGCCACCAGTTTCTCGGCCGGGCCGATCACCTTCGGGTCGAGCGGCGGCGGCACGGCGAGGGGGCCGCGCTCGTTCGACACCTTCACCGTTACGCCCGGGTCGCCGATCGCGGCGGCCAGCGCGGCGCGGGTGCCCTCGACCGTCTCGCCGGGGATGATGCGGCAGTTGATGTTGGCGCCGGCGCGTTGCGGCAGCGCATTGGGGGCATGGCCGCCATCGAGCAACGTCGCAACGCAGGTGGTGCGCAGCATCGAATGATAACTCTTGTCGCGGTTGACCACGCTTTCCGCAGCGCTGTCGGCGGGGTTCTTCGACAAGGCGATCATCGCCGCGCCGAGATCATCGCGCCGCGCCGCGCCGGCGCGCGCGAAAAAGGCCCGCGTCGTCGGATTGAAGCGGATCGGGAACTCCAAGCCCCGCACCTTCACCAGCGCGTCGGCGAGCTGGTAAATGGCATTGTCGCGCACCGGCGCCGAGCTGTGGCCGCCGACATTGGTCGCTTCGATGCGATAGCTTTGCGAGGCCTTTTCGCCAACATGAATGCTGGCGGTGACGAGCCGGCCCTGCCCGTCGGTGCGCCCGCCGCCGCCCTCGTTCAGGGCGAATTCGGCGGCGATCAGGTCGGGCCGGTTCTTCGCCAGCCACTCGGCGCCGTTGAACGGCGAGCCGCCCTCCTCGCCGCAGGTCAGCGCCAGTTTGATCGTGCGTTTGGGGTGGTAACCGCTTTCGCGGAAGCGGCGCATGGCGTCGATCCAGATCGCGTCCATCGCCTTCATGTCGGCGGTGCCGCGGCCGTAATAATAGCCATTTTCCTCGACCATCACATAGGGGTCGCGGATCCAGTCGGCGCGCTTGGCCGTCACCACATCGATATGACCGAGCAGCAGGAGTGGCTTCAATGTCTTCGAACTGCCGGGCAGGATGACGACCAGCCCGCCCTCTTTCGGGCGCTCAGGGATCGCGAGGCGGGTGATGTCGGTATCGCCATAGCCGGATTCGCGCAGATGCCGCTCGACCTTGTCGGCCAGCGCGGTGCAGCTGCCGGTAGTGGCGCTGGTGTCGGTCTCGACCAGCTCGCGATAGAGATCGCGGAAGCGGGTTTCATCGGGGGTGAGCGGTGTGCCCTGCGCGTGCGCGGCGAGCGGCAGTGCCAGCGCCGCGATTCCGGCCAGCCATATGGATTTGCGCATCATTGCCCCCTGTCGTTTCGTCAGGGGATTGGAGCATGAGCCGGGGCAGATGGGAAGCGGGGATGGTGCGACGATGACGCGTTTTACCCAACAACCACAACTCGACTCAACGCGGGAATGGAACGGATCACCGGCTGCGCGCGTTAACACGATGAGTACAGCAGGAGCGTAGCGCGATGTCTGTTCCCCGTTTTTATCATGCCGACCCCCGACCGAGCGCTGATCGACGGTATCTGGGATCCGGGTTGTTCACCTGTCATCGCAACTATGATCTCGAGGCGGTCGTCATCGCAACCAAAAGACGCCTGGCGAACAGAGAGCTGCGCGTGCGCGAGGGCTGACGCGGCGCCTGACCGGGCGCGGGATTCGACACCCGCCGCTTCGTCCTCAGTCGCATAACCGAGCCGCCGCGTGATACGCCATGTTGTAGGCACAGCCGACCGGCTTGCGCCGGGGAAAGATGGCGTCGCCCGCTTCGCCTTGGAAGAAGCGGGCCATGCCGCTCGGTGCCTCGTCGAACCGCCGCTGATCCTCCGCGGCCTGCAGCGCATCGAAGCGTTACAGCGCCACGGCGAGACCCTGTCGATCAATCTTCGCACATCGAGGGCGGTGGAGAAGGAGTCCTCGCCACTCTATGAAGCTGGTCGAGGGTCAAGCTGGTGACAGGAGCTACGCGGCGATCGAATGGAACGTACATGAGCTGACCTGCCCCGATCCCAATCCACGCCTGTTACGCTTTTCTCCGGTCGAGCGGCTTCGCCGAAATCGATCATCCTGTTTATGGTCGCATCCTTGCACGGCGGCAGACTTTGCGGCCGCGTCAAGCTTGACCGTCATGCTGGACCTGTTCCGGTATCTTCTCGCCCGGCAATTGGTTGCCCGGAATAGGCCGGGGCAACGTAATATCGATCGACAGCGCGGTGCGCGTTGGCCCTGCGTTGCTGCGACGGCGACCTCGTCATCCTCACGGATATTCAGAAATATTTCCGTTTTTTCAACATCTAGTTTGACGGCCAAGGCTAATTCGGTCTTCATCCTGCCACGACTCCGGGGCGAGTCGATCTAGAAGGGGGTTCCAATGAAGGTAATGTTTTTCGGCGCGCTTTCGGGCGCGCTGCTGGTCGGCGCCGTGCCGGCCTTCGCCCAAACCGCGCCCGTCGCAACGCTGGCACCGCCGGCGGCAACCGCACCGGTCGTCGTCGCTGCGGCGGCCACCACGGCGGACCCCAACGTGCTGCGCACGGGGACGCCGATCAATCTGAAGATGTCGGAAGCGCTCACCACCAAGGGCAAGAAGCTCGAGGCCGGCTATCTCGCCCATCTCGAAGTGATGGACCCGGTGCTGGTGAATGGCGTCGTGGTGATTCCCGTGGGCAGCCCCGCGATCGCCGAAATCACCGATGTGCGGAATAAGGGGATGTGGGGCAAGTCCGGCCGGATCAGCGCACGCATGCTGTACGTGACGGTCGGTGATCGCAAGATCCGCCTGCGCGGCGTGTTCGACGACAAGGGCGTCACCGGCACGGCCGGTGTGGTTGCCGCGGTCGCGTTCCTGCCGGTCGCCGGCTTCTTCACCACCGGCACCAGCGCCACGCTACCGCTCGGTGCCGCTGTACACGGGTTCGTCGACGAAGACGTGACCCTGATGGTTGCGCCGCCCGCCGCGCAATAACAAAGATCGACGTGCCGCCCGGACAATAGCGGGCGGCACGTTTTCTTCCGGACAATGGCGGCCATCGCTGCGCTGCCCCGCTTCATTCCTTGTCATAGCCGAAGCGCCGCATGATATCGCCATGTTGCAGGCACAGGCGCCGCGCCTGCGCCGGGGATAGATGCCGGTGCCAGTCGCCCGCTTCGCCACGACGGAAGAAGCGCGCCGCGACGTCGGGTGTCTCGGCGAAGCGGCGCTGGTCTTCGGCGGCCTGCAGCGCGTCGAAGCGCGACAGCGCCACGGCACGGGCGACC
>NZ_JAQGLG010000265.1 GCF_028292965.1 Sphingomonas bacterium | reverse complement strand
GATGAGGGCGACCATCTGCCGTTACGCTTGCATTGTCGTCTCGCTTAAAGCGCCCGTCGCGCACTTGAAAGACCGTCGGCTTGGTATTTCCCGAGATCGACGTGGTATCTATCCGCCAGCGCCCGCTGAAAGGATAGTCAGGAGTCGCGGTCGCCGCCAGCGCCAACCGATCGAATGACAAGAGTGACCACCCGCACGCCGCTGGCGAACCCGGTATACCGATATATCCTTTCACAACGAATCATTGGTAACTCCCGAATACTGAGCGCCAGTCATCTAGCTTCGATCGCATGATTGACGCCCACGACCTATAGCCTTGCAGGGCGGATATAGTCAGTATCCCTTGTCACCCTTCCGGCGTGATCCGCCGCGCGACGCTGCTGCTCCCGCATCAATGATCACTGAACGATTGTCCGGTCTTCCAACTCGCGGGGACGGCACTGAATGTCTGACTTTGGGGCGCTAGCCGACAGACCGCTTTATAAGTCTGCGGCCTAAACGCTGCCAAGGCCATGGGCGGCCTGGTGCTGTAGCGCATCCGCTACCCACACAATTCCCACCACATCCTGATTCAACCAACCCCGCACCACCGTTATCTCCGCCGGCATGACCGCAGGACGCCCCACCCGCTACGCCCCCGAGCACGCCGAAACGGCGCGGCTCTATTATGAATCCGGCATGACCGATCAGCAGGTCGCCAGCCTGCTGCGCATCCATCTCGCCACGCTGTATCGCTGGCGCGAGCTCCATCCAGAGTTCGCCGAGGCCACGCAGGCCGGCAAGGACGATGCCGATGCCCGCGTCCAGCTCGCCATGTATCGCCGCGCGATTGGTTACGACTATCGCGAGAGCAGGTTCATGCTCCCGGTCGGCGCCATGGAACCGGTCGAGGTCCAGGTCACCCGCCACATGCCGGCCGATCCGCGCCTCGGCATGCAATGGCTGCGCATCCGCCGCGCCGACGAATGGCGCGAGCCGCGCGAGATGCCGCAGCATCACGACCTTGCCGAACGCCTCGCCGCCGCGCTGGCCAATGTCGCGGCCGCGGAGGCGGAGGAAGATCGTCGGCGGGCCGGGCAAGCGGACCAGCGGGATGCGTGATGGATCGGCGGCGGCCCATGGCGTGGCGCGCGGCAGTCATCGCAAAGATCACGCCGAACTATTCGCAAAATTATTACTTGGCGGGCCACATCTCGTGCCGCCGCGCGGTCCGGCCGCATCCGAACAGCGCAATGGCGCGATGATGGATTTGCCGAGCTACACTTGCCGCAACCTGCCCTGGACGCTGGCCCGGGCAACGGGAAACGCCACCCCATCGGCTCGCAAAATACCCCGGGCACTTGCCCCGCGCCGCGCGCGCGACTTGCGCGATACTGTCGCGCCGCTCGGCGCGGCGCGCTATTTCTTCTTGCGCTTGCCCTTCTTGCCCTTGGTCTCGTCCTGCCCCAGCGCCGAGGCGGCAATCGCCTTGATCTGGTCGATGGTCGGGATGATGCGGTCGGCGAGAATGTCGGAAGCAAGCTTGGAAATACGCTCCGACGTTTCCTTGAACATCGACTTGCGCGCCTTGCCCTTCAGCTTGGCGGGCTTGACGGGCTTGGCCAGCTCGGCGGCGGGCGGGGCCGGCGGTGCGGCGACGACGGGGGCCGTCTTCGCCGGCTTGGGCGCGGGCGGCTTCGCCCTTGTCGTCGTGATGGGCTTGGCCCGGCGCCTGACGGGCACGCGTGCCGCGGGCTCGACGGCAACGGTCGCTGCCTTTTTGACGGGTTCGGCTATGCTCGCCGCTGCTTTGGCCGCCTTCGGCGCGGCGGCGGCGGATTTGGCGGCGCGCGGCTTGGCCGGCTTCGCCTGCGTCGGCGCTGCCGGGGCCGGCGTCTTCGCCGATGAGGCTGCGGCCGCCGCCACCTTGGCCGGTTTCAGCGTCACGGCGCCGCTCTTCGGCGCAGCCGGCTTGGCGGCCTTTGGTGCGGTCGGCTCGGCAGCCTTCGGCGTGGTTGTCCTGGTGGTCTTGGGTGCTGCCGGTTTGGCGGGTTTTGCGGTGGTCGTGCTCGGCGACTTGGCCATCGGTCCCTCCTGGTCGGGCGGGGTCATCATGCCCGACGCCCGTCAGAATGCACCGCGCGCACGGAAATGTCGATGCGCCGGCCTTCCGATTATGCCGCCCCGCGCAGCGCCGCGATACGTTCGTCGATGCGGCGCTCCAGGATGGTCAGCGGCATCGCGCCTTCCTTCAATATCTCGTGGAACGCCTTGAGGTCGAACCGCTCGCCCAGCGCCGCCTGCGCCTTCGCCCGTGCCCGCGTCCACGCCATATGGCCGATCTTGTAGCTGCACGCCTGGCCCGCCTGGGTGCAATAACGCTCGACCTCGCGCTGGGTGCGGGGGCGCGCGAAGCCGGTCGTGGCGACCATGTAATCGGTCGCTTTCTCCCGGCTCCATTGCTTGGCATGAATGCCGGTGTCGACCACCAGCCGCGTTGCGCGGAACAGGAAGCTCTGCAGGTAACCGGCGCGCTCCAGCGGGCTGGCATAGGCATGGAGCTCGTCGCCGAGCTGCTCGGCATAGAGCGCCCAGCCTTCCGAATAGGCCGAGAAGAAACCGACCTTGCGCAGCGTCGGGATATCCTTCGATTCCTGCGCCAGGCTGATCTGCAGATGATGCCCCGGCACGCCCTCATGATAGGTCAGCGAGGGCAGGCTGTATTTCGGCCAGTCGCCGACGTCCTTCAAATTGATGAAGTAGATCGCCGGCCGCGACCCGTCGAGCGAGGCGCGGTTGTAATAGCCGTTCGACGCGCCGTCCTGAATCTCGACGGGCACCGCACGGATCTCGAGCGGCTGGGTCGGCACGGTCGCGAAGGCCAAAGGCAGCTTCTCGTACATCGCCTTGATGCCGCTATTCAGCCCGGCGATCAGTTCGGCCCGCCCGGCGGCGGTGTTGGGATAGACCTGATCCGGCGCGACATTGAGCTTCGCCAGCCGCTCGCCGACCGTGCCGCCGCTATAGCCCTGCGAGGTCAGGATCGTGTCGATCTGCGCGCTGATCTCGGCGACCTGCGCCAGGCCGATGCGGTGCACCTCGTCGGGCGACATGGTCGTGGTGGTCGCCTGGGCCAGCGCCATGGCGTAGATCGCGTCGCCATCCTTCACGCGCCAGATGCCGTCGCCGGGGCGGGTCGAGGGTTTCAGCTTCTCCATCAGCGCGATCTGCCGGTCGAGCGCGGGATAGATTTCGCCTGCGACGATCTTCGTCGCCTGCCCCTGCCAGTCGCCCGCCAGCCCTTTGGCGGCAGCGCGGGTGACCAGCGACTGGACGATGCTCGACGTCGCCGCCGGCTGGCCGCGCAGCTTGCGCATCTGGCCCAATGTCAGGTCGATCGACCAGCCCGGCGCGAGCAGGCCGCGCGCGGCATCGGCACGCTGGATCGCGGTCTCCTGGTCGAGCACGGTGGCGAACTGGTGGAGCCGCGAAAGATAGGCCTCGCCGTCGCTGGCGACGTTGATCGTGTGCGCGGTGTTGAGGAAATCGGGCACCGAGAAATAGGCGCCGCCCTGCTGGAAGATGGCATAGGGCCGGATCGCGCTGTCGATGCCGAACCTGTCGGCCGAGGCGATCTGCGTACCGAGCGAATAACGCACCACCTCGAGATTGAGCTTTGCCGCTGGCGACAGCGCGGTGCCGTCATGTTTGGCAAGGGCGGCCAACGCATCTTTGGTCGCGGCGACATCGGCGGCGCGCTTCTCGCGCGTACGCGGCGACAGCTTGCCCTTCAGCGCGGCGAGCGGCCCCTTGTCGAGCCCCAGCGACGAGGCCAGCTCCGGCGACCGCGCGACTTGCGCCTCGAAGATATGCGCGAAATCGGCGTTGAGCGCGGCATCGCCGCCGCCGCCTTGCGCCCAGGCCTCGATCGGCACCATGGCGCTGGTCAGCGCGGCGGCGCTGCCGGTGGCGAGAAACTGGCGACGATCCATATTGTGCCCCTGCGAAAGACGTTCGATGGGGGTGTTGTATGCGGCTATGGCGCGTCCCGCCAGATAGTTCGTTGCGTACCGAACCCGCTAACCGCGCGCGGCGGCGTGAAAGGCGAAGGCGGCGCGCTTTGTCATGCGCCAGTCCTCGAAACGCCAGCGCGCGGCGCGCTCCACGCCGGTGATCGCGTCGTGGCGGCCCTCGACGATGCGCAGCGGCAGCGGCCGGTCGGTCAGCGCACAGTGGAACGCGACCACGATCGGCGGGCGCTCCGCTTCGCCGTCCTCGACCACCAGCGCCAGGCGGTCGCTTGCCAGCCGCACCACGGTGCCGACCGACAGGGGCCCGATCATCGCGCTGAACAGGCTCAATATCTTGCGGTCGAACTGGCCCTCGGTCTCCGCCATCCATTCCAGCGCCTCGCCCGGCGTCCAGCTATCCTTATAGGCGCGCGCCGAGGTGACCGCGTCGTACACGTCGCAGATCGCGCCCATCCGGGCATAACGGCTGACCTGATCCTCGAACAATCGCTCGGGATAACCGCGCCCGTCGGGCCGTTCATGATGGTGCAGGCACACATCGAGCGCGATCGGCGAGTCCACCCCGGCGCGCAGCAGCAGCTCGTGCCCGCGTTCGCTGTGCGTGCGGACCAGGGCGAATTCCGCGTCTGTGAGCGGGCCGGGTTTGTCGAGCAGCAGGTTGGGCACGCGCGCCTTGCCGATATCGTGGAGCAGGCCGGCCAGCCCGATCTCCGGGATCAGCGCGGGGTCCATCTCCAGCACATGCGCCAGCCCGATCATCAGCCCGCACACCGACACCGAGTGGAGATAGGTATATTCATGGCGCTGCTTGAGCCGCGTCACGCCGTGCATCGCGGCGGCATCGCGCGCCACCGAGGCGGCGATCGCCTCGACCACCGGTGCCAGTGCGCGGATCGGGATCGGCAGGCCGTCGCGGATCGCGGCGAACGCGCCGGTCACCGCTTCCTTGCCGACCGCGACGATCTCGCGCGCCCGATCGCGCTCGCGCGCGGCACCGGCCTTGCGCGCATTGAGGTGGAGGCGGTCGGTGATCGTCGTCGCGGCGCGCGCGACCGGCCGTCGTGGCACCGCGGTCGGCACGGCGTCCGGCCCGCGCCAATCGTCGGTCTGGAGCGCGTCGGCCGGCGTCGGCGCGCGATGCCGCATTATGTCGTCATGCACCCCCATGACAGTGTGTCTGACCCGGAGGAGGTTAAGGAGTCGTGCTTTTACAGCTGTTTATTACTCAAAATGGGGTGGTTATGCCGATGCGGACGCCCTCCGACCGATCAACGTAGCGAAGATAATGCCGAACGCGACATGGACCAGCAGGTCGCCGACCGACTGCCAGCCCTCGAAGCGCGGGAAATTGCGGGGCCAGCGCAGCGGCAGCACGACGAGGTTCATCACGACATAGAGGAACAGGCCGTACAGCGTGCCGCTGACCAGCGGCGGCCGGCGCAGGATGGCGAGGCGTGGGCGGAGCAGCGCGAAGCCGGTCGCCATCATCGTCGCGACCGAGAAATGCGTCGCGCAGCCGAGCAGGAAGCCGGCGGCGCCGGCATGGATCGCGCCGTGGCTCATCCAGAACCCGCCGGTCAACTGCATCACGACATAACCGCTCGATCCCTGCAGCCAGGCCGTGGTCGAGAACCACAGCGCGTCTATCGCCGCGGCGATCAGCGCTGCGAGAATGATTGTCGGCCATACGAGGCCGAAGCAGGGTGTGTGCTGCACTGGTGCGGTGGCCATGAGGCGGTTCCTTTCGCGGTCCGGTCTTTCGTTGCCGATCGTCTCTCGCGTTGGCGCGTCGGATGCGACCGCATGCCGGTCGGAGTGCGGAAATTTGCCGCCGAACGCGCGTCGCGAGGCGATGCGCGGAAAAGCCGCGCCCTTGCGCGGCGGCAATTGCCTATCGTCGGCGAATGCGCCAGCTTCCCGGCGTGCTCGATCATGTCCCCGTACGCGTTTGGCTGCTGCTCGTGATCGCGGTCGCCGCCTATGCACCCGCGCGACAAGTGCTGAGTTATCGCGCGCAATATCCGTCCGGACGCCACGTCCCGCATCCGGACGATGATTTCGGCGATCATACGCCGCGTCGGTTTGCGCTCAGCCTGACGATCCTCATCGGGCTGGCGGCGCTGGCCGGATTCATCTTTACCCCGACCGCCGCCGCGTTCGCCAGGTCGCCGTCCTTCTGGCCGATCCTTGCAGTCGCGTTCGGCGCATGGGCGCTGTCCACGGTCCCGAAAGGGCTGATGACCGGAAAGATCGAGCCGCTCACCCGCGGATTCAGCAACGATTATCAGCGCGCGACGCAGCCGAAGCGTTTCTGGGCATCCATGATTTGGAACGGCTTGCTCGGCGCCATGCTCATATGGGCCGGCGTCGTGATGATCGAGCAGGGGCCGAGACAGGCCCTCGAGGATCGCTGCTACGACGGAAAACGAGTTCATTCGGCGCAAGAATCGCTCGCCTCCTGCAATCGACTGATCGACGATCGCAAAACGGCGGGGGCCGATCGGGCCAGCCTGCTGGTCGCACGCGCCGCCGCCAATTATCGGCTCGGCGACACACCGGCCGCCCTTGCCGACTATGGCGCGGCACTGCGCGACGACTCGAAGAATGTCGGTGCCTATCTCGGGCGCGGGCTGATCTTCCTCGATACGCGCAAGGCCGACCAGGCGGTGGTCGACTTCACACAGGCGCATCTCTTGAAGCCCGCTGATCCCATGCCGCTCGCCAACCGGGGGATCGCCTATGCCTGGGCGCTCGACCGGTCGCGGGCGGAACAGGACTTCGCGGCAGTCCGGGCGATCGACCCGTCGAACCTGGTCGTGCTGCACGGCGAGGCCCTGCTCGCCATGAACGCCGGCGACATGAGCAGGGCGATCGATCGCCTCGACAGTGCAGTGGCGATCAGCCCCGACGACAGATGGTCGCTCAGCCTGCGCGCCGCGGCGTATCGGCGGCTCGGCGACGCGGAAAAAGCGCGTGCGGACGTCGCCGAGGTGCAACGGTTGAGCGATGCGGCCAAGGCGGCGGGACCGGTGCGAAACTAGCCAACCTTGCCCTTGTCGCGAAAACAACCGACACCGGCGACACCATATGGCGGGGGCCGTCCCGCCCCGGGGAGACGGTTCATCATGCGCATCCTGCCGCTTGCTTGCCTCGTCGCCGCGCTCGCCGCCTCGGCGTCCGCCGGCGCGAAGACCTGGGATCTCCCCGCCGCGCCGCAGACCGTCGCCTGGGGGCATTATGACGCCAGCGACAAGCCGGTGCTGGTCGTCCGGTCGGGCGACATCGTCGTGATGCACACGCTGCTGACCAACAGCCCGAACGGTCTTGCCAAGGCCGGGGTCGCGCCCGGCGACATCCAGGCCGAATTGCGCGCGGTGTTCGATGGCGTGCCGGCCTCTGCGCGCGGGCCGGGCGGGCATATCCTGACCGGGCCGGTGGCGATCGAGGGGGCGGAACCCGGCGACACGCTGGAGGTGCGCATCCTCAAGATCGATATCGATATCCCCTACGCCTATAACGCCTTCCGCTATGGCGCCGGCTTTCTGACCGACGATTTCCCCTATGCGCGGATGAAGATCGTGCCGCTCGACCGGGCGAAGATGCTCGGCCGGTTCGCGCCGGGCATCGATGTGCCGCTGCGCCCGTTCTTCGGCAGCATGGGTGTCGCGCCGCCGCCGGCGTTCGGCCGTTACGACAGCGCACCGCCGACGATCAATGGCGGCAATATGGACGACAAGGCGCTGGTTGCCGGCACCATATTGTTCCTGCCGGTCCATGCGCCCGGCGCGCTGTTCGAGGCCGGCGACGGCCATGCCGCGCAGGGCAATGGCGAGGTCGACATCACCGCGCTGGAGACGTCGCTCACCGGCACCTTCCAGTTCATCCTGCATAAGGGAGAGAAGAGCCCCTATCCGCGCGCCGAGACGCCCGACGCGTATATCGCCATGGGTTTCGACGACGATCTCAGCAATGCCACCCGCAAGGCGCTGCGCAACATGATCGACTTTCTGGTGACGGCGAAGGGCATGTCGCGCGACGACGCCTATATGCTGGTCAGCGTCGCCGGCGATGTCGAGGTGACCGAACTGGTCGACCGCAACAAGGGGGTGCATGTCGTGCTGCCCAAGCGGCTGTTCACGGGGAAACAGCAAAGCCCTGCACCGTCGCTGACCGCCACGGGCACCATTCGTTAAACAATCCTTCTGCATATTATCATCGCGACCGGCGCCACGCCGTCAAAATGGCCGCCGATCGTTTCGCCATGAGCGAGATGCGGGGAGAAGATGATGAAGCTGCGCTGCCTTGCCCTGCGGCACCCGGCCGGGACCAGCACCCTGAACGAGGGGCTTTATTTCAGCACCTGCCGGCATTGCGGCATCGACCTTATCCGTCAGCGCGGCGCGGCCTGGCGGCCGGTGCCGCACGGTTTCCGCGTCGCGTGGCGCGCGCAAGGGCAGCACTGTCTTCCGCCCTGGAAGGCGATGACCGTCGCGCATGGCGCGGGCTCGCTCAGGGAACAGGCGCTCGGTATGGCCCGCCTGCTCGGCTGGCGCGGCAGCAGCGCCGCCGACCAGCGCCGTCATATCAGGCTGGTGTTGTGATGCGGCCTTTTCAGCTCCCGCTCAGCCGCCGCCGGTTCGCCCGCACCTTGCGACGATAAAAGCCGATCGCCTTGCGCGTCGCGCCGACCGGGGCGGAGCCGAGCTGACCCGACATCGCCGCGACCTGCAGTTCGAAACTGGCCTGCATCTTCTCGGCGAACATCAGTTGCGTTTCGGCCATCGCGCCCGATCCGCCCATCGCGATGCGCGCGGTGCGCAGCGCCATCACCGTCGAGGCTTCGCTGCTGAGCGACCAGGCATCCATTCCGGCGTCGAACCAGTCGCCAAAGGCCGATTTGGTCATCATGCTTTCCCCGAGGCTGCTTTATCGCGCCGGGTGACCCAACGGATCACCGGCATGATCGGGTCCGGGGTGCCGGTCAAGGATTCTAATGGGGGCCGGTGTGGTTCATGTCTCCGCCCCCTTCCGTTCGTTTCAAGCGAAGTCGAGAAACGGGTTTCGGGTGCGTGGCCTGGGCTTCTCGACTTCGCTCGAAGCGAACGGGAGGAGGGGGGTTACGCCACGAGCCAGGCGTTGAATGCGGCGAGATCGATCGCCTGGAGGAAACGCACGCCGATGCGATCCTCCTCGACCCACATCACCTCGCCGCTGCGCGGTGCCAGGCCTTCGATCGTGACCACCACCGGGTCGTGCACGCGGAACGCGCTGGCGTCGCCGAGGCAGGCGCCGGTCATGGAGATGTTGAGCAGGCGGGCGGGTTTCTGGAGCGTGTCGCGCTTCACCACGGCTTCGGCGGTGCGCTCGAAGCGGGGCAGGCGCGTGCGCGGGGGCAATCGTGGTGCGGTCGGCATGGCCGAGCAATATCTCGACCGCCAGTTCCGCGTCGAACTCGATGCCGGCATGCGGTTCGCGCACCCAGCGTATCACGCCCTCGACGCGCCGGCCGGAGCGGAACTCGACGCTCAGCGCCTGGCCGGGGACGAGCGCTTCGCGCGTCTCGATGCGCATGCCGGTGCTGGAGATGTCGCGCACCTTGCACATCTGCGCCACGCCCCCGCTGACCACCTTGGCCAGCACGAGCACGGAGACGTGACGATTGGCACGGCGGCGATCGTCGGCGGCGGCATCGTCGCCGCCGGTGATATCGGCATCAGGATCGGGCACCGCCCCGGCAAGGGCGTCGCGATCCATCATGCGGTCGCCCATTTGAACAGTTCGAAGGCGGCGGCGAAGATCATCAGCCATAGCAACGCCGCGATCGGCACCGTCGCCAGCATACCGAGCGCGGGGCCGTCGGCGCGACGCGGGGCCTGCAAGATCATTGCCTGTTGATCGACGCGTTCCATGAGCGGTTCCTTCGCGCCACTATGACATTTGAGCACGGCCAGGGGTATTGGGTAATTCTACCTATAATGCGGGTAAGGTCATGGTAAGGTTACGGTAACGAAATTCGCGCTTGCCAGCTCCGGCTGGGCCTTCAGCTGCGGCAGCACGGTCTTGAGATCGCCGACCACCACCAAGGTCATCCGCTCGAGCGGCAAAGTGGCACGGGCGGCGGCGCTGATCTGTTCAGGCGTCACGGCGAGCGCCTTTGGGACATAGTTGGCGATGTAGCTCGGCGGCTGGTTCAGTGCCTCATATTGCGCGAGCGTGCCGATCAGCCCGCCAGCGGTAGAGCCGTTGAAGATCGGGTCGGTCGCGCGGTAGGTCGCCATGCCTGCGGTTTCCTCCACGCTCGGCGGGGTCGCCTGGAGGGTGCGGATCTCGCTGAAGATCTCATGCAGCGACGCGCCGGTCGAGGCGCTGGTCACATCGGCGTAGAATTGCCACACCGTCTCGCCGGGGTGGAACGCCGCCTGCGAGCCGGGCGAATAGGTAAAGCCCTTGTTCTCGCGGATGTTGCGCGTGATGCGCGAGTTGAACGAGCCCGACAAAAGCGTGTCCATCACCCGCAGCGGGAAGTCGCCCGTGGAGCCGATCGCCGCACCGGGAAAAGCGAGGCGGATGGTCGATTGCGGCGCGCCCGGCCGGTCGACCAGGATGAACTGCGGCCCCGGCTTCGGCGTCGGGGGCAGCGACAGGCGCGCCGGGCCTTTCGCCCAGCCGCTGAACGCCCTGGTCACCGCGGCACGCACCGCCGCCGCGTCGAAGCGCCCGGCGATATAGAGATGCGCGCGTTGCGCCCCGAAATTGGCGGCGTGGAAGGCGCGCACATCGGCCAGCGTATAACCGCCCAGCTGGTCCGCCTTGGGATAGGTCGCGCCATAGGGATGGTCGCCATAATAAGCATGGCCGAGTGCGAGATCGGCGACCGGCTGCGCCTGCGACAAGGCAAGCGAGAGCGAGCGGACGCGGTTGTCCTTGGCGCGGCCGAACTCGCTGGCCGGGAAGGTCGGGCCCCGGGCGAGATCGGCGAGCAAGGCGACCGCGTCGGACGCGTGCTCGCTGAGCACGGTCAGGTTGAGCGCGGTGTTGATCGTGCCGGTGCCGACCGAGACATTGCCGCCCATCGCCGCCGCCGCATCGGCGATCTGCGCCGAAGTGCGCGCGCCGGCGCCTTCCTTGAGCATGTCGCCGGTCAGCTCGGCCAGCCAGGGGCGGCCGGCCGCATCGAGCCGTCCGGCAAAGACGTTGAGGCTGATCGTCGCCTGCGGCACCGATCCGAACGGGATCAGCGTGACCTTCATGCCGTTGGGCAGGGTGAAGGTTTCGGTCGCGGGCAAGGTGAAGGGCTTGAGGCTGCCCATCGGCGGCGCGGGCGGATAATCGTCGGCAAGGGCCGGCGCGGCGAGCGACAGGCAGGCGAGGCCCGCGATCATGTGGCGGATCATTTCGCGCCTCCCGCCGGGGCGGCGCCCGGGACGATGAGAAAGGTGGTTCGCTGCTCGGGCCTGAGATAGTCCTGCGCGACCTTGAGCATCAGCTCGGGCGTGACCTTGTCGAAGCCCTCACCCAGCCGGTTGACCGCGCCGGGATCGTTATCGAACAGCGCATAGACTGCGAGCAGGTCGACCAGGCCGGTGTTCTCGCTCTGCGATACATAGCCGTAGAGCGAGGAGCGCATCTTGACCTTGGCCCGGGCCAGCTCGGCGGCACTGACCGGATGGCTGCGCGCCTCGTCGATCACCTTGTCGATCGCGGCGGTGATCTCGGCGTCGCTGCGGTCGGCGTCATGGGTGAACCAGACGTCCCACAGCATCGGCCCGCGATAGTTGAACAGGTTGCCGAGGCCGTCATTGATCCCGCCCGCCAGGTCGCCGGTGATCTTGGTCTGCTGGGTCAGCGTGCGGTACAGCCGGCTGTCCTCGCCCTGCACCAGGATCTGATCGAGCAGGCCCATGGCGAACCATTCCGGCGTGCCGCGCGGCGGTACGTGATAGCCGATCGAATAACCGGGCTTGGGCGCCAGCGGATCGACCCGGCTCTGGCGCCGCGCGGCGGTCTGCGGCGGTTCGGAAATGTCGGGCTGGACGACCGGCGCGCCGCCGGCGATGGGGCCGAAATATTTCGCCACCATCGCCTTGGCCGATGCCTCGTCGAAATCGCCGGCGATGACCAGCACGGCATTGTTCGGGCGGTAGAAGGCGGTCGAGAAAGCCCTGGCGTCGGGCACCGTGGCAGCCTCGATCTCCTTCAGGTCGCCGTAGAAATTGTGGCTGTTATACCAGTTGGTGTTGGCCGCCATCGGCAGGTCGATCCACGGCCAGCTGCCATAGGGCCGGTTGAGCACGTTGACCTTGACCTCGTTGCCGACCACGCCCTGCTGGTTCTTGAGCACGGTATCGTCGATCACTGGCCGCGCCATGCGGTCGGCATCGAGCCACAGCATGCGCTCCAGCGCGTTGGACGGGACGGCTTCGTAATAGTTGGTGAAGTCGAAACGGGTCGATCCGTTGAGGTCGCCGCCGGCATTGGTCACGGTGCCGATCAGCGTGCCCTTGGGCGCATGCGCCGAACCCTGGAACATGAGATGCTCGAACAGATGGGCAAAGCCGGTGCGATCGCGCGGTTCGACGCGGAAACCGATGCCGTAATAGACCGACACGGTGACGATCGGCGAGGTGGTGTTGCGCGACAGCACGACCTTCAGCCCGTTGGGCAGGGTGTAATAGGTCACGGGCACATCGAGCCGGTCGGCGGGCGCGGCGTGGGCGGGCGGCGCGGCGGTGAATGCCATCACCACGGCAAGCGCCGTGGCCGATATCAATCGCTTCATCGATTACTCCCCGTCGTTCACGCCGCTCACCTGGCCGTGAGTGTTGCGCGGGTCGGGCAGCAAGACAAGATGCGCTGGCCGGGATTCTTTCTCTTCTCCCCTCCCTCTTGAGGGAGGGGCTGGGGGTGGGTGCCGCCGAGGTACTCGGCGGCCTCCGACAGGATGTGCTGGGCGGCGCCTTCCGGGTTCGCGAGCACATCGAGCGGTGCCGCATGTGGCAAGCCTGGGATGGCTCGCTGCGCTCGCCAACCCACCCCCTACCCCTCCCTTGCAGGGAGGGGCAAGAAAAGCGCGAGTGTTCCGCTGAACTATGCCGTTTCGGGTGGACGCGCCGACAAGGCAAGCCGGCCTTATCGAGGCCGCTGCCGTTCCGCCTTCCCGCGGATATCCCGCAAGACGCGATCCACATTCCGGCCGATCGCGAAACGGGCGATCGGTTCCCAGTAGAGCGCGGGGTCGATGCGCAGGATGTGCGTGGCGGATATGGTCAGGCGCGTGCCGCCATTGCGCAGTGGCGTCAGCGCAAAGCGCGTGACGCCGGTATCGAAATAGCCGTTGACGTGCGGTGCGTGCACGCGGCGATAGGGGCTCATTTCCTCCATCGCTGGCGGCTGGCGCACGACGACGAAGGCCAGCCGCTGTTGGGGAATCCACTCCGTCACGCGCTCGCGGGCGGTGCCGGTGGAGAAATCGCCGAGGCGGATGGCACCGACGCCGCTGCCCAGCAAACGACCGCGGATCGGGTAGGCAAGACCGGTGGCGCCGACCAGCCCGGGGCCGCTTTCGATGGCTGCGTCGCTCGTCACTGCGTCCCAGACCGCCGCCGGCGGCGCGGCGATGTCGATCGACGCCGTGCTGTCGATCGGTACCGCGGGCGGCATTGCCGCTTCCAGCGCGAACAGCGCCGGCAACAGCGCGAGGCTCATCAACGGCTTGTCGCGGGTGCCGCCGATGCGGGCGATCGATCGGCCGATCGCGCCGCCGAGGATCGCCACGGCGCCACCCAGAGGGGCTATCAGCACGATGCACATCAGGCCTTCCAGCGCGAACATCATCAGGGCGAGGGTGCCGAGCGCCCCCGCGCCCAGCACCACTATGGCGGTATCGAACGCGCTGAGCGACGTGTGACGATTGGCGAGATATCCCGTGGTGATGCCGGCCAGGAAGGGCGTCATGACGAACAAACCCCAGCCATAGGCCCCGAACGTCACCGCCGACACCAGCACGGCGGCAACGATGATGCCGACACCCGCCAGCACACCCTGGACGATGTGCGCCGCGTCGCGCCCGGCGACCGGATCGGCGGCCTCGTCCGTCTCGAATCTCGGCAGCAAAGCGAGGATCGCGATCGCCGCGACCTGCACACCGGGCATGATGGTCAGCGCCGCGATCGGATATCCCCCACCCGACCAGCGCGCGCGGCGGAACGAGAGCACGGCCAGCGCCCAGGCGACAAACAGGCTCATCGCGAAGGCCAGCGCCGCGAGCCATGCCGGAAGGTCGGGCAGCAATGCGAAGCGACGCAGCGGGAGCAGCCAGAAACCCGCGTCGGGGATCAGCTCGCGGCCGGCGAGGCGGAACGCCAGCAGCACGGCGAGGTGCTGGGAAAGGACCAGCGCCGGCGCCGCGGCCGCATAAGCCACGGGTCGGGTCTTCGTCATGAAAGAGGGAAGATGGCGCATGCGTCTAAACTCCACCGGGTGCGCGGCGGGCGGACGGGGCGTGATGACCCGGTCGCACTACGCGTGTCACCGCGTGATCGCGCGCGAGATGCTCGGGCAGGGCGATGTCCCAGGCGAGGCCCAGCCGGGCGAGGACAGTGATGAAGACGTAACCCCAGTCGCTCTGGCCGGGATAGAGCCCGATCCGCGCCGAGCCGGGAAAGGCGTGATGATTGTTGTGCCATGCCTCGCCCATGGTCGGGATCGCCGCCCAGGGGACGTCATGCGCCTGCACGCCGGCATCCCTGACCAGCCAGCTTTGCGGCCCGGTGCGGTGGGCGAGATGCCCGACGAACCAATGCCCGGTCACCGAGGCGCTGACCCGCACGCAGATACCCCACACCACCCATCCCCAGCCGCCGACTAGGAACAGGACCAGTGCGATCGGTAGCTGTTGCGCCATCCAGCTCGCTTCGAGAAAACGATAGAAACGGTCGCGGCCGACCTCGCCGAGATCGAAGGCCGGTGGCCGGGCGAGGACCAGCCGGCAATGGAGCTGCCACCAGCCATCGACCAGCATCGGTCGGCGATGCGCGAGATAATCGTGGCAGTCGGGCTGGCGCTGCGCCCAGTCGCGCAGATCATGGGTGCGGATCATCCACAAAGGGCCGCTCATGCCGACACAGGTGCCGGTCCACACCAAGACATATTCGAGCCAGCGCGGGCAGTCGAAGCTGCGATGGATCATGCGCCGGTGGAACCCGACGCTATGGCCGAGCAGAATCGTCGCTCCGGTCAGCCCGAGAAACAGGAACAGCGCGCCGGTGCTGAACAATGGCGGCGCCAGCAGCACCGAGACGCCGAGCATGCCGCCGTTCCACAACGAGTGCACCGGATCCCAGCGGACGACGCCCTTCACCGGATCGCTATCGCTCTCGATCAGGGTGTTGACCTCGCAGCGATCATGTCCGGGCGCCATGGGAAATCTCCAAGGTAATTAGCTTATGGCTTAATTATCTCTGGCAGCCCTTGTCAAGCAGTTAGCTTACCCCTTAAATAACCGGCGATGCAGAAAATCTTCGAAGCACTTGCCTCCAGCCCCCGGCGCAAGATCCTCGCCTATCTCGCGCATGCCGAACTCAATGCAGGCGAGATCGCCTCGCGCTTCGCCATGTCGAAGCCGGCGGTGTCGCAGCATTTGTCCGTGCTCGAAAATGCCGGCCTGGTGGCAAGCGAGAAACGCGGACAATTCGTCTATTACCGACTGGTCCCCGACAATCTCGCCAACACGCTCAACACCTATGTGCAGGAAGTCTGCCCCGTGTCGCGTCCGCTCAAGGCGGAGAGCGCGGATATCGCACGGCGACGCGAGCAAGGCGAGGACTGACGCGGCGCTCAGTTCACCGGCGTGTAGACATATTCATGCTGGGCATCGCGGACGATCAGCGCGTCGTGCGGCGTGCCGGGTTTCGCGGTCAGGCTCCAGCCGCCCTGCACCGGATCGGCCATGACGAAACTGGTCGTGCCGTCGGGGTTGCGGCGGGTGACCATCGGGGTCGAGAAGCTGCCGAAATCGAATAGCAGGCCGTGGTCGCGGCGCACATCGATATGGCCGAGTTGCGGGTTGTCGTAATGCGTCGCGAGTCGCGCCACGACGGCCGGGTCGGCGGGGATGGTCAGGTGGGTGCGCTGCTCGGCGGTGTCGAGCGCGCGGCTGTGCGCCTCGCCGGCGACGTCACCGGCCGCCTCGGGCTTGCCGTCATAGAGGATCTCGAGCAGCCGGCGCGGCAGCATCTTCTCAACCAGCGGTGAGCCGCTGTTCGCGTTGGTCAGCAGCACGACGCCGACACGGGCCTCGGGGATGATCACCCAATTGCTCATATAACCCGGCATCGCGCCGCCATGGGTGACCAGGCGCACGCCGTAACGCTCGTTATTCTCCAGCCCCATGCCATAGGTCTTGCCCTCGCCCGTGCCGACGCCGCGCATGCGCCGGGCGAGCAGATTGGCGGGCGAGAGCAACTGCGTGCCATCTGCCAGCCGGCCTTCATTCAATTCGTTGAGCGCGTACAGCGCGACGTCGTGTGCGGTCGACCAGGCGCCGCCGGCGGGCCGGGCGAAATAGATGCTATCGCTCGCCTCATAGGCGCCGACCGCGACATGGCCGTCGAAATCGTCGCCATGTGGGGCGGCATGGTCGCCGGCCAGCGCGACGCCTTTGTCGAAGGTCGTCGCGGTCATGTGCAGGGGTGCGAACACGCGCTCGCGCATCGCCCGGTCATAGGCCGCGCCGACCTCCATGTCCGGATAGGCGATGTGCCCGGCGAGATAGCCCGCGCTGGCCGCGAGCAGGTTGGAATATTGGTACATCGCGCCGAACCCGCTGGTCGGCTTCTGCGCGGCAAGCAGCTCGCCGACATGGGCGGCTGGGGTGGCGAGACCGCTGCCGAGGATCCACTCATTGTCCTGGCGCGGCATGCCGGTGCAGGCGCAGACGAGGTGGCGCACCAGCACCTGGCGCGTCACCACCGGATCGGCGAGGCGGAAACGCGGGTCGGCCTCGACCACCGGTTCGTCCCAGCGCAGCTTGCCCTGGTCGACCAGTTCGGCGAGCAGCAGGGTGGTCATGCCCTTGGTGTTGGACGCGATCATGAAGCGGGTGTTGGCGTCGACCGGCTCGGGCTTGCCCAGTTCACGCACACCGATGCCGCCTTCATCGACGATGCGGCCATCCTGGATGAAGGCATAGCCGGCGCCGGGAATGCGCAGCGCCTTCATGCTGTCGGCGAGGAACGCCTTGAGCTGGGCGATGCGCGCCGCGTCGAGCTTGTGCGGTGTGCGGCCGGCAAAGGTCTCGCGGACATAGTCGGCCGGGCGCAGCGTTTCGAGCAAAGTGCCGAACGCGGCGGAACGCTTTCCCAAGGTGGCAAAGGCGCCGTCGAGCAACAGCACCGTCCAGCGCGTGCCGCGCCGCTGGGCAAAGGCGACGACGGCGCGCTTTTCGTTGGGGGAGGTTTCATATTCGGTCTGCACCGTCTCTTCCCATCCCTCACGCGCCGGGGCGGGGGTGGCGAGTTTCACCTTGCGGGCGAAGTCGGGTTGTGCCGCCTTCCACGCCAGCGCGGACGCCGCCGCGGCATCAGTGGCCGGCCCGACATCGACCAGCGTGACGATGACGTCGCCTTCCGGCGCGACGATGCGCAGCAGCTTTGGCGCGCGGGTGATCGTCCAGTCCGCCGGTGCGGTGAAGGTCGCGCCGATCGCCGTCATCGCGCTGCCGCCGACGGGAACGGTCTCGGCGATTGCCGGCGCCGCGACGGCCAGTGCGGCGGCCATCGCCACGGTCGAAATCCAGCGCGTCATGTCATGCCCCCTCTTTGTCCCGGCATGGGCGATAGCATGGCGCGGCGGCACGGATTGGACGGATACGACGCGTCACGGCGAAGGGGCAGACATCTTTAACCGGCGAGATGTTAGGTCTGGCGCGTGAAAGACCTGATCGTCCTCGCCGCGCCCTGCCTGATGCTGGCGATGCTCTATTGCTGCTGGCGGGCGGTGAGCCTGTTCGGCTCGTGGCGCGCCGCCACCGCGACGGTGCGCGACAGCGATTACAGCGAGCGCGAGCGCGAGGATGATTTCTGGCATTTCGGCTCTCCGCTGGGCACGCTGCGCGGCTGGAACTGGCGCGACGGTGAGAATGCCCGGCTGATCACCGACAAGATCGAGTTCACCGATGCGCAAGGGGAGAGCCACCGCGCCACGGTCGAGCGCCGTGTGCGTCGCGGCTGGCGGCCGAGTGGCGCTTATACCGTGTGGTACGATCCCCATGATCCGGCCCAGGTCACGGCCTTCGGGCCCGGTTACTGGCTGATCATCGCCCTGGCGTTCGGCGCCACGCTGGTCGGCGTGTTCGGCCTGTGCATGGATCTCGCCCGGCCCTGATCGTCGCTCGGCCGGACCCGTTCGTCGCCGCGGCGCGTTGGGCGGGAAACAGATCAGGGTCGAAACAAATGTCACGCGCCGCTTCCGCCATCGCCGCTGCCGCGATCATCGCGCTGTCCCCGGCGTGCCACCGCGCCGACGAGACGTCGACTCAGACCAACAGCCATGGCTTCGTGCCGCCGACGCCGCTGCCGCCCAGGCCGATCGCCGGACAGACCCCGCTGACCTCGCTCGACGCCTATATCGGCCACAGCCCGCATGACCCGGTCGATGGCGTCCTGTTCTTCGACCGCACCGACGTCTCGACCGCCCTGGTCGCGGCGGTGAAGGACGAGCGCGTGCGCAAGGAGTTCCGCGAGGGCACCGGCCCGGCCCAGCCGATCTTCGCGCAAGGGCAGCGGGTCGCCGCCTGGGCCTGCGACGGGCAGGCCTGTACGGGGCGCAACTGGACCTTCTTCCTCGACCCCAACACCAGCAAGGGCGAGGCCTGCTTCCACGACACGGCGACGATGGGTGGGACGAGCCACTGGTATACCGGCGGGGTGAAGCCGGTGGTACGCCCCGGCCCGTGCCCGTCTAGCTAGCGCTGGCGCGATCGGTTGCGCATTCGCGCAAAAGACCGCACCACGCGACGTGGCCCTGCGGACAATTCCGACATGCTCGTGGCGTTCCGTCGGATGTCGCCGTCCCGATTGCGAGAGTAAGCGATGCTGAGGCGATCCTTCATTTCCTGGCTTGGATTGGCAGGCATGGGTGCAGCCCTGTGGCGCGGGCGGGCAATGGCGCAGACAGCTGCACTAATGCCGCCACCCGGAACCGAAGGGTGGGCGCGCCGTGCTGCCGAGACGCGCGCGCAGTCGCTTGCCGCCTTGCCGTTCGAGCGGGTCGAAACCACCGGGCGCGAGGCGCTGGCGACATGGAAGCGGCTGCGCGCCGCCGGACGCGGCTGGCCGGTGGTGATTGGCGGCGACGAGGAACTGGATCGCGTCGCCGAGCAATATTCCATTGCCGTCGAACGCCCCAAAGTTCGCGGCGTCGAAACGCCTCCTGTGCCCGACATGACGCCCGCTGCGATCCTCGCCCGCGCGGCGAAGCTGGCGCATCCGGCGGGATTGAAGGCACTGCGCGTCCAAGAGGAACGGCAGGCGGAACAGATCGAACGCGAGCAGCGGGCGAAGGGCGGCAATACCTTGCCGCTGATGGCGGACCTGGGCGCAGACGGGAAGCTGCGGCAATTGTCGCAAGCCGAGGTGCGCGAACGCATGGCGCAGGCGCCAACCGAACCAGCTGTGGGGGACTGGCCGAGCAACGTCGCGGCGGGCGACACGGGCCTGACGCTGGCCAAGGACGTGCATGGTCAGCCGCTCGACAAGGTCCACATCCTGCTGATCCCGACGACCGAGAGCGCGGCGGTGCCTGCCTATCTGCGCTGGGGTGGGTGGAATGCCTGCCCGGCGCCCGAATATCATGTCGCCGCGCTGCGTTCCTGGCATGAGCGTTACGGTGCTGAACTGGTCGCGATCGGCGGCGACGTGCTCAACCTGCGCGTGACGCGGCGCCCGCAAAGCCGCGATGAGGCGCTGGCGCTGGCGCGCGAGATGTACGTTTATGACGAGGACATCGTGTCGCAGGGCACGGAGACCTTTGCCGTACTGGGCGCGACGCTGATGGCGAGCGATTGGTGGTTCTTCTGGTGGGACTGACCCGCGCGTCACTCACCGCCAGCGATCGCCCGGCGCGCGGACATAATTGTCCCACACATGGCGCCAGGGGATGACCAGCGGGAACAGGATCACGCCGAGGCCGCAGGCCTTGACCGTCTCCATCATGTCCGCGTCGAGCAGGCCGGCCGACCATAAGGGCCGCGCGACCGCGATCAGCCAGATCGCTTTCCATGCCAGCTCGAACAACAGCAGCGGCACCATGCGCACTGGATAACGGATGCCGAGCGCGGCGAGCAGCGTGACCGCGCCGATCAGGCAGAAGGCCGCGCTCTGCATCACGCCCCATTTGGTGCCGTGATGGATGATCGCGCTCCACATGGGCGGCGCCATGCCGATGACGATGAGCAGATAGGCGGCGCGCATCGCATAGAGGCGGACGAGGGAGAGGTGGGCGGCGGGCGTGTCGGGCGTATCGATGGCAAGGGCGATGGACATGGCGGTACTCCATCCGGCGAGAGGCCGGCAAAGGGGTGGGAAAGTGCGAAGGAATGCGGTCGGTTATTCGACCTGTTTGAGGATCGTCTCGATCGCGCCGAGCCGCGCGCCGACCTGCTTCAGCTCGGTCATGATCGCGGATACGGCGGTGGCATGCTCGCCCTCGGCGGCAACGGCGCGCTGGGCGAGCGCGCGGTAATTGTCGTCGTTCGCGCCTCTGGCCCGCGCCTGGATCGCGGCGGAGGCATATTTGAACGCGAACACCGCCAGGATCGTGCCGAACAGCAGCGCGAGGGTGATGAAATAGACTTTCTCGGACATCGGCGGTTCCTTTCAGGAATCTGGCTTGGCGGAGAGCGTCGCGGCGGCGGCGGCGATCGCTTCGGGGGTGAGGGTGACGGCGAAAGGCGTGACGGCGAAATAGTTGAGCGCCTTGCCGTCGTTCGACAGCTCGAGCTGGCTGGTGACGAGGCCGGCCTCTTCGAGCTTTTGCAGATGGAGGTGGAGCAGCGGCCGGCTGATCCCGACCTCGCGCGCCAGCTGGCTGACATAGTTGCGGCCATTGGTGCTGAGGGCGGCGACGATCCGCAGCCGATGCGGGCTGGCCAGTGCCGCCAGCATGGCGAGCAGCACGTCTCCTTCCGGGGGGGTATGATCAGAGTGATTCGTCATGTGTAAGGGATTTATTACAGGTGACAGGCGTGACTGTCAATCTGCGCGCATTGCCGGGGCGCGGGGCGGGGTCTAGTGTCTCGGCAAACAGGCAGGAGGGATGATCCATGAAACACATCACATGGTTGGTCGGGGCGGCACTGATCGTCAGCGGCGCGGGCGCGATCGCGGGCAAGGTCGACAGCGGCAAGGCGATCGCCGCCGCGCTGGCCGACCCGTCGCGGCCGGCCGAAGACACGGCGCGCGACGCGGCGCGGCACCCGGCCGAGACGATCGCCTTTGCCCGCATCAAGCCGGGCGACCGGGTGGTCGATTTCATCATGGGCGGGGGCTATTTCACCCGCATCCTGGCCAAGACGGTGGGGCCGAAGGGGCAGGTCTATGGCTTCATGCCGGACGAGTTCATCAAGTTCAAACCGTCATACGGCACCGACCAGAAGGCGGTTGCCGCCGCCTATGCCAATATCGTCGCGATCAACGGCCCGCTCGGCGCGCCGGCACTGCCCGACAAGGTCGATGTCGCGATCACGGTGCAGAATTATCACGACATGCATCTCGGCCTGTTCCCGGCCGATACGGCGGCCAAGGCCAATGCCGCCTTGTTCAAGGCGCTGAAGCATGGCGGCACCTTGCTGGTGATCGATCACGTCGCCGCGACGGGGTCGGGGCTGGAGACGCCGGGCAAGCTGCACCGCATCGACCCCGCGATCATCAAGGAAGAGCTGGCGACGACCGGCTTTCGTTACGATGGCGAGCTTGCCGTGCTGCGCAACCCGGCCGACGACCATAGCAAGGGCGTGTTCGATCCCGCGATACGCGGGCACACCGATCAGGTGATCTATCGCTTCGTGAAGCCGTGACGGGGGTTCGCGGCGGATAAAATGCATGCCACCCCGGCGAAGGCCGGGGCCCAGTTGGAACGGCGGAAATGACAGAGCGCAACGCCCGTTTACGACGGTCGCCCCAACTGGGCCCCGGCGTCCGCCGGGGTGGTGAAAGGAGAAGGCGTGACGCGTACGAACGGCGCGTCATCTTGTTCGGACAATCAGCCCTGCGGTGCCTCGGGGCCACCCATCGGGACGTGATCACCGGGATGGCCGCCGCGCATATGGCCGCCCATGGCGCCGCCATGGCCCATGCCGCCACCGCTACCCATGCCGCCGCCATGGCGCATGCGGCGGAGCGCGTCGAACAGCTGCTTCTGGTGCGGGTCGAGGCTGGTGTAGAAAGCCTTGATCGCGCCGATCCGCTCACGCGCGGCGTCGGCGTGACGGGTCGTGGCCGCCTCCATGCGGTCGAGCCGCTCGGTGAAGCCGGGCGGTGTCGCGCCGGGGGGGGCGCCTTCGGGCGGGCGGCCCATGCGGCTGGCGCCCATGCCGGGATGCGATGCCTTGAGGAAGGCGTCGAGCGCGGAACGCTGGCCGGGCTTCAGGTCGAGCAGCAAGGCGAGGTCATCGGCGCGGTGCTGTCGCATGTTGGCGAAATGCTGCTGCATATCGGCACGGCGCTGCTGCATCATCGCGGGGTCGTGGCGCGGTCGGGCAGGCGCCGCCGACGCGGTCTGCGCGGCGGCAGGAAGCGCGGCGGTGATGAGCAGCGCGGCAAGCATCGGTTTCAGGGTCATCACGGTCTCCTTCTATGAATTCGAGAAGGGCGTGATGGCGGCGATTTGTATCAGCAATATGCCCGAATTGTATCAGGACACGTCAGAGACGACCGGCTGAGCAGAACCCTCCTTAATCTTCGCTTCGGTCTGGCTCAGAAAGGTCGCCCCTCGTCTCCCGCCGATACTCGGCGATGAGCATCCCCGCCTGTTCTATCAATTTCGGGTCGCCTGCTTGGTTTGCGAAATCGTCTATTCCCTCCAGGATGTCCAAGCCCGCCAGCTGCCGCGCTTTGGCCGTCACCAACATCGACCAAGCGTTTGCGTAATCGTGAAACGCGCCGGCGACGTCATCGTGATGATCTGCCTGATAGTCGCCATCGATGAGGAAGTGGCATATCGCTTCGTATCTTGCCGCGCCTATCTCGGACGATATCCGGATCTGCGTATCGGTTGTCGCTCTGAACGTCATACCGCTACCATATCATTGAAACGCTCTTGTTTCCCATCATGCCCGTCGGTCGCATCGACTCACCACGCCACCGTCCGCCCATTGCGGTCGAGATATTCCAGCCCAGGCCGCACGCGTTTGGCGAGCAGCACGTCGACCAGCAGCGGCACGCTTTCCTCCAGCGTGAAGGGCGCGTCGGGGCCGCCGAGATCGGTGCGGATCCAGCCCGGCGCCAGCACCAGCATCGCGCGGCGCGGCGCGGCGCGGGCTGGCGAGCGGCGAAGCTGCGCATCGCCATGTTGAGCGCGGCCTTGCTGGAACGATAGACCTCACGCATCCCCACCTCGTTATTGGCGATGCTGCCCTGGCCCGACGACATCACCCCGATCAGGCCATCCGCGGGTACGAGATCCTGCAGCGCCTCGATCGCGCGCATCGGGCTCAGCGTGTTGGTGACCATCACGCGCACGAACTCTTCGGTGGGCACGGTGCCGATCAGGACATTCTGGTCGTGCGTGGTAGTGCCGGCGTTGACGAACAGCACGTCGATCGCGCGACCGGAAAGGCGGTCGCGCAGGGCGGCGATCTGCTCCGGCTGGTCGATGTCGAGCGTCTCGATCGTTACCCGGTCGGGATGGGCGTCGGCCAGATCGTGCAGATCGGTGCGCGCGGTGCCGCGTACGGTGCCGATGACGTTCCACCTCCGGCCGATGAACCCGGCGGCGAGGCCGTGCCCGAGACCGCGTGACGCGCCGATGATGAGGATGGTCGGTCCGGACAGATCGGCGGGGACGGAGGACATGGCGAGATCCTGTTACGCTGGAACGTTCGGCTGCTTGGCGGCGCGCTCACCGCTCCGGCGCCTAGCCGTCTTCGAGATCCAGAAACGCCACCACGTCGTTCTCGGTCGCGATCCACAAAGCCGCCTGCACCTCCTCCGGCTCACGCCGGCCGGCCTGCATCGCCTCGGCCAGCGGGCCGTAGAACAATGTCACCGCGACCGGATCGCCCTCGTCGAGAAAATAGAGGCGGACGTTGGTACTGGTGGAGACGGTACGCATGGATATGCGATGCCGCTGGCGGCGCGCCTGTGCAAGCGCCGCATGATCGTCGCGCCGCCCCCGACGCAGATCGGCGGGGGCGACGCAGGCCTTGTCAGAGACCGCTGGTCTTGCCCGGGCTGATCAGCGGCTTCTCGCCGACCTGATCGGACCGGGTCGGACCGTCGGTCACGGCGCCGGGGGTCGGCTCTTCCGTATCCTGCTTCTCCAGCTCGTCGGCCGGGTCGGCATTGGGGTCGGTCTTGGGTTTGAAATCTTCGGACATCGGCACCTCCTGAGATAGGTTAAACCGATGCGGAGGATGATGCGTTCCATCGGGGGTCGGGCTTTCAACCCGGACACTTCGCCCCGCTGTCGACCCACGCCTGGGTTAGCTTGCCGAAGTCGCCCTGGGTGCCGGGGGCGGGCGCGCGGCCTTCGCCGGGGTGCCAGCCCCAGCCGACCAGCGGATCGGTGCCGTTGTGCCGGACGAGCTCGGCGAGGGTCAGGCCGCCGTTGCGCGCCGGGTCGCGGATCTGCTCGCAGATCTCGTGCAGCGACTTGCCCTGCCAGGCGAGCGCGCGCGGGGCGAGGCCCCATTTGGGGTTGCCCGGCACGGTGCCCGGGCCGCCGGCAAAGGCGGCGTTGCGCGGGCCGTGGCAGGTGGCGCACTCCATGCCCGCCGCGCCGTGGCCGGTCGGGCCGCGGGTGACGGGCGGGTTGTGCACGACCATCGCGTCGCCTTGCGTCGGGCTGTCGGTGCGCGGGTGGCAGTTGAGGCAGCGCGGGCTCTGGATGACCTTGCCCATCTCGACGAACAGAGCCGCCGAGCGGGCGTTGGGATCGACGGGTGTGGCGGGCTCGGTGCCGGCGAGCACGGCGACGGGCAGGATGGCCATCGCCGCAACGGCGACCAGCGCGAGGGCGGGGGTGCGCGCGATCATGCCTTGGCTCCGGTGTTCTCGGTATGGATGAA
Source organism: Sphingomonas bacterium (assembly GCF_028292965.1). Lineage (GTDB taxonomy): Bacteria > Pseudomonadota > Alphaproteobacteria > Sphingomonadales > Sphingomonadaceae > Sphingomonas. Next base: position 8,732 of record NZ_JAQGLG010000265.1, on the reverse strand, counting down.
GGGCAGGCGGGTGACCACCTTGCCGGTCAGCTTGCGCCAGGCATTGGCTACCGCCGGCGCGGCGGGCGGCAGGCCGGGCTCGCCGATGCCGGTCGGCTTCTCGCCCGACTTGATGATCGCCACCTCGACCGCGGGCATCTCGGCGATGCGCAGCGAACGGTAGCGGTCGAAGTTGCTCTGCTCGACCACGCCGCCCTCGCCGAGGGTGATCTCGCTGTACAGCGCGTGGCCGAGGCCGAAACCGATCCCGCCCTCGATCTGCGCGCGGACGATATTGGGGTTGATCGCCACGCCGACATCCGCCGCCGCCCACATCTTGTGGACCTTCGGCACACCGCCGGGCCCGGCCGAGACCTCGGCGATCTGCGCCACGTAGGAACCGAAGCTCTTGTGGAAGGCGACGCCGCGGGCGCGGCCGGCCGGGGCATCGAGCCCGCCGGCCAGTTCGGCGACGCGGCGGAGCACCGCCTTGCCGCGCCCGTCCTTCATCAGCGCGAGGCGGCCGGCGATATGGTCCTGCCCGCCGAGCTCGAGCAGCCGGTCGAGGAACGTCTCCATGGCAAAGGCGGTGTGGGTGTTGCCGACCGAGCGCCACCACAGGGTCGGCACGCCATTGGGCAGCGCATGCACGCCGACATGGAGGTTGGGGAAGCCATAGGAGCTTTCGGTCAGCCCCTCGGTCATCGCGTCGTCATAACCCTTGGATGGGTTGTAGAACATCGTGCCGATCATGAAGGACTGGCCGGCGACGACCGAGTCCAGCGCGACGATCTTGCCCGACGCATCGACGCCGCCGCGCATGCGGTTGACCATCAGCGGGCGGTAACGGCCGCCGAGGATATCGGTCTCGCGGGTCCACATATGCTTGACCGGGGTCTTGCCGCCTAGCGCCTTGACCGCCGATGCCGCTTCCACCGCGAAGCCCATGTCGGGCGTGGCGCGGCGGCCGAAGCTGCCGCCGGCATATTGCTCGTGCAGCGTCATGCCGGTGAAGGGCACGCCGAGCACCTTGGCCACCGCCGATGTGTCGCCGACCTGGAACTGGCTGCCGCAATAGAAATCGGCACCGCCGTCCTTCGGCGCGATCACCGCGTCCATCGGCTCCATCGGGGCATGGGCGAGGTAAGGGAAGACGAAGGTCGCCTCGATCGTCTTCGCGGCACCAGCGAGCGCCGCGGCGGCATCGCCATTGGCCTCGGCCTTGACGCCCGGCGTCGCGGCCGCCGCCTTGTATTCGGCGATCATCGTTTCGCTGGAGCGGGTTTCGGCCTTGCTGAGATCCCATTGCACCTTGAGCGCCTTGCGGCCCTGCAAGGCGGCATAGGTGTCCTTGCCGTACACCAGCACGCCCTGCGGGATGGTCTTCACCGCGACCACGCCGGGGATCGCCAGCGCCGCCGCATCGTCGACCGACGCCACGGTGCCGCCGAACGCGGGCGGATGCAGAATGACGCTGGTCACCATGCCCGGCAGGTCGACATCGAGGGTGAACTGCGCGGCGCCGTTCGACTTGATCAGGCTGTCGACGCGCGGCACGTCGGTGCCGATCAGCGTCCATTGCTCGGGTGTCTTGAGGGTCGGCTTCTCGGGCACGGGGAGCAGCGCCGCATTGGCGGCGAGCGCACCGAAGGTCGCGCGGTGGGCGCCGTGGCTGACCACGCCCCTTGCCACCTTGACCTCGGCGACCGGCACCTTCCAGCGATTGGCCGCGGCCTGGGCCAGCATCGCGCGCGCCGCCGCACCGGCATTGCGCAACTGCATCCAGCTGTTCGACATGGCGGTCGAGCCGCCGGTGCCCATCGTGCCGAAAGCGAGGTTCTTGTAGAGCGGATCATTGGCGGGGGCGAAGGCGATGCGCATCTGGCCCCAATCGGCGTCGAGCTCATCGGCGACGATGGTGGTGAGGCCGGTCGCCGGCCCCTGACCCATCTCGATATGCTTGATGATCACGGTGACGGTGTTGTCGGGCATGATGCGGACAAAGGCGTTGGGCGCGAACGGCTTTGGCGTGGCGACGCCGGCGGCTTTCGCCGCGGCCTTGCCGGCGGGCAAAGCGAGGCCGATCACCAGCCCCGAGGTGGCGAGGAAATCGCGGCGCGAGGTCATGTGGTTCATGCGCTCTTCTCCACCATGCCGGCGGCGTCGTGGATCGCCTGGCGGATGCGGACATAGGAGGCGCAGCGGCAGATATTGCCGGCCATGCCGTGGTCGATATCCTCGTCGCTCGGTTTGGGCTTCTGGGCGAGCAGGCCGATCGCGCTCATCACCTGTCCCGACTGGCAGAAGCCGCATTGCGGCACGTCGATCGCCACCCAGGCGGCCTTGACCGCCTCGGCCGTCTTGCCGGTGGCGCCCTCGATCGTGGTGACCTTGCGCCCGGCGACGGTGCCGACCGGGGTGATGCACGAGCGGCGGTTGCGCCCGTCGAGATGCACCGTGCAGGCGCCGCACTGCGCGATGCCGCAGCCATATTTGGTGCCGGTCAGCTTGAGGTGATCGCGCAGCACCCAGAGCAAAGGCGTATCGGGGTCACCGTCGAAGCTGGTCGGCTTGCCGTTGAGCTGGAAACTGGTCGCCATGGAAGCCCGCCTTCGTTTTCATTCCGTTCGGTACAGAATAGGCCGGGATCGGCGTCGGGCGCAATGACGGTGCCGATCTTTTTCCCGCGAAAAGTGCCGGTGATCGGCGCCGCTGTTTCTCTGTTATCGGGGGGTGTTATTTTTTCGGGCGCGGGCAAATCGACACGCAGTCCATGATTTCACCTGTAGTTTCATATGCTTGCTCTGCTCCGCTGCGGCCGGGAGCCGGGCAAATAACAGGGCGGGAACAGGGGCGGGAACAGAACGCGCAACAGGGAATAACAGAGGCCGTAACAGAGCAATAACAGAACAATAACAGAGCAATAACAGAGCAATAACAGAGCAATAACAGAGAACGCGTTCCCTGTTCCGCGCGATGCGGCCGGCGCCGATCGTCTTGAGATATTCACGCTGGAAAGAGCGGGACGCGGCACCCGGGAGAGCGCTCGTCCGATCTTCAGCCTGCCATGGTTCGCTGGCGCGTTGAATCAGAGCCTACCTAATTCCTCCCCGGCACGGGGAGGGGAACCGCGACGCGAAGCGGCGTGGTGGAGGGGGCGTGCCGCAGACGGTGCGCTTGCGGCGCGCCCCCTCCACCAGCTTCGCTGGTCCCCCTCCCCGTGCCGGGGAGGAGCTAGTGAGCGTCAGTTCATCCTGGGACCGGGCCCGAACAGGGTAGTGATGCGCCGGCCCTGGACGAACTGGTCGCTGGTGCCCCGCAGGATCGTCTCCAGTGCGCGGTGCAGTTCCTTGTCGCCCGATTTGGCGAACAGCGATTCCGGTTCGAACATCACCTTGAGTCTGGTCTCGCCCGGGCGGTCGCCGTCGTCGAACCACGCCTTGACCTCCACCTTGCGGAAGCCGGCGGTGCCGGTCATGTCAAGCATGCGTCCGTCGCGCCGGGCGAAGGCGAATTTGACCGGGTAGGGCGGGGTGCCCGTCACCGTGGTGGTGGTCGCCGCCTTGCGCTCGATCTCGCCGAGCATGCCGTCATAGCGGGCGTAGAGCTCGGCGGGGGCGGCGACGACCTCCTCGGCGGTCGGCGCGGTGTTGTCGCGGAGGCCGTAGACGGCGAGGGCCGAGATGGCGATGGTTATGCCGGTCAAGACGCGCATGTCTGTTCCTTGTTGGTGGTCGTTAGTGACCGGCGTTTTGCGATGCGGAGAGCGACCCACCCCCAGCCCCTCCCTTGTCCAGGGAGGGGAGTTGAAGAAGAGGCGCGCCCCCAATCTTCTCCCCTCCCTGGACAAGGGAGGGGTTGGGGGTGGGTCGGCCCGCTCGAGCCACAACCGCGCCCACATCGCCCTCGCTCAGTTTACGGCCGGGCCCATATGACTCTCGACGGGTTTGAACGCCCCGCCATTGTCGGTCGGGCAGCCGGCGCGGCGCAGCTCGGCCTCCATCGCGCCCAGGCGGATCGTTGCCTTGGCGCTGGCGCCGATCGCCTGGGAGAGGTTTTCGGGGCGGTCGGCCATGCCGTCGGCCAGGTTATTGTCGCGGAACTGCTCGATCATCTTCTCACAGGTTTCCGGATCGGCGCGGGGCGGGGCGGTGAGCTTGTCGAACTCGCCCTCCATCGCCATCGAGAACAAAGCCAGCGTCAGGCCCTTGGAGCGGAAGGCGGGCGAGACGAAATCGTCGGGCGCATCGCCGCGCTCGACGCTGGCCACGACGCGGGTCTGCTTGCCGCCGTCGATAGGGGTGAAGGTCGCGGTCATCCTGGTCGCGACCTGTTTGCCGCTCATCACATACCAGGTCATGTGATCGTCGGCGGTTTCGAGCCTGAACTCGGGCTTCACGCCGCCCGACGCCTCGGCGGTCGAGCCGGGGGCGCCGGGTTGCGCGGTGATGTCGAGGTCGCTCAGCGCGCGCATCACCTGGGCCTGGGGCTTGCCCACCGTGCGCGAATAACCGCCGCCGCCGAACGCGCCGGCGAAATAGCCGCCGATACCGAGCAGCATGGCGAGGACGGCAAAGGCTTTCATGGTCGCAAGTCTCCCGGTTTGCCCGGGAGGTTTGACGGGGTGCCAGTGAAAATCGCGTTACATCAGGTGGTTAATGCGATCCCTGGACGCGGGCGGCGCACGGGTGGTCAGCCCGGCATGACCCACAGAACGGCGAACATGCGCCAGCTGGCGACGATCTTGCCGCCGGCATCACGAAACATGCTCAGCCGGAATCGCTTGAGTGCGATGTCGCAGGTCGTCCGGTCCAGGCTAGGGCTGTGACTGCTCTCGACCACGTCACACTTGGTGACATGGCCATCCGGCGCAAGCGCGATCAAGGCGACGACGCGGCCATCATGATGTGCGCTGATCGCGTCGTGCGGATAGGCCTTGGACGGGAAATAGCGGGCGAGCTGGTCGGGATCGGGCTCGCCGGGGAGCGTCAGCGGGCGGAAGCGCGCGGGGTCCACGCCCCATCCGCGCATCACATCGTCATGGCAGGCGCGCAGCGTGTCGCGCGGTACGGCGATATGGTCGATCGCCAGCGCGGCCGCCGGGCCGTGTCCCGTATCGAGCACGACGGCATTGCTCGCCGCGAGCAGGTCGAGCAATGCGGCATCGGTCGCCAGCCGGATCGCCTGCCGTCCCCCGCCCAGCCCGATGGCCATCGTTTCGCCCTCGAACACCCGGCCCGAAGGCAGCAGGGTCGCCTTGCCATAGCCGCGCCAAGTGTCGGGCTCGTCCGGCAGCTTCGGCCGGCTCAGCACCATGTCGATGGTGCGCAGCCCGACATGTTCGCGCAGCGCCAGTTCGCGGCGATCGGCGCCATCCCCATAGCCGCGCTGGATGATGCACATGCTCGGTTCCTGATCGAACAGCCATGCCGCCTGCGAGGTGGCGGTCGGCGACATCGCCGCCGCCGGGACCGGGGCGGGCCGGCCCTGTTCGGCCGACAGGCGACGGAAGCAGCCGATCGCGGCGTTGTGCTTCGCGACCTTTTCGCCGGCGTCGAGCGTGACCCAGTCGGCGCGCCAGTCCGCCGGACGCGGTGCCACGTCCGTGTCGGCGAAGGGGCGGATCATCGCGCGCGAAAAGCCGCAGTCCCGGGCAATCCCGGGGAGGGTCGCCATTCGTTCGGCCGGACCGGCGGCCAGCAACTGCGCACTCACCTCGACGCCGCCGCGGGCATGTCGCGGCGCGAGCACCAGGTTGAGCACCGGCACGTTGCACGCCTTGGGGATAATATCCCCGGCGAACCAGTAACGCCGCGCCGCGACGTGCGGATGTTGCGCGTCGCCGAAAATATCCGTCAGCGCATTGCGCACGGTGCCGGCCGGTACGGCAAAGCGCATCACCTGCTCTTCGCCGGATTTGCCCTGGCAGAGGAGCGGCCAATCGCGCATCGCCGGTTCCGCGCGGAGCTTCGCGATTTCGACCGGCATGGCGATGATCTCGACCGCGACCGGCACGGCATCGGGCGCAGGCACGGGCCGCACCGGCGGCCGAGACGCGCCCAGCATGATGATGGCTGAAAGCGCCAGCGCGCAGGAGGACCGGCGGTTCATGGGGCCTGTGTTCGATGGATCGCGCCGCCGGTCAAGCAGGGTTGGGGAACGACCTCGCGCGGGTCAAGATATCGTTGCCGCGTCAGGTGGCTGATTCCACCACGACATCCTCGCGCGCGGTGACGCGCTCGAAGTCGCGGACGATCTCGGCGAGGGTCGACAGCGCCAGCACCTGCGGGTCGCGCGACGACGGGATCAGGCCGATCGGGGCGTGGAGGCGGGCGATGTCGTCGGCGGGAACGCCGGCCCCGGCCAGTGCCTCGGCGCGATGGCGCTGGGTCGCGCGGCTGCCCATCGCGCCGACATAGAAAGCGCGGCCGGCCAGCGCGCGGGCGATCAGCGCGGTTTCCCAATCATGGTCGTGGAACAGGAAGGCGATCGCGGTCCAGGGATCGGCGGTGAGATCGACCGGCGCGCGCGGGGTGTTGAGCAGGGCGGCGGGGATGCCAGCCGCCGCCAGCCGGTCGGCGATGGCGCGATCGGGGGTCATGGCGGTGACGCGGGCGTCGGCGGTCACCGCCAGCGCGGCGAGCGCCTCGACGCTGGCGCCGTGGCCGATCACGGTCAGCGCGAGCGGGGGAAGATGCGCGACGGTGAAATGCGCGGGCTCGCGCCGGGTGCGCCAAGGTGCCATGCCGGCTTCGACGGTGATCGCGCCGCCCTCGAGCGGCAAAGTTAGCAGGGCAGGGGTGCGATCGGCGAGCAGGGCGGCGATGCGGGCGATCGGCGCGGCATCGGCAACCGGATTGATCAGCACATCGACCGAGCCGCCACAGGGCAGGCGGATGTCGAGATAGGGCGAGCCGGCACCGAAGCGGATCTCGCGCGGGTGCCCCGCGGCGATGGCGTCGACCGCATCGGCGACCACCGCCGCCTCGATACAGCCGCCCGACAGCGAGCCGCGCCAGCTGCCATCCTCGGCCACCGCGAGATGCGCGCCGGGGTTGCGCACCGAACTGCCCGAGACGCCGGTGATCGTGACCAGCGCGGTGCGGGCGCCGGTCGCGGCCTTTTGCGCGAGGAAGGGGAAAATGCCGCTATCGTCCATGTGCGGTATCTTAAGGGGGAATTTGGGGAGGTCGACCCGGGAGGTGCGACATGCCATCGCCCGAAGGGGATTAATGCCAGATGCCGAGGCATCTCCTCGGCCGTCACCCTGAACTTGTTTGGCGCATATCCAGTTTGGTCATGTAGATCAAAATCTCGTAGATGGTCAGCTTCAATGGCTCGGGTTGCAAGGGGGCGACTCGAAGGGGGCGGTATTACAAGCATGGGCCACATCAAGTTGCCTTGGTGGATTCCGATACCTTTCGCCTTCGGGGCGGGGTTTATGAGCGCATTTGCCCCTGCCGTGTTTGCCGATTGGGCCCAGAAGGCCCTCTTTGTCGTCGGAGTATCATTGACGGTATGGAGCGCGGTAGCGGCGACTTGGCATTTTCGCCGGTGGTGGGGACAGCGAATGGTCGGATCGATCTTGATAGTCGCGATTGGCATAATCGGTGCGGCCGGCTTCGCGGCAATAGCGATTCTTGGCGTGCGCCAAATTTACGCACCCGTGCAGGACAAGCAGACGGCAGAGAAGAAGGCTATCCCCGTCGAAATGGCCGATCCGCATAGCAAGGCGACAGAAGCCGATGGACGCACTCAAGGAGCGTTCGATGCGCCCGCCCCTCTTCCGGCAAGTCCTCAGCCTCAGCCTCTTAAGGCTTCTGCGAGCACCTCTGCTGCCATTGCAGCTAAACCGTCTCTTAACATCAGGGTCACTAAGGTAAAGCAATCGTCATTTAATAACTATTCTGGAATGGTTGATCCGCCAAACGAACAATACGATGGACAAATCATCTCATTGGCTAGGATGACTATTACAAATCTTTCCCGTGAAAATCGAGTGAGTCTGGAGGTGACGCTTCTGATTACGGCGTCAGACGGAACGCACATCTCTTTGGATACTCTTGGCATAGGGCCGTTTGGAAGAGAGTTGGGGGTTAATGACAGGGGAACCCTATCACTTAAGAAGTACGGCTTGTCCTCGCAATCAATTCTAAAGGCCCCTATCGAAATAGCGCCACAGGCTTCAGTGGCTGGTGGGATGGCTTTCGTTCATTTACCGTTTGACGTGAACGATAGAAATCAATTTTTGAGACTAATAGTCGAGCACAAGGCTTCGATTACGTTAATCTTGCATGATTTAGTTTCAGGAGGCGAGATAAAAATACCTATCGAAAACTAGACATCCCTAATTACAATTAACAATGCCGATCACATGTGGAATAATATCAAAAACTACTTTATTAAAACAACCTGCTGGGGTGGGGGGCAATAAAAGTGTTAGTTGCACGTGTCACCGTAACGCCATCCTCCTGCCTTTGGAGCGCTTTGGCGACTCCGTACCAACGCAGGAGGATGGCTAACTCAATTACGCCACGTCGCAGTAATCCAGGCGGAACGTGTCTATCGACAGGCCGGGAATGGCTCGACCTGGTGGTTTGCTGACCGTCTGGTTGAGAGGGCGAGGTGGGAGAGCAGGCGGTCTGGGCGGGCTTGTGCGGACGACCGCTAAAGCCATGATTGCGGACGCTCGCCGGCATCGATAGCCTGAATTGCCGACGATTAAATCGGGAGGCGGCAATCTTGCGAGACAT
>NZ_JAQGLG010000256.1 GCF_028292965.1 Sphingomonas bacterium | reverse complement strand
CAGGGCATCGTCTCGCCGGAGGATGCAGCGTCGATCCTCGCCGGGCTGGAGACGGTTGCCGCGGGTTATGAAGCGAACGGCGTTGCCGAGGATCTCGCGCTCGAAGACATCCACATGCAGACCGAGGCGCGGCTCGCCGAGGCGATCGGCCCGGTGGCCGGCCGGCTGCACACCGCGCGCTCGCGCAACGATCAGGTCGCGACCGACTTCAAGCTGTGGGTGCGTGACGCGATCGATCAGGTCGAGGCGGCGCTGGCTGGCTTCCAGCAGGCGCTGCTGACCCGCGCCGAAGAGCATGCCGACAGCGTGATGCCCGGCTTCACCCATTTGCAGAGCGCGCAGCCGGTCACGCTCGGTCACCATCTGATGGCCTATCATGAGATGATTGCGCGCGACCGGAGCCGTTTCGCCGATTCGCGGGCGCGGCTCAACCTCTGCCCGCTCGGTTCGGCCGCGTTGGCCGGCACGGGTTTCCCGATCGACCGGGCCGTGACGGCGAAGGCGCTCGGCTTCGACGGCCCGACGCGCAACTCGCTCGATGGCGTGTCCGACCGCGACTTCGCGATCGAGTATCTCACCGCCGCCGCGCAGTGCGCGCTGCATTTGTCGCGCCTCGCCGAGGAGTTCATCCTGTGGGCGTCGCAGCCCTTCGGCTTCGTCGCTTTGTCGGATCAATGGTCGACCGGCTCGTCGATCATGCCGCAGAAGCGCAACCCCGACGCGGCCGAGCTGGTGCGTGGGCATTCGGGCCGCATCATCGGCTGCCTCACCGCGCTGATGATCACCATGAAGGGCCTGCCTTTGGCGTATTCGAAGGATATGCAGGACGACAAGCCGCCGGTGTTCGAGGCGCATGACCTGCTCGGTCTTTCGATCGCCGCGATGACCGGCATGGTCGAGAGCGCGACCTTCCGCACCGACCGCATGCGCGGCGCGGCCGAGGCGGGGTTTGCCACCGCCACCGATCTCGCCGATTGGCTGGTGCGCGAGGGGGGCATCCCGTTCCGTGAAGCGCATCACATCACCGGCCGCGCGGTCAAGCGCGCCGAGGAGCTGGGCGTGCCGCTCGACAAGGTGCCGCTCGACGATCTGGTTGCGATCGATGCGCGAATCGACCAACGCGTCTATGGCGTGTTGACGGTCGATGCCTCGGTCGCCAGCAGGACCAGCTTTGGCGGCACCGCGCCGGCCAATGTGCGTGCCGCGATTCGTGCGGCGCGCGAAGGAGACGACAGATGAAGGCGGTGATCGGACTGATACTCGCGCTGCTGCTGGCGGCATGCGGATCGATGTCCGGACTCAAACCGGCACCGGGCAAGTCGCTGCCGGTCGCGCCCTATGGCGCGCGCGCCACGCCGAGCCCGACGCAACTGCTCACCCCGTCCAACCAGGCGCGGCCCGAGCGCAGCGACGAATTGCTGACCAACTCGGACGAGCGGCGCAGCGACGAATTCGATCTCCCCCCGGCGAGCTGATGGAACATTTTACGTTGATCGACGGGGCGCTCCACTGCGAGCGTGTCCCGCTGGAACGGATTGCCGCCGAAGTCGGCACGCCGGTCTATGTCTATTCGCGCGCCATGTTCGAGCATCAGGCCGACATCTTCCGCGCTGGCCTGGTCGATGCCGGGATCGAGAACGCCCATCTCGCCTATGCGATCAAGGCCAACCCCAACCGCGCCGTGCTCGCGGTGCTGGCGCGGCGTGGTTACGGCGCCGACGTGGTGTCGGGCGGCGAGATGCAGCGCGCGCTGGCGGCGGGCATGCCGGCGCACGACATCGTCTTCTCCGGCGTCGGCAAGACGCGCGGCGAGCTGGCCAGTGCGCTCGATGTCGGGATCGGTCAGTTCAACCTCGAGCTCGAGGAAGAGGGCGAAGTGCTCGCCGCCATCGCCGCGGCCGGCGGCACGTCGGCCGATGCGGTGTTGCGCGTCAATCCGGACGTCGATGCCGGCACCCATGCCAAGATCTCGACCGGCAAGGCCGAGAACAAGTTCGGCGTGGCGATCGACCAGGCGGTGGCGATGTACGGCCGGCTGGCGGCGCTGCCGGGCCTCAACATGCGCGGCGTGGCGATCCATATCGGCAGCCAGCTGCTCGACATCACCCCGCTCGAAGCTGCCTATACCCGCATCGGCCAGCTCGTCGCCGAACTGCGCGCGGCGGGCCACACGATCGAGCGCGTCGATCTCGGCGGCGGTCTCGGCGTGCCCTACAAGGCGGGCGACGTGCCGCCGAGCACCGCGGCCTATGGCACGATGGTCGCGCGGGTGACCAGGGGCTGGAACGTCCAGCTGATGTTCGAGCCCGGCCGCTTCATCGCCGGCAATGCCGGCGTGCTGCTGACTCGCGTCATCTGGGTCAAGCCGGGGGCGGTGAACCCCTATGTCATCGTTGACGCGGCGATGAACGATCTGGCGCGGCCGGCCTTGTACGATGCGTGGCACGACTTCGTCGCGGTGCGCCCGAACGGCGAGCGGATGATGGCCAACATCGCGGGCCCGGTATGCGAGAGCGGCGACACCTTCGCCATGGGCCGCGATGTCGACGCGGTGAAGTCGGACGATCTGGCGGTGTTCCGCACCGCCGGCGCGTACGGCGCGACCATGGCCTCGACCTATAACAGCCGTGCGCTGGTGCCCGAGGTACTGGTCGATGGCGACCGCTACGCGGTGGTTGCCGACCGCATCGATCCCGCGACCATCCTCGCGGCCGAGCGGCTGCCGGACTGGCTGACCGCATGACCTGGCCCGCCCTGCCGCTGTTCATGACGGTGGCGGGCCGGCCGGTGATCCTGCTTGGTGAAGGCGAAGCGGCGGCAGCCAAGCGCCGCCTGCTCGAACGCGCCGGCGCGGCGGTCGTCGGCGAGGACGCCGATGCGGCGCTCGCTATCGTCGCCATCGAAGATAAGAACGAGGCCGTCGCGGCGGTGGCGCGACTCAAGGCACGTGGCGTGCTGGTCAACGCGGTCGACCGCCCGGCGTTGTGCGACTTCACCGTGCCGGCGATCGTCGACCGCGATCCGGTGCTGATCGCGATCGGCACCGGCGGCGCCTCGGCCGGCCTCGCCGCGGCGCTGCGCCAGCGGCTGGAGGCGCTACTGCCACAGCATCTCGGCATGCTGGTAACCGCGCTGCATGCGGCGCGCGAGGCGATCCGCGCGCGCTTCCCCGATGGTGCCGACAGACGCCGGGCGATCGGCGCGGCATTGGCATCCGGCGGCCCACTTGATCCGATGGCGGCGACGCAGGACGTGACGGCGTGGCTCGCGACGGCGGACGATGCACGGGGCGACGCGCTGGTCACGATCCGCCCGCGCACCGCCGACCCCGACGACCTCACCCTGTACGAGGCCCGGTTGCTGGCGCAGGCCGACCGGGTGATGCACGATGCCACCGTGCCCGTCGCGATCCTCGACCGCGCCCGTGCCGATGCGGCACGGATCGTTTGTACCGCGCCACCCGTTGCACCGGGTCCGGGACTGACGCTCTATATGGAGATGCTATGAGCGGCTTTGCTTACCGGGTGGACAAGGGCCATGCCGAGCGTGTCGAGATCAAGGGCGCGCTGACCTGCGGTGCGGCGCTGGTCTGGGTCCATCTCACGACCAACAACGAGGAAGCCCAGGCGTGGCTCAAGGATGAGGCGCACCTGCCCGACCATATCGTCGAGCCGCTGACCGCGACCGAGACCCGGCCGCGCTGCGACGCGCTGGGCGACGGCGCCTACCTTAACCTGCGCGGGCGATCGAGCGAGGCGATGACCTCGTCCGATCCGCTCGCCTCGGTACGCATCTGGGCGCAGGCCGGTCGGGTCATCTCGGTGACGCGCAAGCCGCTGATCGCGGTCGATGAGGTGGTCAAGACGATCGAGGAAGGCCACATCCTCGATCCCGGCGACCTGATCGCCGAGTTCGCCAGCGCGATCACCGCCGATCTCGACCCCGAGGTCGCCGAGCTCGGCGACAAGCTCGACGATTGCGAGGCCGAGATGACCGCCGACAAGGTGTTCGAGCTGCGCCGCAACGTTACCCAGGTGCGCGTCGCCGCGATCGGCTATCGTCGCTTCCTGACGCCGCAGCGCGCCGCGCTGGAGAAGCTCGCCGCCTTGCCGTGCGACTGGCTGCAGGACGACGACCGCCAGCATCTCAACTCGGCGGCGGACCGGGCGGCGCGCATGGCCGAGGAACTGGAGAGCATCCGCGAACGCTCGGCGCTGGCGCATGAGGCGCTGACCGACCTGCGCGCCGAACAGATCGACTCACGCGCGCTGCTGATCTCGATCGTGGCGATGATCTTCCTGCCGCTGACGTTCCTGACCGGCCTGTACGGCATGAACGTCAAGGGCCTGCCTTATGCCGAGGAACCCTGGGCGTTCGACGCGATCGCCGGCATCTGCCTGCTGATCACGATCGGGATCATCGTCTACTTCATGCAGCGCCGCTGGTTCCGGGGTTGAGACCTTTGGTTTCAGCATAGCTGAAACAGGGCGGTGCCCGCCCACACCCCCCCCCCCACCACCCCA
>NZ_JAQGLG010000207.1 GCF_028292965.1 Sphingomonas bacterium | reverse complement strand
GTAGATCGTTCCACTCTGGTTTCATCCATACAGAATACGACACGGTCGCGCATATAATTGAGAAATGAAAAAGTGGTGATGAGCAAAAGTCGCGCCATCCGCCATAATCTTGCCAATATCGCGAGATTGATTTCCACATTCCTCGATAGCTCGCGGATAGGGTCATTGTTGATTGGCCTCCATCCCACGACGTAATCTTTCAAATGCCACTTGCTCAGTCTCGACATCGGGATCGTACTTTGTTTGCTCGATGCGCGGGCTATCTAAGGTTGAGACGCGGACATGGCCGTCTTCGTCATAGCCTCGTGCGTCGATCTCACCATTTCGTAGTGCCCCATTGCCCAGCCGCCTCAACGATGGAGTTTCAACTAGAGATCCACCCGGTGGGGCCGTGTAAGTAACAGCTATTCTTTGCGCATGCGCAGCCGCGAGGTGATTGTCCACTTCGTTTTCGAGGTCGTCGCTCCAGATGTCAGGGTTAGGGCGATCTATAATGAACGTTATAGATTTCAGACGCCGCATATTGAAAATATTGTCAAGAGATCGTTTGTCTTGGAGCACGCTGATTTTCGCAGTGCCGAAAATGGCAACTATCATCTCATCATCTGCAAGCCAGCGGAAAATTTGATAAGCGCTTTTTGGCGTAAGTTGTCGGCCTTCGCTATATTGCTCGAACGTCAGGATGTGCTTTTGCACATTCATAGTAAATCGAAATGCAGATGAGTTTGGATGCGCGTTTGAGGGGATGCTAATCTTTTTGAGAAGCTCGGGGTCGGCATCACCTAAGCTATCCTCGTCGAACCATCGAGAATTTGGATCGATCTTAGTAAATGTTCGGAGAACGCCACGAATCAGGCCATCATCGATGCCGCGGCGGTCCAGGAGCGTTATCATTCCGAACCGATCGCCTCGAATGCGTACAGGAAGACGAAGCTGATAAAGCGCATTGAGAAACGCGTCATAAATTTCTGGGGAGTGCGGGTGAAGTCGCACGTTTAGCGCGCCAACAGCTAGCTTCAACTCTCTCGCCACAAAACCTCCCTGAAACCTTATTGTGTGCTAAACTAGCCATTGCGTCGATAAGCTACAAGCGGCGCGACTGGGTGTCGAAAGCCGGCAACGACAAAATCAATGCTGTAATTTGAATTGCCGTGACAGGAGCAATTACCCTTCTGTGGACGCCCCACGGAAGCAAGGAATTACCGGGACAGGAATTACCGGGACAGGAATTACCGGGACAGGTGCAATTACCCCTCATTAGCCAATTCACTTCACCCCGTTCACGCGACAGCCTGCAACCCCTTGCGCTGGATAATGGACAACAGCCGCAAGGCCGGGCCACCCGGACGCTTCACACCTCGCTCCCAATCCGACACCAGATTGCGCGAGACGTTGAGATAGGCGGCGAACACCGGTTGCGAGACATGCTCGCGCTCGCGGATCGCGCGGATTTCGTCGCCCGCCAGCGCGAGCGCCGGGGCGAGGCACGCCTCATCGAATGTACGCAGCGTCGCGCGGGATACCACGCCAGCGTCGTGCGCGTCGCTGATCATCTCATGGATCGCACCCGCAATCTCGCTGCGATAGCCTGTGTCAGTCTTCATGCTCATCCTCGATCTCTACCAGCGCTCCCGACGCCACCAGCCGGTCCAGTTCCTCGTCATTCCATCCCAGCGCCTCGACCGCGGCATCCTTCAACAGCGCCAGGTCCGCTTTCGATATGTTCGCCTGTGCGTTCTTGGCGAAACCGAAGGCGAATATCGCCCGGCCTCCCTGTCGGTACAGGATCAGCGTGCGATAGCCGCCCGACTTCCCCTTTCCCGGCCGCGCCACCCGCTGCTTGATGACGCCGCCGCCAAGATCGGCATCGATCAACCCATCCTCCGCGCGCCGCACCGCCTCGCGTAGCGCGGAATCGCCGGCCTCTCGGTGCAATGTCGATATATAACACATAGCGTTATAGTTCGATGCGAAACAAGGCTGCGCTCGTTCTTTACACGGCGACGATCAAGACAACCCGCCACCCTCACCTCACCCATCCCCATCATCCCCCCGCACCAACACCGTCCCCACCGTCGGGTCGAAGACAAGGTCATCCTCATAAGACGCGGTCGGGTCGCGCCGGTAATGCTCGCGCTCCAGCGCGTTGTAGATCACCACCTGCGCCGCGCGCTGCTCGCGTTCCGCCTCGCGCACGATCTGGGTCCAGTGGTGCTGCGCCAGCCGGTTGCCCGCCAGCGCCTTGCGCGCCATCGCGCGGATGATCGCCTGGGTCACCGGCAAACCCTCCTCATCCTCGTCCGCGGTCCTGCCGTTCCGCGTCAGCCGCACCGGGCGATAGGCCTCGGCCAGGATGAGCGCGCGGGTAGGCTCGTCCGCGCCGATCAGCCGGTCGCCCGGCGCGCCGCTGCGCTTGCGTTCGGCGCGCTGGCCCGACGGGTTGCCGGACACGCCTTTGCGAAAGCGACCGCGCGGCCCGCGCGTGCCGTCCTCCGCCGCCCCGCCGCCTGCGCTTTCGCCGCCGCGGTCGTCACGCCGTGATTCAAAAATCTCGATGTCCATGTGAATACCTCGCACGATGCAAAATTCGTGCGCCCTTTCTCGCGACTTTTTCGGCGAGTTGAATCAGGCTGACCTGCTCGCACCTGCGGGCCGACCTGCTGAGCAGGTGCCGCCGACCTGCTCCGCCACCTGCCATGTTGGACAAGGCGCGCCCGTCAGCACGCTGATCTCACACGATAATCATGTCGAGCGAGGCGTCGTGGCGGCCGCGAAAAAAGCATCCACCTGCTCGAGCAGGTGGAGCAGGTCGATCGCGGCCTCACGGCCAGGTCTTGAACCACATCCAGTGCTGGAAGGATTGCGCCCCGCCAAGCGGCAGGGACGAGATGATCGGGTAGAAATAGGCGAACAGCCCGGCCGTCAGCGCGACATAACCCTCGTCCCAGTTCTTCAGCCGGCCCTTGCCATAATGCTCCCACGCGCCCGCCAGCGGCAGCGCGAGGAAGATGCTCGGCAGGTAATAATAATAGAAGAAACCCAGCGACTTGGGGATCAGCGCCCACATGCCGAACGCGCCGATCCACAGCAAAGCGACCGCCAGCTGCTTGCCCGCGCCGTGGCGCAGGCCCGCCCACAGGCATGCCAGCACCGCGACCAGCCCGCCCCACAGCACCGCCGGATTGCCGATCATCAGCACGCCGCGCTGCGCCCCGTCGACCTGCTCGTAGAGGTACCAGATCGGCCGGATCATCAGCGGCCAGCTCCACCAGCTCGATTGATAGGGGTGCGGCGGCAGGACCTGGGTCTGCTGCGCGTACATCTTGGCCTGGAACCCGATCAGCTCGCCCCAGGTCAGATACTGGCTGTGGTAGAAGAAGGCCGGCATGAAGGTCAGGGCATAGGTCGTCACGCTGACCAGCCCGAGCGCGAGCAGCGCCGGCACCACCGGCAGCCCCGGCCAGTGCGGCTGGCCGGTGCCGTTGAGCGCGGCCCACACGCTCTGCTTCTGCCGCCGCCCGTCGCTCAGCCGCACCGCGACGAAGCCTATGCACGCAAAGGCGATGATCGGCGCCGCCGCCCATTTCGCCGCCACGGCGAGGCCGAGCAGCACGCCGCCCAGCACCCAGCGCGGCCAGGGTCCGCCCCATCCGCGGGCGCCGGCGGGTGCGCGCATCGCCCACAGCAGGGCGGCCAGCCCGAGCACGACGAACACGCCCATGAACCCGTCGAGCATGCCGATCCGCGCCTGGATGAAGATCGTGATGTTGAGCAGCGCAAAGATCGCGGCCATCGTCGCGGTGCGCACCTTGCCGAAGATCAGCCACGCCATCGCGAACACGCCCAGCACCGTGCCCGTGCCCGCCAGCGTCGAGAAGAAGCGCCACCCCATGCTGTTGTCGCCGAACAGCGCGATGCCCGCGGCGATGAACTCCTTGCCGAGCAGCGGATGCTCGATGTTCGCCGGGCCGGACAGCGCCAGCAGCTTCCGTGCGGCGGGGACGTAATGTACCTCGTCGAACATCAGCTTGTGCGGCGTCGCGACGCGGAACGAGAACAGCAATTGCGCGATAACCCCGATGATCGCGGCGGCGCGCCAGGGGCGGGGCGGGGGGGCAGGCGTCACGCGCCCGGCTTTCCCATCTTCTTCCTTGCGGTTCAAGGATCGACCCCAATTCTCCCCTCCCTGGACAAGGGAGGGGCCGGGGGTGGGTCGGCCCGTGGATCGCGGAACCGCTCCTCCTCAAGCCTTCGCTCCTGTTCAAGGTTGCGTCCTGCGCAAGCGGGCGGCAAAGCGCTCCGCATGAAGCGCCGCACCGGACAAGACACCTCGATCACGCGCAACTGGCGCCCCGCAACCCAGGCCGTGCGCGGCGGCACCGCGCGCAGCGAGTTCGGCGAGACCTCCGAGGCGTTGTTCCTCACCTCGGGCTATGCCTATGATTGCGCCGCAGACGCCGCAGCGCGCTTCGCCGGCGAGCAGGTCGGCATGACCTATTCGCGGTTGCAGAACCCCACCGTGCAGATGCTCGAGGATCGCATCGCCCTTTTGGAAGGCGCCGAGGCGTGCCGCTCCATGGCCACCGGCATGGCCGCGATGACCGCGGTGCTGCTCTGTCAGCTCCAGATGGGCGATCACATCGTCGCCGGCCGCGCCGCCTTCGGCTCGTGCCGCTGGCTCACCGATACGCTGCTGCCCAAGTTCGGGATCGAGGTGACGATCGTCGATGCGCGCGACCCGCAGCAGTTCGCCGACGCGGTGAAGCCCAACACCAAGGTGTTCTTCTTCGAAACCCCCGCCAACCCGACCATGGACGTCGTCGACCTCAAGGCGGTGTGCGACATCGCCCGCCGGCACGGCATCGTCAGCGTCGTCGACAACGCCTTCGCCACGCCCGCTCTGCAGCGCCCGCTGGAGTTCGGTGCCGACGTCACCGCTTACTCCGCGACCAAGATGATGGACGGGCAGGGGCGCGTGCTCGCCGGCGCGGTGTGCGGTACCGCGGCCTTCATCAACGACGTGCTGCTGCCCTTCACCCGCAACACCGGCCCGACGCTCAGCGCGTTCAATGCCTGGGTGGTGCTGAAAGGTCTGGAGACGCTCGACCTGCGCATCCGCCGCCAGAGCGAGAACGCCATCAAGGTCGGCCAGTTCATGGAAGGCCGCGTGCCGCGCATCCTCCACCCCGGCCTGCCCAGCCACCCGCAGCACAATCTCGCCATGGCGCAGATGGATGCCTGCGGCCCGATCTTCGCCTTCGAGGTCGCGGACGGACGCACGCAGGCGCACGGCCTGCTCGACGCGCTGCAGCTGGTCGATATCTCGAACAATATCGGTGACTCGCGCTCGCTGATGACGCATCCCGCCTCGACGACCCATTACGGTGTCGCCGAGGACAAGCGCATCGAGATGGGCGTCACCGAGAACCTGCTGCGCCTCAATGTCGGCCTCGAAGACCCCGAGGACGTCATCGCCGATCTCGACCAGGCGCTGACGGCGGTGGGGCTATGACCGTCTCCAAGACCATGAGCGCGCTGTTCCCCCATGCGGCGGAAACGCGCGGCGTCATCGTCCGCGTCTCGGTCAACTATCTGCCCGAGCAATCCGAGCCCGCGCGCGGCCGCTGGTTCTGGGCCTACCACATCCGCGTCGAGAATGAGGGGCCGATGGCGGTCCAGCTGCTCACCCGCCACTGGATCATCACCGACGGCCGCGGCGCGCGCCATTCGGTCGAGGGCGAAGGCGTGGTCGGCGAACAACCCCTGATCGCGCCGGGTGCGAGCTTCGACTATGTCTCGGGATGCCCGCTGGCGACGCCGACGGGTTCGATGCAGGGCAGCTACCACATGGTAGGCGAGGACGGCTCGGGCTTCGACGTCGACATTCCAAAGTTCGCGCTGCTGGCGCCGGCGGTGGACCTGTGAAGCGCACCCATCTCCCCCTCAACGGCCTGCGTGTCCTCGACGCCGCCGCGCGCCATCTGTCCTTCACCCGCGCCGCCGACGAACTTGCCGTCACGCCCGCCGCGGTCGGCCAGCAGATCCGCGCGCTCGAGGACACACTCGGCGTTGTGCTGTTCCGCCGCACCACCAAGGGCCTCGAACTCACGCCCGAGGGCGAGGCCGGCCTCGCCGCGCTGCGCCACGGTTTCCTCCAGTTCGAGGAAGCCGTCCGCGCCATGCAGGCCGGGCAGACCTCCAAGTCGCTGACCATCGCCGCCCCGCGCGACCTGACCGAGAAATGGCTGATGCCGCGCCTCGCCCGCATCGCCGAGGCCGATGGCGAGCTGCGCTTCGCGATCGTCTCGGCCGACGACACGATCGACTTCACCGAAGCCAATCTCGATCTCGCGATCCGCTGGGGCGAAGGCCCAGGCGAGCATGAGGGCGAAGCGCTCGAATCCGACGGCATGGTCACGGTCGAGCGGCCGGGCGGCGGCGCCGACACGCGCATCTCCTGGCCCGGCTGCCTCAACGACGACGCCGTGTCGCTGGTCCGCGTCGGCGATGCCGGCCTCGCGATCGACGCCGCCGCCGCCGGCCTCGGCCGCGCCACGGTGCCCGAACTGCTCGCCGCGCGCGACATCGCCAGCGGCCGCATCGTCATGGTCGGCGAGCCCAAGCCGTACCGTCTCGGATACTGGCTGGTCGCCCCGCTGCCGCAATGGCGCCAGAAGAAGGTCAAGGCGCTGGTCGAGGCGCTGGCCGGCGGCGAATGAGTCCGCCGGTGATCGAGTCCGCGCGCCTTCGCATGCGCCCGCTGTCGGTCGACGATGCCGAGGCGATGCACGTCGTCTACAGCGACGAAGAAGCGATGCGTTACTGGTCGCACCCAGCGCTCGGCTCGCTCGAAGAGAGCCGCGCTGAGCTGACCAAGAAAACGGCCTCGTCCGACTGGCGCGCCTGGGCGATCACGCTCAAGGGCGACGATACCGCGATCGGCCAGCTCGCCGCGCACGAGAAGCGCCAGGGCAAGGTGATCGAGATCGGTTATGCGCTGGCCCGGCCGCTCTGGGGCCAGGGCTATGCCCGCGAAGCGGTGTCGCGCTTGCTCGACCTACTGTTCCGCGAGGAAGGCAATCGCCGCGTCTTCGCCGATACCGACCCCGATAACACCGGTTCCAACAGCCTGTTGGAGAGTCTCGGCTTCGTCCGCGAGGGCGTGCTGCGCGGTGAGTGGGAGACGCATCTCGGCGTGCGCGACAGCTTCATCTGGGGCCTGCTCGCCGAGGAGTGGACGGCGCGGTGAACCGCCCGCCGCCCAACCTCGCCGACCCGGTCGAGCGCGCTGCCTATCGGCGCGAGTTGCGTGGGTTGGTGCCATGGGTGCGCTATAGCGGCATGGCGCTGGCGCTGCTCGGCGCGGGCGTTGCGGTGATCGAGCCCACATGGCCCGGCGCGATTGCGCTGGCGTTCATCGCGGCCGGCTTCGCGATGATGGTCGCCGGCATCGGTATCCGCACGCGGTACCACAAGCGTCGGATGCGCGGCGACACCTAGCGGGGCACCGCGAGTTCGACCGCGCGGCTCATCAGCGCGATGAAGCGGCCTTCGTCGATCACTGCCACCGGGTTGTTCCAGCTTGCCGACAGCGCGTACCAGTGCCCGTCTTTGGCCTGGAGCAGGAAGGACATGCTGATCACGCCGGGCTCCGACCCGCCCTTGTAGCCAACATAGGCCCAGTTGGCCGCAGCGGCCGGGCCGACGCCCGGGTTCATCGCCAGGATGCGCCTCGCCTCGGCGCCCGGGCCCTTCCCGGTATTGCGGCGGATCCAGTCCATCGTGCGGACCAGATCGGCAGGGGAGGCGAACCATTCGACATCGAGCAGCCTCGGTTTGTTGTCGCGGAACAGCATCGGATCGAGCGCGGTGATCGGGGCCGGGGTGACGTCGCTGGCGAGCAGCGCGCGCTTGCCTGCTTCATCGAGCGTCGACCAGCGTCGGCCGAGCGCACCGCCCTGCAGGCCCTTGAGCTTGAACATGTCGAGCGTCGACAGCATCGGCCGGTTGCGCGCCGCGTCGCGCCAGCCGATCACCGGCAGCATCGCTTCGACCTTGTCGCGCCCTAGCAGCGCGAGCAGCACGTCGGTTGCGCTGTTGTCGCTGACCGAGATCATCTTCTCGGTGACCTCGCGCAGCGTCATTTGGGTGCCGGCGGGCTTCTGCATGTAGACACCGCCCGGCAGGGGCGACCCGTCGAGCGTGACCATGTCATCCCAATGCCGTTCGCCGTGGTTGGTCGCCCGGATCAGTTCGGCGAGGATCGCCAGCTTGAACGCCGAGCCGATCGCCGCTGGCCGGTCGGCGTTGAGTGATAAGGAGGCTGTTGGCGGACCGTTGTCGAGGCGGGCGAAGGAGAAGCCGGTCAGCCCCGGCTCTGCTTTCAACGCCGTCACTACCGCGTCAAGCGAAGCCTCGGTCGCGGTGGTGCCGGTGACCAGCAGGCCGATAATGCGATTCGGCGCCTCCTGCTCGATCGCCAGGTTCATCGACACGATACCCCGCTCAAAGGTGATGCGGATACGCGCGGCGTTGGGCTGCACCGCATCGATTTCCGCGATGGACACGGCTTTACCCATGGATTCGCGCAGTTGAATCGAGATCGCGCGAATCTGCGGTTCCGGCACCTGGGCGAGGAAGGAAGGGGCGAACGAAGCGGCCACGTCGCCGGCACCATTGAGCAGCGGGATGAGCTGAGCCGTACGCTGGGCGAGCGCCGGCAGAGGTACCACGTTTGCCGCCCCGGGCGCTGCGGGCATCTGGGCCCGGGGTGCCAGAGGTGCTGCCACAAGCAGCAACGCGAGCAGCAGCCTGTCGATCATTTGGAGGGTGCGGTCTGCGTGCCGCTCGGTGGATCGACGGTCAGATCGACCATCTCGACCTGGGGCGTGGGCTCGCGTTGGCGCATATGCGAGCCCGTCACGTTGTTGGTCCAGCGGGAGGTAAAGGTGTAGCGCTCGACGCGCAGCACGCCCGGCTGGCTCGGATCCATCGCCAACGGTGCGTAGCGCCGCCCGCTAAGCGAGGTGACGATCGGCTTGACCCAATAATCGTTGAGCTTGCTGCTCTGGCGCAGCACGCCGGCATCGGTGACATGCCCGTCTGGCGCAACCCAGAAGCTGATATCGACCCATTGATTGTCGAAATCATCCATCGCCATCTGGTTGAGCGTCTCGCCACTGGCCGCCTGACGGGCGGCCGAGGCGGGGTTCTGCACGATCGGCGGACTGTAGAGCAGGATCGTGCGGGTGCTCACCGGCGCGGTACGGCGGTATTCGGCGATCATCTGATCGATCGCGGACGCGTTGCCATGCCGGGCGTCGATCCGCGCCCTGATCGGGCGTGCGCCGAAGGCATAGGCCGCAAGCTGCGGATTTCTATCGGCAACAAGGCTGTCGATGGCGCGACGCAGCATGTCGCCATAGCCGGAAACATTGGCCTCGCTGAGCGCCCCGAGCAACCCCACCTCGCGTAACCGGGTATAACCCTCGACGCCCGGCAAACCGAGCTTGTGCGCGCGCGACGCGACGTCCCGGTAGGTATTCAGCGCGAGATCGACGTCGCGGCTCTTGGCATAGGCATCGGCCAGTTCGACCCGCGCGCCGAGCACGCGGTAATCGTCAGGCGCCAGGCCGGACTTCAGGATACGTACGACCTCATTGGCGCTGAACAGATAGTCGTCGCCTTCGCCGAGATGCACGGCGACGCGCGAATTGGCGCGCATCAGGTCGGACACGTCGATCGGATATTGCTTGGCGTAGCGTCGGTTGCGCCCGACGCTGCCGAGCAATGTCTGCCGCGCACCATGATAGTCGCCGGCGACGAACTCGTTCTCGGCATGCGCCATCGTGGCGTCGATATCCTCCTTGGGCGGACATTTGCGCGCGATGCAGGCCTTCAGCGCCGCCTCGGTGTCCTTCAGCCGCACGCCGGTGACGACGACATCGCGTGGGGGCGAGACAGGCGCAGCGGGTGCGGGCGCGACAGGACGGTCCTGCGCGGCAGCGATGGCGGGCAGCGCGGCGAACGCGAGGAGAAAAGCGCAATATTTCATGACATACCCAGTCCGTGACGGCGGCTTGTGGCGATCATAGCGGCCGGTTGAATCGCGGCAAGCCAGGCCGCGATCACGCGTCGATCGCGTCCTCGTCCATCCGTGCGGCGTTTTCCTGGATGAAGGCGAAGCGGTGGGCCGGGTTGTTGCCCATCAGCCGGTCGACCAGATCCTTGACCACCGCGCGCTCCTCATATTCCTGCGGCAAAGTGATGCGGATCATGCTGCGCGTCTTGGGGTCCATGGTGGTTTCGCGCAGCTGCATCGGGTTCATCTCGCCGAGACCCTTGAAGCGCGATACCTCGACCTTCTTGCCCTTGAACTCGTTCGCCTCGATCCGCGCGCGGTGGGCGTCGTCCATGGCGTAGAGGTTCTTTGTGCCAGCGGTCAGGCGGTAGAGCGGCGGCTGGGCGAGATAGAGGTGCCCGCGCCGCACGAGCTCGGGCATTTCCTGGAAGAAGAAGGTCATCAGCAGCGTCGCGATATGCGCGCCGTCGACATCGGCATCGGTCATGATGACGATGCGTTCGTAACGCAGATTGTCGGGCAGGCAGTCCTTCCGCGTGCCGCAGCCCAGCGCCATGATCAGATCGGCAATTTCCAGGTTCGCGCTGATCTTCGCCGAGGTGGCCGAGGCCACGTTCAAGATCTTGCCGCGGATCGGGAGGATCGCCTGGGTCTTGCGCTCGCGCGCCTGCTTGGCCGATCCGCCGGCGCTGTCGCCCTCGACGATGAACAATTCGGTACCCTTGGGATCATCCGAGGAGCAATCGGTCAGCTTGCCCGGCAGGCGCAGCTTGCGCGCGCTGGTCGCGGTCTTGCGCTTGACCTCACGCTCGGCCTTGCGGCGCAGG
The DNA here is from genome assembly GCF_028292965.1 of Sphingomonas bacterium. Lineage (GTDB taxonomy): Bacteria > Pseudomonadota > Alphaproteobacteria > Sphingomonadales > Sphingomonadaceae > Sphingomonas. The sequence goes on along the minus strand of NZ_JAQGLG010000207.1, from coordinate 3,656 downwards.
CGGTCGTCCATCCGCTCGAGCACGAAGCCGAGCAGCGCGCGACCGCGTTCCATATTGTCGGACAGGAAATGGTCGAAATGGTCGCGCACCGCACGCTCCACCAGCGCCGCGGCGTCGGGGCTGGTCAGCCGGTCCTTGGTCTGGCTCTGGAATTGCGGGTCTCGGATGAACACCGAGAGCATCAGCTCGCTGCCGGTCATCACATCCTCGGCGGTGATGTCCTTGGCTTTCTTCTGCCCGACCAGGTCGCCGAAGCCGCGAATGCCGCGCACCAGCGCGGCGCGCAGGCCGGCCTCGTGCGTGCCGCCGTCGGGGGTCGGGATGGTGTTGCAATACCAGCTGTACGAGCCGTCGCTCCACAGCGGCCACGACACCGCCCATTCGACGCGGCCTTGTTCGTTCGGGAAATCCTGGTTGCCGGTGAAGAAATCGGCGGTGGCGCATTCGCGCCCGCCGATCTGTTCGCGCAGATGGTCGGCAAGGCCACCGGGAAACTGGAACACCGCCTCTGCCGGGATGTCATCGGTGATCAGCTCGGGCGCGCATTTCCAGCGAATCTCGACGCCGGCGAAGAGATAGGCCTTGGAGCGGGCGAGCTTGTAGAGCCGGGCCGGCTTGAAGTGCATTTCCGGGCCGAAGATCTCATCATCGGGGGTGAAGGCGACCGAGGTGCCGCGGCGATTGGGCGTCGGGCCGAGATGCTCCAGCGGGCCGAGCGTGACGCCGCGGGAGAAACGCTGGCGATAGAGTTCGCGATTGCGCGCCACCTCGACCACCGTGTCGGACGACAAGGCGTTGACCACGCTGACGCCGACGCCGTGCAGGCCGCCCGACGTCGCATAGGCCTTGCCGGAGAATTTGCCACCTGAATGCAGCGTGGAAAGAATGACTTCCAGCGCGCTCTTGTCGGGGAATTTGGGGTGCGGATCGACCGGCATGCCGCGGCCATTGTCGACGATGGTCAGGCGGTTGCCGACCTCCAGCGTGACCTCGATACGCGTGGCGTGGCCGGCGACCGCCTCGTCCATGCAATTGTCGAGCACTTCGGCGGCGAGATGGTGAAAGGCGCGCTCATCGGTGCCGCCGACATACATGCCGGGGCGGCGGCGGACGGGCTCCAGCCCTTCAAGCACCTCGATCGACGAGGCATCATATTCACCGGTAGGTTTTGGCGCGGACGCGAACAGGTCTTCGGACATGGATATGCGATAGCGGGCGCAGGCCAACACCGCTAGAGTTCGCGTTCTGTACTCGACGATTTCAGGTGAGAAAGACGGGCATGACGCAGAACTGGAATCCGTGGTGGCCGTGGGGCCAGCCTAATGCCAACGAGCCGCTGTCGGGCGATGTCAGCCAGTGGTTCCGGATTTTCTCGCCGTCAATCACGGTGGAGGGGCGGGGCGACCCCGATCTGGAAGGGCGGATCGTGCGCGATGTCGCGACCTATGGCGCGCAGTTGGGGCAGATCAGCGCAATCGTGCTGGCGCTGGCGGATGGCGAGCAGGCGCCGGCTGAGGAAGTGGCGAAGCTTCGGGCGATCGTTGCTGATATCGAGAAGGTGAAGGAAAGCTACAAGCAGGGTGCGCTGGATCGGGCGCGGGCGGCGATGCTGGCGTTGAGCAAGGATGACCCGGCTGGGTATGCGGAGCTGTTGGGCTCGCTGAAATCGGCGCGGTAGTTTCGGAGTCCGTCGCGATCCCCCTTAACCGTCATGCCGGACTTGTTCCGGCATCCACTGGTCCGCGAGCGCTCCAGCGTCTTCTTACGCGGCACGGTGGACCCCGGAACAAGTCCGGGGTGACGAAGGGATTGTGGTCTTACCGCTTTTGCAACTCAGCGAACGCGCGGGCCGCCGAACGGGAGCGGTGGCGGCGGGCGGCGGTCGCGGCGGGGCAGCTGTGCCTGATAGGCGTGACCGCAATGCTGCACGCAGTACGGGAAGCCCGGGTTCACCTTTTCACCGCAGAAATGGAAATCGGGCTCGCCGGGGTGGCCGAGCGGCCATTTGCAGATCTTGTCGTTGAGATCGAGCAAGGTCGTCTTGCCCGCCATTTCGGGCGAGGGCTTGGCCGGCACCAGCCGGCGCGGCGGGGCAGGGGTGATCGGTGCCTGTTGCTCGCCAGGTGCCTGACGCAGGAAGCCGCCCGGGCCGACCGACCGCATGATCGGGGCCGGTGGCGGGGGAGGGGCGACCGGCGCGTCGGCGGCGGGCGCTGCCGTGAAAACGTCGTCGTCATCATCCTCGTCTTCGTCGACCACCGGCGCGCGCGGCGCGGTGATCGGCGCAGCAGCCTGAACCTGCGGCGGCGCGGGCGGTGTCGGTCGTGGCGGCGGTGCCGGCCTTGGCGCGGCCGGCGCGGCGGCGGCCTTTGGCGTCGAATCGTTCGGTTTCACCGGCGACGGGCGCGATTGCAGCCCGAGCCGGTGCGCCTTGCCGATCACCGCGTTGCGGCTCACGCCACCCAGCTGCTCGGCAATCTGGCTGGCCGTCTGGCCGCCTTCCCACATCTTCCTCAGCGTTTCGATACGCTCGTCGGTCCAGGCCATCGATAATCCCATGTTTTGCCATGCCCGTGCTTCACGGGTTGCGGGCGGCTGCGGCAGCGACTAACCGATCGCGCCATGAGCAGCCAGCCCCCTTCCGATGAAATCCAGTCGGCGGTGCTGAGTCCACCCGGCGTCCCGGTGATCCGGAACGTCAATTGGGGTGGTCTCAAGACCCTCTATATCAAGGAGGTGAGGCGTTTCTTCAAGGTGCAGCTCCAGACGATCTGGGCGCCGGCCATCACAACCTTGCTGTTTTTGGTGATTTTCAGCATCGCGACAGGGGGCAAACGCCCGGTGCATGTCGGCGGCGTCGACGTGCCGTTCGCCGATTTCATCGCCCCGGGCCTGATCGTGATGGGCATGTTGCAGAACGCCTATGCCAATTCGAGCTTCTCGCTGCTGGTCGGCAAGATCCAGGGCACGATCGTCGATTATCTGATGCCGCCGCTGTCGACCGCCGAATTGCTCGGCGCGCTGGTGGCGGGCGCGGTGACGCGGGCCTTCTGTGTCGGCGGTGCGGTGTTCGTGGCGATGCTGTTATGGCCCGATGTGCATGTCGCGCCGCTCCACCCGATCGCGATCCTGTGGTTCGGGCTGCTCGGCTCGGTGTTCCTGGCGTTGATGGGCATCCTGACCTCGATCTGGGCGGAGAAGTTCGATCACGCCGCGGCGGTGCAGAATTTCGTCATCGGGCCGCTGACCTTGCTGTCGGGGACCTTCTATTCGGTGGACAAGCTGGCGCCGGCGTTCCGCGCGTTCAGCCATTTCAACCCGTTCTTCTATATCATCTCGGGGTTTCGCTACGGCTTTCTCGGCACCGCCGATTCGCCGATCTGGATCGGCAGCATCGTTATCCTGGCGATCGACGTGGCGCTCGGGCTGCTTTGCTATGCGCTGCTCAAGGGCGGCTGGCGGCTGAAGAACTAGGGCCAGGCCAATATTCTTTTCTCCCCTCCCATAAAGGGAGGGGCGCTCAGGCGGCCGCCAGCGCCCCAATAAACCAGTTTCAATTCGATACTGAATTCGCTAGCATCCTTCGCAAGGGAGGACGGCGATGCGGTGGATGGTGATCGGTGCGGCGGTTGTGCTGAGCGCATGCGGCTCAGCCA
>NZ_JAQGLG010000204.1 GCF_028292965.1 Sphingomonas bacterium | reverse complement strand
GGTGCGAGTTTGAATCAACGCTGAGAAAGACGCGAAGTTTTACGAACAGGATGCCTTTGTGCGGCAGACTTGCGCGTCGTTGAATCGACTTGGATGGAAGCCGCATTTTTCAGGAATAATTTGCGCTCGCCTACTCACCCTGGCTTGGGGGTTTTTGCGCGTGTCACGGAACGGCAGTGTCGCGAGCATGCGCGCCAGGCGGTGGCGGACTAGCCGCGATCGAGCCCCAACAACCGTCGCTCGCGATTACACTTTGCATCGATCGTTCTATTTATTGATTAAGTTACAGCGCTTTATAACAATGGCACGAGTCATGCTTTAACATTACCCAACACTGCCAGCGCCGATTGAGCGCCTGAAGGGATCAGAAATGAGCTATCGTAAGTATCTTGCAATCTCAGCCGCCGCATTGCTAGCGTGCACCGCAACGGCGGCATCGGCCACCCAGATTGTCCTGACTCCGACGGCAGTCATCGGTTCATCGGGCTCTTATGATCCGCGCTTCGTCGCCGGCAATATTCTCGACCAGCAGACCGGCGCGATCAACGAGACGTTCGCCAACGGCTATTGGATCAATCCGGACAACGGCCCGGCCAACGCCTATATCACGATCGACCTGGGCGCAGCCTATTCGCTGACGGGCTTCGAGTTGTTCAACACGCACAACGGCAATTATGGTGATCGCGGCACCGGCGCCTTCACGATCATCGGCGGCAACACTGTCTCCGACCTCGGCGGCGGCAATTTCTCCCTGACCGGGACAACGTTCATCCTGGCCAATGGCACGCTGTCCGCTTCACCCGTTGCCGGGACGCTCGCCGGCCAGAACTTCGCTTCGCTGAACAACGGCTCGTTCCGTTATCTGCAATTCCTGCCGACCGGTGTCGCCTCCGCCAATACGTCGTGCTGCGGCTCGAACGTCTTTGGTCTGAACGAACTGCGCGTCTCCGCGGTGCCTGAACCAACGACTTGGGCGATGATGCTCGCCGGGTTCGGCCTGATGGGTTTCGGCCTGCGCCGCCACGCTAGGCAGACGGTACGCGTCGCTTTCGCGTAACCTTCTCGATCAAGATCGATAAGGCCGTTGCGTCGCCGGACGCGGCGGCCTTTTTCGTTCCAGCGCACATCTCCGCACACAATCCCGATCCGACCCAATTGGCACACAGTACAAATTCCGGGGACGTTGCGTAATTGAGGTAGCCATCCTCCTGCCAGGATGCGGAGTCGCCGAGGCGCTCCAGAGGCAGGAGGATGACCGATGACGATTTATGCCGGTTTGGACGTTTCTGACAAGACGACCCACATCTGTGCGGTCGACGCTGATGGCAGGGTCAAGTGGCGCGATGTGTGCGCAACCGATCCGGAGGTTCTGGCCAAGACGCTGATGAAGCGTTGCCCGGATATGGTTCGTGTCGTGCTGGAGACGGGTTCGCTTTCTGCGTTCCTGTATCACGGCCTGGTCGAGCGCGGCGTGCCGGCGGTGTGTATCTGCGCGCGGCATGCCAAGGGTGTGCTGTCGGCGCGGGTCAACAAGAGCGACGTCCACGATGCCGAAGGGCTGGCGCAGCTGGCGCGCACGGGCTGGTTCAAGGCGGTGCACATCAAGGGCAGCGCGACGCATCTCGACCGGACCCAGCTCAAGGTGCGCGAGCAGCTGATCAAGTCGCACCACGCGATGGTCAACCAGTTGCGGGGCTTACTCAAGCTGTTCGGCCTGCGCATGGGCAAGGTGACGACGCCGGGCAAGCGGACCGAGCGGTACCGAGCGTCGGCCCGATCATCGCGCTCAGCTACAAGAGCAGCATCGAGGATCCGGGTCGGTTCGCGCGCGGTGAAGATGCCGGCGCCTATGCCGGGCTCGTACCCCGGCGCAGCCAGTCGGGCGAGCGCGATACCAAGGGTCGCATCTCCAAGGCCGGCGATCCGATGCTCAGATCGGCGCTCTACGAGGCCGCCAACAATGTCGCTGTGATATCTCCTCGTCCTCGCCGGCGGTGAGCAGTTCGGCGAAGGCCGGGTAGCGCGACGCCACCGGGTGCGTCGCGGTGATGCCGTCATCGTCATCGCCACCGCCGACCAGCGCCCGCATGCTCGACCATGGCCAGTCGCCCGCCCGTTCGGTTAACCGGGCGCGCACCGGGTTGAGTGCGACATAACGGCCTTGTCCATCGCCACGTGGCTAAAGCGCGCTCGCCATATGCCCGGTTCGCTTCGCTAGCGCGTGACGGTGCCCGGCATAGCGCCGATGTACGACCGACAAGACCCGCCGCAGCCCGTGCTGGTCGATGGGATGGTTGGCTCAGTTGCCTGGCGGGAACCGGATTCGCCAACATTAAATTTCCCCAATCTTGAAACTGTCTCGCCTCTGCAATGATCCTGTCATGCGCGGCCCATAGCGGCCTCGTCAGGCGCAGACGTCGCCGGCATATGGGGTTCGGAACATGAAAATCACCTGGCTTGCGGCCGCGCTTGCGGCTGCCTGTTCGTTGTCGTGCGCGCATGCCGCGCCGGCGCCGCAGACCGACTATCGCATCGTCGATCGCATCGCCGCCCCCGATGGCGGCTGGGATTTCGCGGCGACGGATTCGGCCGGCGGCCGGGTCTATATCGCGCGCAGCGATGCGATCGCGCGGATCGATATCGCGACACGCAAGGCCGAGATACTGGCATCGGCACGCCGCGCCCATCAGGTGCTGGTGCTCGATGGCGGCGCGACCATCTTCGAGACCGATGGCGAATCCGGCATGGGCCGGTTCGTCGCTGGCGCCGACGGCAAGGTCGTCGCCGAAATCGCCACCGGGACCAAGCCCGACGCCGCCTTCATCGACCCGGCGACCGGGTTGATCGCGGTGATGAATGCGGGCGACGGCACGGTCGCGCTGATCGATCCGAAAAGCCGCGCTCTGGTCGGCAAGATCACGGTCGGTGGCGCGCTCGAATTCGGCGTCGCAGACGGCAAGGGCGGCGCGTTCGTCAATATCGAGGACGGCGATGCGATCGCGCGCATCGACCTCAAGGCGCGCCGCCGCACCGGCACGATCGCACTGCCCGGCTGCGAGGGGCCGACCGGACTGGCGCTGGTCGCGGGCGGCACGCGGCTGATCACCGCCTGCGCCAACCGCGTCGCGCTGGTGATCGACGCCAAAAGCGGCAAGACGCTTTCCACGCTGGCGATCGGCAGCGACCCCGATGCGGTGCTGGTGGACGAACAGCGCGGCGTCGCCTTCATTCCGTGCGGCGGCAGCGGCACGCTGGTGGCGATCTCGATCGCCGATCCCAACGCGGTCGCGGTCGCGGCGGTGATCCCGACCCAGCGCGGCGCGAAGACCGGCACGATCGACCCGCGCGACGGGCGCATCTATTTGCCGGCGGCGACACTCGGCCCCGTCGCACCGGGCGCCAAACGCGGCCAGCCGGTCCCGGGCAGCTTCGCCGTGCTGGTGCTCGCGCCGGTGGAGAAGGGCCCGAAGAGCTTCCAGTATCTGCACGACGACGCCTTCGCGCCGATGCGTCTGCTGCCCGCGCCGGCCGCCAAGGGCTCACCCGCCGAGGCGATCGAGCTGAAGCGCATCCATGACCTGATCGACGGCGCCGACGCGGCACGGATCGCCCAGGCGAAAACCGACAGCGACCAGGAAGACCCCTCGATCTTCGACGCGGCGACCGGCCGTGACCTGAAGGCGCTGCCGAACACCTGGGCGCTGCTGCGGCTGATCCAGACCGAGAGCGATATCGCGGTCAATTTCAGCAAGCTCGCCTTCAACCGCATCCGGCCATGGGGCGTCGATATGACGATCCATTCCTGCGAGGGCGCGAGCGGCAAGCAGCCGACGCGCGGCTATCCGAGCGGGCATTCGGGGCTGGGCTATTCGGTCGGCTGGACGCTGGCACAGCTGCTGCCCGACCAGGCGCAGCCGATCCTGGCGCGGGCCAAGGACTATGCCGTTAGCCGCGAGATCTGCGGCGAGCATTTCGCCTCCGACACCGAGGCGAGCCACGTCATCGGCACGCTGACCGCATCGACCCTGTTCGCCGATCCGCGCCTTGCCGGCCTGTACGAGGCAGCACGCGCCGAACTCGCCGCGCCGGCCCGGAAATAAACCAGCCAAGTCTTTTCAGGGAATGATCGCCATGACCATTAGATTGCATGCCGCGCTGCTCGTCGCGAGCAGCCTCACCGCGCTCGCCTGCGCCAGCCCCGCGCTGGCCCGCGAACCCGGCACGCCCGCACCTGCCGCGCCGGCATCCGACGCGCCCACACCGGCCGTGCCGGCCGAGGACCCCGCCCAGTCCACCAGCGCCAACAATGCGGGCCAGGCGAACGACAAGCAGTCGCTCACCTCGTCGGACATCATCGTGACGGGATCGCGCACCGCCGAGAACGCGCCGATCACCGCCTCGCTGACGACCACGCAGCCGCAGGCCGCGGTCAGCCGCGATTTCATCGACAATGCCAATGCCGGATCCGACTTCAACGCGTTGATCGCGCTGACGCCCGGCGTGTCGATCACCGGCACCGGCAACGGCTTCGGCTTCGGCGAGACCAAGGCGGTGATCCGCGGTTTCCAGGACGGCGAATATAACGTCACCTATGACTCGATCCCGTTCGCCGACACCAACAACCCGACGCACCATTCGACCGCCTTCTTCCCGTCGAACACGATCGAGACGATCGTGGTCGATCGCGGCCCGGGCAATGCCAGCCAGCTCGGCCAGGCGACCTATGGCGGCAACCTCAACCTCTATTCGCGCGGCGTGAAGGACGAGATGGGTGGCCAGGTCGAGGCCATTGCCGGCATGTTCAGCAGCGTGATCGGCCGCGCCGAGTTCCAGAGCGGCAGGATCGCCAGCCTGGGCGGCACGCGCATCGTGCTGACCGGCCAGTTTCTCAGCTCGCACGGCGCGCTGACCTATTCCCCGGTCAATTCGAAGAACCTCTACGGCAAGGCGGTGATACCGATCGGCGCGTCGAACACGCTGACCATCATGAGCACGTGGAACCGCAATTTCTATTACACATCGGACGTCGCGAAGGGCGCGACCTGCGGCAGCGCGACCACCGCCGGCGGCACCAGCGCCACCGCGGTCGACGCGTCGGGCGCGCCGCTGACCCAGCTGACCGGCCGGAACTGCGCCGCCACCTCGGAAATCGGCCTGTACGGCCAAGATTTCGGGATGACCAACGACCCGGGCCTGGCGAGCTATTACAAGTATAACCGCACCGACAAGACCACCGACTTCTCGTACGTCCGGCTGCAGAGCGATCTCGGCAGCGGGTTCTCGATGGACAATCGCGGCTATGTCTATGGCTATACCAACAACACTTATTCGGGGAATGGCAGCACCGCGGTCAGCGTGACGGGCGGCGTGCCGACCTTCAGTTTCCCGTCGGGCGGGGTGGTCACCGGTTTCAGCGGCGCGGGCACGGCGGCCTCGCCCTATGTCGCGGTGAAGGGGCCGGCCAGCGACGTGCTGGGATATAACAAACTGAACAAATACCGTGTGTTCGGTTATATCGGTCAGATCGATTATACCTTCTCGATGGGCAAGGTCCGGCTCGGCGGCTGGTACGAATATGCCGTCACCGATCGACACATCTTCGATCTTGACGACACCACCGGCCAGCGCAGCTTCAACGAGAAATTCAACAACGGCAACGGCACCGCCGCGCAGAACGCCCTGCCCGCGATTTCGCTGGCCGATACGCAGTATCTCCAGCATTCGAACTGGCACCAATATCAGCTGTTCGGCGAATTCGAGTTCCGGCCGATCGAGGGGCTGTCGATCACGCCAGGCGTGAAATATGTCCATTTCACGCGCGGCGTGAACGCGGTGCTCAACCAGAAGTCGCGCGCGCCGCTCGACACCAGCCACAGCTGGACCAAGCTGCTGCCCTTCGCCACGGTCAACTGGCAGGCGACGTCGAGCTGGTCGTTCTACGGCCAATATGCCCAGGGCATGTATGTGCCCGACGTGTCGAGCTTCTATTCGTCGTCGGGCTCGCTCTCGACCGCGCTCGATGCGCTCAAGCCGCAGACCTCGACCAATTACCAGATCGGCACCGTGTGGCACGGCCAGAAGGTGTCGCTCGACCTGGACGGCTATGTCATCAACGTCGACAACAAGATCGGCACCTGCACCACGACCGGCTGCGACACCTCGCTGCTGATCAATATCGGCCAGGTCCGCTACAAGGGCGTCGAGGGCGAGGTCAGCTATATGCCGGTCAGGGGCCTGACGCTGTTCGCCAACGGATCGTACAACCAGGCGCGCAGCGCGACGACGGGCGCGCAGATCGCCAAGGCGCCGTTCACCACCGCGGCGGCGGGTTTCATCTATCGCCGCAACGGGCTGCGCCCGTCGTTCAACCAGAAATATACCGGCACGCAATATGCCAGCGAATATAGCGGCAGCCCGGGCTATCGCCTCTATCGCATCAAGCCCTACAGCGTCGGCGAATTCGCGATCAGCCAGGAGATCGGCGAGCGCTTCCGGATCGGCGCGACGGTGTCGAACCTGTTCAACAGCCGCGCGGTGACGGCGATCTCCAACAGCGCATCGGGCGCGCCGACGACGGTGATCGGCGGCACCAGCTACCAGAGCGGGTACGGCCAGCTCGATCAGTTCAACTATCTGCCGCCGCGCTCCTTCCTGGTCGACGCGCGGGTCAAGTTCTGACCCCCGGCGCGCGCGGGCATGTCGGACCGCGCGCGCCGCAGGCGGTTCATCCGCCGCGAAACATTGGGAATTTCCAATGTGCCCGAACGGCCACATTGTGCTTCAGTCGATTATCGACGCACCCCACCAATCCAAGGGAATCAGTTTGCCCGTTTTCGTTCGCGCGCGGCGACGTCGCGCCCATCGGCGTGCCATGACCTTCCCGCTCCGCGCGATCACCTTGTCGGCCATCGCGTTCGCGGCGCTGCCGGCCCATGGGCAATCGGGCAGCCCGCCAGCGCGCGGCGCCAAACCGGTCGCCACCGGGGCGGCCGACGCGCCGCAGCAGGACATCGTCGTCACCGGCCAGGTGCCCGCGGCGCAGAGTTCGATCGATCGCAAGACCTACAAGGTGTCCGACGACCTGCAGTCCGCCGGTGGCTCGGCGAGCGACGTGCTGCGCAACCTGCCCTCGGTCGATGTCGATGCGCAGGGCGCGATCAGCCTGCGTGGCGACACCAATGTCCAGATCCTGATCGACGGCAAACCCTCGACCATGATGACCGGCGCCAACCGCGCCGACGCGCTGGAGCAGTTCCCCGCCAACACGATCGACCATATCGAGGTGATCACCAACCCGTCGGCGCAGTTCAAGGCCGATGGCGCGGCCGGCATCATCAACATCGTCACGCGCAAGGACCGCAAGCCCGGCCTGTCGGGCTCGGCCAGCGCCAGCGCGGGCAGCGATGGCCGCTTCAACATCGCCGGCACCGCGACCTGGCATGCGGGCGCGCTGACCGCGACGGCGGGCCTGACGCTGCACCGCGACGTGCGCCGGCGCCCGTTCACCGACCGGCGCACCGAGATCGACCCCGTCACCGGCCAGGCGACGCGGAGCGCGCAGGACAGCCTGTTCCACGGCGAGAAGCTGTCGCGCATCGTGAGCGGCGCGGTGGATTACGACCTGACCAGCCGCGACCGGCTGAGCGCGAGCGGCAGCTACAACCATCGTACCGGTACGCCGCAACTCGCGCAGCATAATTCCACGACCGATCCGCTGGGCGTGGTGACGAGCGATTTCGATCGCAGCGAGATCGGCCATGAGAATGAGGTCACCGACGAGGCCTCGCTGAAATATCGCCACAGTTTCGCGCAGAGCGGCCGCGTCTTCACGCTCGACCTGCGGCGCGGCGAAACGATCGAGAACGAGGTTCGGCGTTTTACCGACAATTATCGCATTCCCGCCGGCCTGGTGACGATCGACCAGCAGCGCCCGCGGCTCGACCTGTTGCAGCGCGAAGCCAGCGCCGAATATGGCCAGCCCTTATGGGGCGGCAAATTGCTCGCCGGCTATGACGTGCAGCGCGACGACAATGATTTCAGGAACCATGGCGACCTGATCGACCCGGTGACCGCCGCGGCCACGCCCGACCCGGCGCACAGCTATCATTTCATCTATGGCCAGACCGTCCATGCGCTCTACGCGACCTATGACCGTACGCTCGCCAGCGGCGTGTCGGCGATCATCGGCCTGCGGCTCGAACAGACGATCATCAGCACCGACCAGATCGACCTGTCGCTGGTCGGGCGGCAGCGTTATTTCCGGGCCTATCCGACGCTTCACCTGCAATATGATGTGGGCGCGGGGCAGAGCCTGAAGTTCAGCTACAGCAATCGCATCGTCCGGCCCGACCCGGAGGATCTCAACCCCTCGCCGGTCTTTTCCGACCCGCTCAACCTGCGCGCCGGCAACCCGGCGCTGAAGCCGCAGGAAACGCGCGCCTTCGAAGCCGCCTGGCAATATGAGGCGCACGGCATGTCGATCGAGGCGACCTTGTTCGCGCGGCTGAGCCGCAACGGCTTTACCGAGGTGAGCCGGTTCATCTCGCCGACCGTGCTGCTGACGACCAAGGAAAATCTGGGCCGCAGCTCGGCATTGGGGATCGATTTCTCCGGCAATGGCAAATTATCGCCGGTCGTCAGCTACCGGCTGAGCGGCACGGTCAGCCGCAATGCGATCGACGCCGGCAATCTCGGCTTCACCGGCACGCGCAGCATCATCGGCGCGACGGCGAAGGCGGGCATGGACTTCAACGTCACGCATGCCGACCTCGTCCAGATCGGCACCATCTTCAACGGCAAGCGCCTGACGCCGCAGGGCTATCGCCTGCCCTCGTTCACCGCGAATATCGGCGTTCGGCACCGCTTCCATGGCCGGCTGACGGCCGTGCTGTCGCTGTCCGACCTGCTCAATACGCAGCGCGAGCGCAGCGTCATCGATGGCGCCACCATCATCGAGGCGAGCACGCGGCGGAACAGCCGGCGGATGGTCAGCCTCGCGCTGTCGCTGCCGCTGGGCGGCGGAAAGGCGTCTTCCGACACGCCGTTCGATTTCGGCAACTAGGAATCAGCGGGCGCCGAGCGCGAAATACCGCGTCGGCGCCATGCCGAAGAACGCCTTGAAGTCGCGGATGAAGTGGCTCTGGTCGCAATAGCCGAGGTCGAGGAAATGACGCAGCTCGGCATAGGGGCGCTGTTCCAGCGTGGCGAGCATGCGCGCCAAGCGGTGGCGGATCAGGAGCGACTTGGGCGCCACGCCGTAGAGGCGACGGCACAGGCGCTTCAGCTGCACCGGGCTCAGCGCCAGCGCATCGGCGAGTTGACCGGCCGTGGAAATGTCGGGGCTGCGCAGGAGGCGTTGCAGGCGCAGGGTGCGATCACTCGTGGCGATGATCGGCAGGACGCCGAGCATCCTGAGGAAATGGCTCTCGTCGCGGCGCGGCTGGGTGGCGAGCGGTGCAGCGCAGGCTGGCGTGCGATGAAGCCGGGTGCCGTGGCAATATGCCTCGGCCAGCATGCCCGATAGCGGGGATGAGGCGCCAGTCGTCTTCGCAATCTGCACGGATGCCATGGAAACCCCCGGTTACGCCCGCGAAATACTCTCGCGGATCGGGAGATGCTCGATGGCGCGACGTGACGCATCATCCATATGGATGATGTGGAGGAGAAGGTGGCCGCCTCCCGGTGCCGCGCGATATCGCCGCCAGGTCGAGTTATCTGCTCAGGGGAGATTGCGTCGTTCGATCTGCATCTGCACCGTGCCCGGCACGAAGTTTTCAACCGCGATCCGCCACCACGTCACGCCGTCCGGAGCCGCGGCGTCGTCAGTCGCCTCGAAGCCAAGTCGTGCATAATGATCCCGCACCATCGCGTTGCGCTCGGTCGGGATGTAGCGACCCGTCACGGTAGTGGCGCCGAGCCGCGACGCGATGGCCAGGATTTCGTTGAGCACCGCCTGCTCGACGCCGCGTTCGAGCACCCGGCACGACATCAGCCAGGTATCGATCTCGACCGTGTCGCCCTTCTTTTCCAGCACCACCACGCAGATCATGCCGTTGTCGCCAAAGCTGTCGACCAGCCGGAACTGCAACCCGAAATGGGAGGCGGATTCCTCGACCTGGCGGATATCGTCTTCATGGCGACGGATGGTGGTCAGGTTGAACTGGTTGGATTTGTTGGTGAGTTGCGCGATGCGGCTGCGCCCCACCGCGTCGAACGCGCTTACCGTCAGCGTCATGTCGAGCGATTGCAGATACTGGTCATAGTCGCCGATCGTCTTGCGAATCTCGGCGCGCCGGGCGTTGTTCTGATAAGCCTCCGCGCGGTTGAGATCGTCGGCACCCAGGCTCGCCATCTCGAAATAACCGGCAGCAGCGAGACAGGAGGCGTAAAGCGCCGGATCGTCCGGCAGTTCCGGCACCGCGACCTCGGGGAACTGCTGGCGCACACGTGCGCGCTCGGCCGGGTTGTCATCGACGAATACCAGCGCATCGGGATTGAGCGCGAGTTCGTCGGCGATCGTTTTCAGGTTGGTCGCCTTGTCGCTCCAGTTCGCCTGGAAGACGGCGAAATGCTCCTCGCGCAACAGCATGTCGGGATGCTCGCGGAACGGGCCGCGCGCAACGGCATCGTCGTTCTTCGAGCATACTGTCAGTACCACGCCGCGCCGGCGCAGTTCGAGCGCGAGGCGTTGCAGCGACAGATGCGCCTCGCCCACTGCATCCCCCTGCCCGATGTTGATGCCCGCGAGACCATCATCACCGATCACCCCGCCCCACAACGTGTTGTCCAGGTCGAGCACGAGGCCCCGCCGGCTCTTCCCGAAGATCGGCGCGAGCGTCGCGCACAGGCGATCCGCGACGAGCGGCGCCAGATTGATCGAGAAAAGGCTTTTGGCAACGTGCATCGCCACCGGATCGCGCCACTGGCGGCTGCCGATCGCCGCCGCGATTGCGTCGAGATCCCACAGGGTCGCGCTACCCGCTGCGCAATAATCGACAATGCCGCGGTTCAGATCATCGACGAAGCGGCCATAGCTGCCGAGCAGCGCGCGATCACCGGTGCCGGCGATGCGCTCCGCGCGGGGTGGCACGGTGGCGAGGACGATCGCACAGCCGTGCCGCCCGCGGAGCGCATCGACGATGCGCTGGAGGTGCGCCAGCGCGTCGGCAACGGCCTGATCATGCGCCTCGCGATCGAGCAGCGCGCCGGGAAGCTTGAAGCTTTCCGCGTCGGGCATGATGACGACGGCATCGACCGCGCCGTCAAAGCCGGGATCGGCAAAGGCGGCCGACGCGATGGAGTTATAGTGGGTCGGCGCGACATCGATCTTGAGCCCGAAGCGCGGCGCCGTGCCGGGGAGCGTGTCTGCGAGAAAGTCGAGCGTGCCCGCGCCGACCAGCCCGAGCCGCACCGCGCGCAACGCCGTCAGCGCGCCCCCGCCCCGTTCGTGCGCCGCGATCGCCGCCTTGGCGGTGCGGAGCTGCGACGTGCTCAGCTGGCATGAGCAGGTGCCGCGAAGCAGGCGTCCGCTGGGGTCATCGACAAGTGACTGGCGGAGGCGGTCGCTCCATCGCGGCCCGGCTTCCGGCAACCAGAAGAGTGTGGCGGGATCAGCATGAAATGACATAGGAAAATCCCGTTCGCGCAAGGCCTGTCGATGGTGGCGCCGCGGATGCGAAGCGGGGCGATATCGCTTCCTCGCACATGCGCAAAGGGTTTTGTTGCAGGTGCGAGTATGCTAGCCCGCGCGGCATCGGCCCCCCGGGGCCGCGGACACAGCTGAGGAAAATAGGCGGATGGACGAAGCGGCGATTCTGGAACGGTTGAGCGAAACCGCAGCGGAACATTTCGACACACCGGGCCTGCAGCTGACCGCCGACACCGTCGCCGCCGACGTACCGGGCTGGGATTCGCTGGCGCACATCCAGTTCCTCATGGAAGTGGAGAACGCGTTCAAGATCCGTTTCAAGTCCTCGGAAGTCGGCAGCTTCGCCAATGTCGGACAACTCGTGAACCGCCTCAAGACCAAGCTGAACGGCTGATCGGGCCGAAGGGGAAATAGACATGGATGTCGATGCGGGCGCCTGGGACTCGATCCAGGCCGAAGGTGGGTTGCTGGCACGGCTGCTCGACGCGATCGTGGAACGCAGTCCGCTGCATCGCAGCTTCCTCGAGCGGGCGGTTTCGTATCTGACGACCGAGGAGCGCGAGCGCCTGACGGCGATCCTGTCCTATTTCGAGGATGCCGGCCGCCCGATCGATTACATTGCCGACAGCTATATCACGGTCGTCGAGGATACCCTTGCCGAGCAGATGTATTTCCTGCGCCACGACGCCTATCGCAACTCGACCTATGCCGAGGTAGCGGACAGCGTTTATCACGACCGCCCCTACATGGATAAATACATGTACGGCCTGATCGTGACCGCGTTCCTGTGGCCGAACCATGTCGAGATCGCGCGCTTCTTCCACGAGAACCTGCCGACCGACAAGGCCGGCCATTATCTCGAAGTCGGCCCGGGCCATGGTTATTTCATGGCGACCGCGGCATCGAACGGCGCCTTCGACGATCTCAAGGGCGTGGATATCTCGGAAGCGAGCATCGAGCAGACGCGCGCCATCATGGGTCGCTTCGCGCCCGACGCGCTGCAGCGCTGCGACCTGGAACAATGCGACTTCCTCGCCGCCGACACGCTGGCGACGGGCCACTATGATGCGATCGTGATGGGCGAGGTCCTCGAACATGTCGAGCAGCCACAAGCCTTTTTGCGGCGCATCCACGAACTCGCCAAGGACGACGCGTTCATCTACATCACCACCTGCGTCAACGCGCCGGCGGTCGATCACATCTATCTGTGGCGCAGCACCGACGATCTGGAAGCGATGATCGAAGCGAGCGGGTTTCGCATCACCTAGGCGCTGCGCCTGCCTTATGAGGGCAAGACGCTGGAAGACGCGCGGCGCATGCGGCTGTCGATCAATGTCGCTTATCTGCTCGAGAAAATCCCCGGCGCATGATCGCCGGGCTGACTTTTCATCACCATGGCCTGGCGGTGAAGAAAGACGAGCAGGCGCTGATCTTTCTCGCGACCCTGGGTTATGTCGCGGGCGATCTGGTGCACGACAAGGTGCAGGACGTGCGCCTTCGGCTGTGCACTCATGACAGCCTGCCGACGGTCGAGATCGTCATGCCGGGCGACGGGGACGGCCCGACAAAGGGCCTGCTCGCGCGCAACGAGGGGCTGCTGTATCACACCTGTTACGAGGTCGATGACCGCGAGGCCGCACTGGAAGCGTTCGAGGAAGCGGGGCTGAGAGCATTCGAGGTACTGGCGCCGACGCCGGCGATCCTGTTCGGCAACCGTCTCGTCTCGTTCCACACCATTCGCGGCTTCGGTCTCATCGAGCTCCTCGATCGGCACTGAGGCGCGACGCATCGCAACGGGGTACGAATGTCGGTCACATCATGGCAATTCTTCGCGCTGCTCGGTGCGACGCTGCTCGTCCTGCTCTCCGTGCCGGCCAGCTGGCGCAAACCGGTGCTGCTGGCTGCCAGCATCCTGTTCTATCTGAATGCCGGGATCGCCTCGGCGATCGTCATCGCCCTGCTGGTGACGGCGAATTATTTCTTCATGATGGGGACGGTGCGCGGCACCACGGAGAAGCTGCGCGACCGCATCTACGTCGCGTCGATGCTGTTCAATGCGGTGGTCTTCTGCACGTTGAAGCTGAGCTTCGAGCCGGCGCCGAACGTCGCTGCGACGTCGTGGAGCGTGCTCGGCTATTCTGTCGGATATCCGCTGGGCCTGTCCTTCATCATCCTGATGCTGCACGGGGCGATCACCGACGCGCACTCCGGGCGCCATGTGCCGGACGGCAAGTTCAGCACCTTCGCCCTGTTCTCCAGCTTCTTTCCCTATGTGTCCGCCGGCCCCGTCGAACGGCTGGAAAGGATGGAAGGTGCGTTGAACCTGCCGGTGAGGCCCGTAGCGGACGATGTGCGGGCCGGCGCCTCGCTGATGTTGCTCGGGTTGATCAAGAAACTCGCGGTCGCCAATCGCCTGAAGCCCTATGTCGATTCCGGTTTCGACATGACGGCGCAGCATTCCGCGCCGACGATGTTGATCGTCATCGCGCTCAACGCGGCCTATATATATTGCGATTTCAGCGGCTATACCGACATCGCCCGGGGCGCTGCGCGATGCCTGGGCTTCGACATTCAGATCAACTTTGCGCGACCGTTCGGCGCCAGTTCGGTCACCGAATTCTGGCGGCGCTGGCATATCAGTTTCTCGAACTGGCTGCGCGACTATCTCTACATGCCGGTCGCGTTCATGTTCCGCCGGTTCCGCGTCACCGGCACATCGATCGCGTTGCTGATCACCTTCACCTTGTGCGGCTTCTGGCATCGCGCCGCCTGGACGTTCCTGCTGTTCGGCCTGCTCCACGGCGCAGCCATGGTCGTCGAGATGAAGCTGGGGATCGCGCAAAAACGCCCGACGAGCAAACTTCGCCTCGCTGTCGCGCACCTCTACACCCTCATCTTCCTGGGCGCGACGATCGTGCTGTTTTCCGCCGGCACCCTGACCGAGGCCGGGAGCGTATTCCGCCGGACGCTGACGGGCGCCCTCATACCCTCTCCTGCCGAATTCCTCGGTTACCGTGGCCCGGTGATGTTCGGGCTCATGTCGGCGGGCCTGATCTATTGGCAGATATTCGAGCGCTGGCAGGCACGCCTGACGCCACGCTCGACCAAATATTTCTTGCTGATCGGCGCACTCATCGTGCTGTTCTTTGGTCAAACGGAGGGGGCGGATTTCATCTATGCCAAATTCTAGAACCCTCCTGGTCGGCGGCCTGTTCGTGGCGATCTTCGCCATGGTCGCGCTGCTCGTCGACACGGCGTTCACGCGGTCGATCGTTCACAGCCAGTCTCTCGAACCCGGCCGGCTCGCCCGTGTCGTCTATGGCGAAGATCGGGACGATTACCCTATCTTCGGTTCGTCGCAGGGCTGCGCCAATTATATCCCGACCGTTCTTGGCGATCATTATTACAATTATTGCGTGAAGGGCGCGTCACATTCCGTCGTCAACATGATGTTGAAATACGAAATACAAAACGGGTCGAAGAGTCCGATCGTCGTCGATATGCGTCAGGGAACGATCGCCTTCATCGGCGATGTCCGCGACCTCATCCCCTTCGCGCGTTCACCCGACATGCGGTCGACGATCGAGCGGAACGGTGTCTGGCGCTGGTATTATGACATCCCCGGCCTGCGTTATTTCGGGTCGTATGACTGGTATCTCAAAGGGCTGCTCACCGAAGCGGCCAAGCGCCACGGCATGAGCCAACTCGCCGGCAGCCGCGGAGGCGACCGGGGATATACCAACGACTTCGCAGCACCCTGGAGCGCGAGCGAATTCAGGCAGATCGCAATGCGTCGCCTGCGATTCACCGAGAAATTCGGCCTCAAGCAGCAGGACCAGGCTGAGCTGATCGCGCTGATCAAGAGCGCGCCGCAGCGCAAGTTCGTGCTCGTCCTGTCGCCGCTCAATTGGTCGTTCCTCGCCCATGTTGCCAACGAGGCGGGGCTGAATCGGCAGATCGCGCAGTGGCGCGCATTGCCCAACGTCACCGTCGTCGACTGGACGCGCAAGCGCTATCCCGATGAATATTTCTTCGATACCGGACACCTCAACCGGCGTGGCGCGGGGGTCTTCTCGCAGGAACTTCGCCCGGTGCTCGATCGAGCCTTTGCAACGAAAGCTTCGCCGCAGCCTTCCGCACCGACATCCTGAGCCGCGCTTCGGCGTGGCTCGCATATCTCGCCCGTCGATTCATGCCGCCCGAGACAAGGATAGTACGTTCATGTGTTCGCCCATCGTGCAAACCCGCTCGCCCGTTCAAATATTCAACAGCGCCCGAACATCGGCAATATGACTGCCCCCGATGAGCGTGACCCGACCGAGCATATCGATCGCGATCCATCCGCCGTCCCCTACTCCAACGCCGTCGTAGCGCAGGATCGTCGACCGCAGCGTGTGTGGTGTCAGTCCGTCCGCCACTGGCTGCGGGCGATGCCCTGGGCATAGAGCAATGCCGTCAGGTCATTATGGTCGATCCGCGCGGCGGCCGCCGCCGCCACGACCGGCTTTGCATGGTAGGCCACGCCCAGCCCCGCCCGCCTGATCATCGCCAGGTCATTGGCGCCATCGCCCACCGCCAGCGTTGCTTCAGGCGGCAGATAGAGCGCGTCGGCAGCCTCGGCGAGGGTGCGTTCCTTGGTGTCGGAGCCGACGATCGGCTTGGTCACGGTGCCGGCGAGCTTGCCGTCGGCGATTTCGAGGACGTTGGCGATCGCCTGATCGAAGCCGATGCTGGCGGCGACCGGCTCGGCGAAACGGGTGAAGCCGCCCGAGACGAGGATCGTGCGAGCCCCCTGCCCGCGCATCGTGCGAACCAGCTCGACCGCGCCCGACATGATGTGGACGCGCTCGGCGAGGCATTGCGCGATGACGGCTTCGTCGAGACCCTTCAGCAGAGCGACGCGGGCATCGAGCGCGGATTCGAAATCGAGCTCGCCGCGCATCGCCGCCTCGGTGACGGCGGCGATCTGCGGCTTGATGCCCGCGTAATCGGCGAGTTCGTCGATGCATTCGACGGTGATCATGGTCGAATCCATGTCGGCGACGAGCAGGCGCTTCACCCTGCCCTCGGCCGGCTGGACGACGACGTCGATCCCCTGGAAGGCGCCGTCGATCGCGTTGCGCGCGGCGACGGGGTCGGCACCGAAACCGATATCGGCGGCGTAGCCCTCATCGATCCAGCCGTGCGAGGCCGGTGCGCAGCCTGCCACGGCGAGGCGATCACGCGCCGCCGAAATATCGCCGACGGCGAGATTGCCCGGTGCTATCAGCGTGGCGATGAACATGACTTCTCCCTTGCCCGCGACCTTGTTGTCGCGGGATTGAAAGCGAAAAAACCGGGGCCCACTTTTTCGCATCCCGCTTTAGCGCTCATTGCAGGGCCGACCGCCAGCGGCAAGTCGGCTGTCGCGATGGAACTGGCCGAACGGGCCGGCGGCGTGGTGATCAATGCGGATTCGGCGCAGGTCTATGCCGATCTGCGTGTGCTGTCGGCGCGGCCGAGCGTCGCGGACGAGGCACGCGTGCCGCACCGGCTGTTCGGTTATATCGACGGGGCGGAGAGCTCCTCGGCGGCGCGCGGGGCGGCGGATGCGCGGGAGCAGATCGCCGCGGCGCAGGCGGCGGGGCGGTTGCCGGTGCTGGTCGGCGGCACCGGCCTGTATCTGCGCACGCTGATCGACGGGATCGCGCCGGTGCCGGAGATCGATCCGGCGATCCGCGCCGAGGTGCGCGCGATGCCGGTGGCCGAGGCGCATCGTGCCTTGCAGGAGGTCGATCCGGTGGCAGCGGCGCGGCTGGCCCCTGCCGACACCACACGGGTGGCACGCGCGCTCGAAGTGGCGCGGTCGACCGGACGAACGCTCGCGGCGTGGCAGGATGCGAAGAGCGGTGGCCTCGGCGACGCTATACGGCTGGTTGCGACGACCCTGCTCCCCGATCGCGACTGGCTGTTGGCGCGGTGCGAGACGCGGCTCGAGGCGATGTTCGACGAGGGCGCGGTCGACGAGGTCGCGCGACTGCTGGCACGCGACGACGTCCCCCTCGCCGCGCCGATCCGTCGCGCGATCGGCGTGCCGGAGATCGCGGCGATGCTGGCCGGCGACATGAGCCGCGAGGCGGCGCTGGCCGCCGCGAAGATCGCGACGCGGCAATATGCCAAGCGGCAATATACTTGGTTTCGCAATCAGCCGCCGGCCACGTGGCTGCGCACCAGTGAGTCCGAAAAAGACATTATTATCGGACAAATTGAAATAAGATTACGTAATTAGCGGTTGACGTGCATTTTTCATGCCGCTAGCAGCGCCGTTCCTTTGGCGCTATTGCAGCGCGGCATAAATTGTTGGGGACGAGACGTGGTGGCCGAAAAGAGCGGAGCCGATATCCTGGTCGAGGCGCTGTGCGATCTCGGCGTGGAGATCGTGTTCGGCTATCCTGGCGGCGCCGTGCTGCCGATCTATGACGCGATCTTCCGCTCGGGCCGGATCAAGCACATCCTCGTGCGCCATGAACAGGCCGCGACGCATGCCGCGGAAGGCTATGCCCGCTCGACCGGCAAGCCCGGTGTCGTGCTGGTCACCTCCGGGCCGGGGGCGACCAATGCCGTGACCGGCATCACCGACGCGCTGATGGATTCGATCCCGATGGTCGTGCTGACCGGGCAGGTCGCGACCCACCTGATCGGCAGCGATGCCTTTCAGGAGGCCGATACGGTCGGCATCACGCGGCATTGCTCGAAGCATAATTACCTGGTGAAGGACCCCGCCTCGCTCGGGCCGATCCTGCACGAGGCGTTCCATATCGCGACCTCAGGGCGGCCGGGGCCGGTGGTGGTCGACATTCCCAAGGACGTGCAGGTCGCCACCGCGAAATACGTCAAGCCGGGCCCGATCAAGCACAAGACCTATCGTCCGCAGATCAAGGCCGATCCGGCGGCGATCGAGGCGGCGGTCGACATGCTGGCGGCGGCGGAGCGGCCGATTCTCTATACCGGTGGCGGCATCATCAATGCCGGCCCGGCGGCGAGCATGTTGTTGCATGAGCTGGCGCGGCTGAGCGGTGCGCCGGTGACCTCGACGCTGATGGGCCTGGGCGCCTACCCTGCTTCCTCGCCGCAATGGCTCGGCATGCTGGGGATGCACGGCACCTACGAAGCCAATTATGCGATGAACAAGGCCGATCTGGTCGTGTGCCTCGGCGCGCGGTTCGATGACCGGGTCACCGGGCGGCTCGATGCGTTCAGCCCGAACAGCCGCAAGATCCATGTCGATATCGATCGCTCGTCGGTCAACAAGACGGTGCGGGTCGATCTGCCGATCATCGCCGATGTCGGCCATGCCATGGAAGACATGGTGCGGGTGTGGAAAAGCCGGCGTCATCCCAAGCCCGACCTCGCCGAATGGTGGCGGCGGATCGAAGGCTGGCGCGCGACGCGCTGCCTCGACTTCACCGACGGCAAGGACGAGATCATGCCGCAGCGCGCGATTAAGGCGCTGTGGGAGGCGACGCACAAACGCTCGCCGATCATCACCACCGAAGTCGGCCAGCACCAGATGTGGGCGGCACAGCATTTCCACTTCGAGGCGCCCAACAAATGGCTGACCTCGGGTGGGCTGGGCACGATGGGGTACGGCCTGCCGGCGGCGATCGGCGCGCAACTGGGCAACCCCAGGGCGCTGGTGATCGATATCGCCGGCGAGGCGTCGATCCAGATGAACATCCAGGAGCTGGCGACGGCGACGCAATACCGGCTGCCGGTCAAGATCTTCATCCTCAACAACCAGTATATGGGGATGGTCCGCCAGTGGCAGGAGCTGACCTATGCCGGGCGCTATGCCGAGAGCTATTCGGACTCGCTGCCCGATTTCGTCAAACTGGGCGAGGCCTATGGCTGGAAGGGCTTGCTGATCGAGAAGCCGGGCGAGCTGGAGGACGGCATCGCCGCGATGCTCGACCATGACGGGCCGGTGATCGTCGATTGCCGCGTGGCCAAACTGGCCAATTGCTTCCCGATGATCCCGTCGGGCGCGGCGCACACCGACATGATGCTCGCCGCCGCCGAGGTTACCGGCGAGATGGACGACGAAGCCAAGGCGCTGGTGTGATGCATATCAAAGAAGAAACCGCCGAGCGCCACACGCTGTCGGTGATGGTCGACAACGAGCCGGGCATCCTTGCCCGGATCGCCGGCCTGTTCACCGCGCGCGGTTACAATATCGAGAGCCTGACGGTGTCGGACGTGACCGCGGACCATGCGGTGAGCCGGATCACCATCGTCACCTCGGCCTCGGCGCATGTCATGGAGCAGATCCTGTCGCAGCTCGACCGGCTGGTGCCGGTGCATTCGGTGACCGACCTGACCGCGCTCGGCGCGCATGTCGAACGCGAACTGGCGCTGGTCAAGGTGGCAGGCACGGGCGACCACCGCATCGAGGCGTTGCGTCTTGCAGACGTATATCGGGCGCGCGTCGTAGATGCGACGACGTCGAGCTTCGTGTTCGAGGTGACCGGCGGCCGCGAGAAGATCGACACCTTCGTCACGCTGATGCGCGAGGTCGGCCTGATCGAGGTCGCGCGCACCGGCATCGTCGCCATCGCCCGGGGAAACGGGACGGTTTGAACATTCCCCTCTCCCCCTGGGGGAGAGGGAGGGGCCCAAGCCGAAGGCTTGGGAGGGTGACGGGAACTGCGCAAGCGGCCCGAGCCTCATTCCCCTCACCAACTTCGACTAGCCAGCAAGC
>NZ_JAQGLG010000191.1 GCF_028292965.1 Sphingomonas bacterium | reverse complement strand
AAAGGAAGCCGATCGTGGACAGCACCGCACACCGACCTACCGCGATGACCGACCATTGGCCAACCGCTGCGAGAAAGCCGAGCGGCACGTTTCGGGGCGGATAACGGCCGCTCGGCAAATGCCCCGTGAGGCCATCTCCCGTTCGGCCGAGGCACCAGCTTGACATGCTCCAAAATGCTACGTATTCTTTTGGAGCATTTTCACGGAGCCATCATGTATCACTACCGTCCCCTGCGGGACTTTCTCGCTGCCAGAGGCGATCGATCGGTCTGCCTGTCCTTCAAGGAGATCGAGGACCTTATCGGCCGATCCCTGCCTTCATCCGCGTCAGGTGCGGTCAGCCGCCAATGGTGGTCCAATGCACCTTCGCATTCGCAAGCCCGGGCGTGGTTGTCGTTGGGTCGCAAGGCCAAGCTGAACCTTGCCGCGCGGATGGTCACTTTCTCCGCGCCCGCGCCCGTCACGTCGTTGCCCGACACCATCGTCATCGACACGACCGATCTTCATCCAGTCGCGATCCGGCTGCTCGAAACCATCATCTCGCAGACCAGGCTCAGCGCGGAGGTTGCCGCGGCCGCACTGTTGAACAGCGCGGCCAATGACAGACAAGCGAAGCCACCATTGTGATCGGCCGGCGTCCCGGCGCGACCTCACCCGACCGTCACGCCCACCACACGCCACTGGTCGTCCTCGCGATCGAGCGTGACCGTCTCCACCCCGTCGGCCTTGTTGGCAAAGCGGGT
Organism: Sphingomonas bacterium; assembly: GCF_028292965.1. Classification (GTDB taxonomy): domain Bacteria; phylum Pseudomonadota; class Alphaproteobacteria; order Sphingomonadales; family Sphingomonadaceae; genus Sphingomonas. Next base: position 10,220 of record NZ_JAQGLG010000191.1, on the reverse strand, counting down.
GCGAAACTTCACCACTTGATAGCCGTGCGGCGGGGCGGGAAGATCCTCCTGGCTGAGGAAGGTGCGTGAGATTACCGCACCGAGCGGCGCACGTACCTTTTCTGATACCGTGGCCCAGACCTGCGCCGTGTTCAGCTTGCGGAACGGCGTACCAGTCGCCCGGTAACTCTCGTCCCAGCGGCCCTGATCCAGCAAGACCAGCCATTGCCGCGCCGCGTCCACCAGCGCCGCGTCCTGCGTCGTATCGGAAACGGCCGGCGGCGGCGACGGCACGGAAGCGACCTGGGGCAAGGCGATGAGCGCCAACAGGCCGAGAGCGATTGTCATGAGAAGGACTCCGATGATGATCCGGGGCTGGCGGTAAGCCCGCCCGGCGCCGCCGATCGGCGCCCTTCCCTGATCCACCGCGGCGTGGGTCGCGTCTTCCCCGATTTCTGCGTCCCCAAACAAATCGGGGGTCGGCGAAGCCGAACGGGCGCCTTCGACTTCCAGCAACTGACGTGCTGCCTGGCGGCTGCTCGATACCGCCATCTTGCGCCGCGCATCGCGCAGGCGTTCGTTGATCGTGTGGACCGAAAGGCCAAGGCTGCGCGCGGTCGATTTCGCGTCATGGCCGCGGACGATCAGGCGAAGCGTCTGCTTCTCCTTCTCGGTCAACGCCCAACCTTCTTTCACGGGTGTGTTCATATCTCCCGGACCTAGGTCAGGCGCCTTGCCTCAGCCACCCCGAAAAATTCGTACCTTGCCGCTGCGGTGGCCTGCGTGCGCCGCGCTCAACCCAGGATCTTGAATACACAGCAGACCGCGATCCAGACGAAGAACAAGGTCATGCCGAGCGGTGTCAGGTTGTCGCTGTCGAGCCGGCCTCTTCTTTCCGGCGGCGCGGGCCGGAACAGCGGTTCGCACCCGGCCATCGACCATATAGCGGCGGCGCGGCCTGGTCTGCTGGCCGAGGGCGCAGGCGATGCCGCGGCTTTCCCGGCGCTTGCCCTTCCCCCGCGCGCGCTGCGACAGTGCGCCGCGCCTGGGGATATCGGCTTCTCCCACCGGCCGATAAACATACACCCACTCGATGAATTCCGGCATTGCGACTGCCCCCATCGCAACATCCGCACCGCCCGCATCAAGGCAGTATCTGCGGCCTTGCCAAGCCGCCTCCTACCAGGGTTCGCCGATCAACTCTTCATAGAGCGGCCCGCAGCGCAGGCGCAGTTCGGCCTCTTCCTCGTCCGACAATTGGTCGCGCCAGTCGTCGCTCATACCGGCGGCGTCGCGGACCAGTTCGTGCACGATGCCCGCCGGCGGACGCACCACAATGCCATGCGTCGCCTCGGCGACCGCGCGCTGCATCGCCGCGGTGTAATCGACGCGCAGCGCCATGGTCAGGCGCGCCATTTCCGCATCGGGGTCGCGGCAAAAGCGCTCATGCGACCAGATCGTCGCGGCGCCGGGAAAGCGGCGGCGGGTCTCCAGCGCATGGGCATTGACCACGGACCAGAACAGGCCGGCGCGCGCCGCCGGGGTGGTGGCGGCATCGCGCGTCGCGGCGTCGATCACGCCCTGCGCGACCATGTCGTCGAGCGGCAGATCCTCATGCCAGCCGACCCGGCGCAGCGAGACGAAGAACGATGCCGGGTGCTTGACGGTGAACACCAGCTGGATGCCGTGGCGATCGATCAGATATTGGCCGGACAGCGACATGAACGGGCATTTGATCACCAGCCGGCGGGTGCGAAGCAGGCGCGCCGCGGCATATTCGCGCGCCAGCCGCGTGCCCTTCAGCCAGCGCATCAGGCGGCGATGGCCGCGCGCCACCGGGTAGCGGAAACGCACGCCCTCGGCACCGAGAAAGTCGTCGATCAGGCCCTGCCAGTCATTGCCCGGCCAGTCTGCGGCGACGAAGCTCCGCGTCGCGCCGGCGATGCCGGAGGCGGGATTGAACGGCTCGAAGATCTGCCGGCTGCGCGGATCGGCCGTCAACAGGCTGCCGACCAGCGTCGTGCCGCTGCGATGCGTGCCGCATACCGCGATGCGCCGATCGGCGCCGAGCCCGCGCGGATCGCCGAATCTCAGCATCAGCCGATCGATCGGCCGGGTCAGCAGCAGCACGTCGTCATCCTGGGCATCGCAACGGCGCTAGCAGATCAGGGTGCAAACTCAATCGCCGCGATGGTCGCCATCGCGCGGCGCAGGGGCGCGGATGCCGGCTATGCGGGGGTTTCGGGCGCCGCTTCGCCGGTGTCGTCCGTATCTTCGGCGACGGCGGCCTTCGCTTCATACTCGGCCGCGATCGTCAGATGGAGCGCGCGCGCCGCCGGGGTCGTGGCATCCTCGGCCTGGCCGCGCGCCTTTTCAGCCCAGGCCAGATACTGCTTCTTGTCGGGCTTTTTGGGCATGGCCGAATATGCTGCATTTGCGAACCAGCCACAAGTGATCTCGATCAACGCGCGTTGGAAAAAGCCTGCGGAACCGTGGCGCCAGCCCTGCGTTGACCCTTGTCGCGAACGAACAGGGGCGCGACCGACAGGGGAATTTTCGATGCCATCACCGGAACCGTTCGTGTGGAGCGCCCGCATCCAGAGCGGCATCGCGCTGTTCGCCTTGTCGCTGGCCGTGCTGGCGGTGGTCGCGCCCAACGAGGTGGCGATTTCCTGCGCGATCGGCGGCGGCGCGTCGCTTGCGCTGTTCGGCATCAGCGGCGGGCGCCTGCCCTTCACCATTCTCGCGCTGCTCGCACTGGTGACTTTGGCCTGCGCGCTCTTCTCCGCCGTCATGCTGCACCGTTACGGCCTGTTGCCGGTCGCGCTCGGTGAGTTGACCGCCGTCGTGCTGATCCGCACGCCGCGCGCGCTGCGCGACTATGAGGATGACGGCGCGACCTTCGGGAGCATCTCCGCGGCACGCTGAGCGCCGGCGCGGCCTTGCGCCATGCGGGCGCTTGTCCCACGATGCCACCCTGCCGAAGTTCATGCCTATCCCCGGCGCGCCATCCGACCGCGCGACAGAATGCCCGGGAGTTTTGCGCCGTCAACGCGGCGATCGCTACGGGCCATGAGGACTGTGCCTGTGACCGAATATCCCATCGTTCACCAGCGGCTGCGAAAAAGAACCATAATGGATGTATCTTCGCCCCGGCCCGCAACGAACGGTGCGGAGGCCTAATCCCGCCACGCCATGATGGCGCGGTCATATCGTTCCTTTTCGCGCGCGCGGCGCTCAGCCAGTTTCTCCACCTCGCCCGCGTGCTGCGCCTCGATCGCGCGGCGCTCCTTCGCCAGCGCATCCTCGCGGCGGCGGATGTCGGCCAGTTCGTCGCGGTGCCGCCGATCGGCCGCATCGAGCGCTTCCTCCGCCGCATCGAGCTTCGCCCGGCTGGGGCGCGGTTTGGGTTTGGGTGCGGCTTTGAGCCTGACCGCGGGCGCAGGCGCCGGCGCCCTGGCTGGCGTCGGCGCCGGATCGGCGTCCGCCGAGGCCTTGCGTGCCGCTTTCGCCCTCGCCTTGGGCAGCGCCGCGAAATGATCGTCGGCCGATCCGCGCAGCCGGCGCACCACCTTGCCGGGGCTGGCGAGCGGCTCCCCGGTCAGCGCGGGATCGGTGACGACCTCGGCCACGCCGCGCGCGAACAGATTGGCGTCGCTGCCCCAGGCCGCCAGCGCGGCCTTCTGGCTCGGCGCCGCGACATAGGCGTCGTGGAACCCGATCGGCGTGCGATAGACCTTGAGCTGGCGCGGCATAGCCCCGCTTCAATGCATGAACATGCGATCCGGGTGCGCGCCATGGTTTCACCGCGCGGATGCCGCATCGTATCGCGGATCTCCCTTGTACAAAGCGCCGTCAGGCGACATATTCGGGCCATGGTCGACCGCCCGAAAAACAGGACAGCAGCGCATCGCGCGCCGCGCGGCGAGCGGGACGTCTATTATCGCGGCATCCGCATCGCGCCGATCGGCGGACGCCGGTCACCCTTGTCGCGCCTGATCCGCGATGTCCTGCGCGCCCGGTACGACGAGAAACGTGACGACACCGCGCCGGCCTAAGCCGGCAGCTTCCCGCTCCGTTTTCATCAACTGCCCGTTCGACGACGCTTTCAGGCCGATCCTGCGCGCGATGGTCTTCACGATCATCGCCTCGGGCTATCATCCGCGCTGCGCGCTCGACGCGACCGACGGCGCCGAGGTCAGGCTGGGCAAGATCGCGGTGATGATCGGTGACTGCGACTGGGGCATCCACGATCTGTCGCGGGTCGAGGTCGCCGATGGCGAGGTACCGCGCTTCAACATGCCGATGGAGCTCGGCCTGCATCTCGGCGCGCGGCTGTTCGGCGAGCCGCGCCAGCGCCGCAAGCGGGCGCTGATCCTCGACGGCGAGCGCCACCGCTACGATCGCGCGCTGTCCGACATCAGCGGGCAGGATGTGGAATCGCACGGCAATGATCCCGCTCAGGCGATCCGCTGCGTGCGCGACTGGCTGTCGGATCATCGCCCGCACAATGCCGCGCCGCTGCCCGGCGCCCGGGCGATGCAGGAGGATTACCAGCTGTTCCAAAGCGAGATCGGCGCGTTGCTGACCGCCCACCGCCTCGACCCGGCCGAGATGACGCACAGCGATTACCTCTACCTCGTGCGCGACTGGCTCGCACTGCGTGACGAACTGGCCTAGCGTGTCCCCCCTCCTGTTGGCAGCCTCGCATGACTCTGATCGCGCTCACTCTCATTGCCGCAATACTCACCGCCAGTCCGGATGCCGCCCCGCTTGCGCCGCAGGGCGACTGGACGGTGCACCGGATCGGCGGACGCTGCGCGGTCAGCCGGTCGTACGGCGGCGGACTGGCGCTGATATTGCGACAGCGGCTCGACGGTGGTCGGGTCGATATCGATCTGGTCGGCTTCAAAACGCCGCCAATCCGGACGACTCCGATCACGGCACGCATCGCGACCCTGCCCGACGGCCGGCAGATCGACGGAACGCTCGACGCACTGCTGACCTCGAGCGGACCACCGATCGTCGAAGTCCTCGCCATGGACGATCCGCTGCCCGACCTGGGCGCGGTATCCACGCTCGCCATCAGCATCGGGCGGGACGTGCCGATCCCGTTGGCGATCGACCAACAGGCTGCGGCGCAGGACATGCTGCGCACATGCCATGACGCCCTGATACGCAGTTGGGGCGTCGACCCGGCGCACTTCGCGCCACTGAACAAAGGCAAGGTCGGCGGACGCTTCTACGGCGCCAGCGCCTATCCGGCGGACGCCGCGGCGAAACGCGAACAGGGCCGGGTCAGCGTTCTGATCGAGGTTTCGACGGCCGGACGGGTCGACCAGTGCCGCGTCGTCGAAAGCAGCGCCAGCCCCAGTCTCGACCAGGCCACCTGCGACATCGCCCGCACCAAGGTTATCTTCACGCCGGCGAAGGACGATGCGGGCGAGCCCAAGGCGATCTGGACGATCCTCAAGATGAACTGGGTGTTGCCGCGCTAGGCCCTGTCGACCTGCCTCGGCGCCTCGCCCGCAGCCCGGGCGACGTCACCAGGCGCGCTTCGTCGTCGTCGCGCGAATCCGGCCTGCCGATCGTATCGCGACGAAGAAGGGCGCGCTCCCGGTCGCGCGCCCAGGCCAGCGTTACTTCTTCGCCTTGGCGTGCTTGTGATGGCTGTGCTTCATTTTGTGATGAGTCGCCCGAGCCATGCCACCACCCTCGGTGCAATGATCGGTGACCGTGGCGGAGCAGCGCGGATAGGATGCCGCGTCGCTGGCGGTGTCCTGCGCCGATGCCATTGCGGGGGCGAGCATCGCCGCGACGACAAACAGGGAAAGCTTCTTCATTGTTGGGGCCTCCTGGCGCTGTTTGCGCCGCCGCTTCAAACATCCCCGACGCGCGAAGGTTCCGCCACCGTAACGGATCGCCCGGTCGCTCGGTGCGCCGCCTCACCGGCGAAACGGCGACCGCTCATTCCCGCAGTTCCGCGTACAGATCCCCCTCCTCCCCGCGCGCCGCATCCCGCCCAGCCCACCGCGTCCGATCGAGATACGCCGGCTTCTCGCGCGGCAGCACCGGCTCGGCGAAGGTGCAGGCCAGCGCGTCGGCGTCGTCGGGCGAGGCCAGGCCGCGCGCCTTCATGTGTTTCTTCTCTTCCATCAGCACCGCCTGGTCGGCGTTGAAGCCGTAATGCGGGCCGGTCAGGTCATCGGCTAGGCCCTGATGGTCGGGGATGCAGCCGCCTCCCCCGCCGTCGAACTCCTCCCACGCGCCCGCCCCTGCCCCGCCGAGCCAGGCGCGCAGATTGGTCCACATCTCGGCGCGCTTGTTGGCGACGCGGACGCGCGTCTCGCCGGCCCAGCGCGCCTCGCGCACCCGGGTCGAGCCGAACCACACCTCGGCCACCAGGGTATCGGGCAGCAATTGCCGCAGCCGATCGATCACCGCGGCGCCGATATTGCCGGCATCGACGAAGATCGCATCCGGGTGCCACTTCGCCGCCTCCAGCGCCACGTCCCCCGCCAGCGTCATTGCATCCTGGTGATGCCAGCGCTTCCACGCCCGGCTGCGCGCATCGCGGCCGCAGCGGATCGCCAGCGTCGAATGGTCGTCGCCGAAGCGCGCGCAATCGAGGCCGAAGATCACCGGGTCACCGGTCAGCGTCGCTGGCAAGGCGCGGGTGCGCGCCGCGGTCACCGCGTCGGCGGGGATGAACTGCATCGACGAGGCGCTGGGGAATTGCCCGAGCACGCGCACCCTGACGATGTCGCTGTCCTCGCCATAGGTCGCGACCAGTTCGTCGAGATAGGGTTTGTTGGTGCCCTCCACCGTGCGGCTGTCGATCTGCCCCGCATTCCACAAATGGCGGTGGCGGCCGAAGATCTCACGAAACGGCCCGGTGTTGATCGTCGGATTGCCGAAGGCGAGGAAGATGATCTCGGTCTTCTCGTCGGTCAGCGCGCCCAGCGCCACCTCCCACACCCGCGCGTCGATGCCGCTCGCCTCGTCGAACACCAGCACCAGCCGCCGGCCCTTGTTGTGCAAACCAGCGAACGCCTCGGTGTTGGTCGCCGACCAGGTGACGAGATCCGCGCGCCACGCCTTGTCGCGGCCCGGCACGGTCGAGATCAGCGCGGTGGCGGTGGGGCGGAACCAGTCGGCGGTGATCGACAGGTTGGACCATTTGGCCAGTTCGGGCGCGGTCTTGGTCAGCAGCTGGCTCTCGGTATTGGCGGTGATGACGATGCGCGTGTCGTCACAGGTATCGAGCGCCCATTTGACGATCATCGCGATCAGCGCCGACTTGCCGATGCCATGGCCCGAGGCGCGCGCGATACGGCACGGCACATGCGGCGTCGCCGGGTCGTCGAGATGCGCGCCGATCGCGGCGAGCACCGCGCGCTGCCATTTGCGCGGCCCCTTCTCGCCGGTCAGCAAGCCGTTGCCCCAGGGATAGGCATAGAGCGCATGGCCGAGCGGGCTGTGGGTATAGCCGGCGATGTCGCGGGCGATGGTGGGGGGAGGCTGGGTCACAGGTCCTTCATCCCCTCCGCCACCTGGCGCCGGCGCTCGGCGATGATCGCGGCGATGTCCGCCGCCGGCTCGGCCTCGACCTCGCCGCGTGGTTTTCCCCAGGCGCGATCGAGCAGCGCATTGGCCGCCGCGATGCGCGCGGTCGCGCTGTCCTGGCCGGTCATGATCGTGACCAGCGCGTCCACCGCCGCCACGGTCTGTGCGCGGGCAAGGTCGGTGAGCTGGCGGGCGGATGGGCGTTTGATTGTCATTGGAAATCTTCCTTTTTTACCACCCCGGCGAAGGCCGGGGCCCAGTTGGGAAACAGCGGTGGCGACGGGCAGCGCGCAGTTACTTCAGCCTTCCCACCTGGGCCCCGGCCTTCGCCGGGGTGGAAAAGCAGGGGTAAGCGCGCCATCCCCCTCACCGCCCCTTGTTGCGGAACCGCCACCCGACCCACACCAGCTCGAGCAGGAACACCGGCAGGCTCATCCCCTCCTCGCGCGCGGCGGCGAGCATCTGGCGCGCCAGATCGGGCTCGCTGCGTTTCAGCGCCTCGGGCGCGATCGAGAGCAGCCGCTTCGGCGGCGGCAGGGTGCGCCAATGCGGCGTGGTGTTGCGCGGGGGCGCGGTCTTCGCGCCGGTCGCCAGCACGGTGAACTGCCGCCCGCGCTGGAACTTGGTCGTCGCGATCAACCCCCAGCGCTCGAGCGAACGACAGATTCCGGCCTGGGTCGAGCCCGAGACATTGTCGGTGCCGATGACATTGTCGAGCTCGGCGGCGGTGACGTAACGCCCGCCATTCGCCGCGGATTCGATGAAGCGGAACGCCGCGATATGTGACGGGAACAACGTGCCGGGCAGCGGTACGGGATCGGGGATCTGGTTGGTCATAGCGAGGCTCCGGCAGCGGAAAGTCGGGGTGCGGCGCTGGCCCAGGGCTGGGCCGCGAGCCGGTCGAGATAGGCGGCCCGCTCGGCCGCGCTCATCGCGGGGCGGGCGGGCGCGGCACCGGGATCGGGCGGGGCGCGGCCGAACTTCTCGTCGCGCATCACCAGCCCGTGGATCGCCACCACGCGATTGGCCCAGGTCGCGCGCCAGTCGGCGTTCCTGCCCCGCCGCCCGCGCCAGTATCCGGCAAACGCCTCGGCGTGCGCGGCATAGCTGCAGACGCTCCACAGCGCGGCACAGGCACGCGCGGCCGGCGGCAGATCGGCGACCGGCGGCGGCGCCCAGTCGTCCGGCAGATAATGTTTCGAGAGCCCACCCGCCGGCTCCGGCGGGAGATTCCCTTTCTTTGATTCTTCCCCTTCTTGTTCTGTGTCGTGCGCCCGTCGCGCGGCTGTCGCGGCCGGTGTCGTGCCGCCTTCGCGATCTGCCTGATAAACATCGTAATTGCAGATGGTTATGACGAGCACGCCGGCGCCCGCCGCTGTCGCGATCATGTGTTCGCTTTTCAGCCGTTTGATCAGCCGTTCGGTCCAGCCGCGATCGCGATCCATTGCTGCTGCAAAGTCGCGCACCGACACGGCGAGCTGCCCGCGCTGCAACGCCAGCGCGCGATCCTTGTAGCGCACCCGCACCGGCCGCCACGCCGCGCGCAGCACCAGCCAGGCGAAGGCCAGCGCCTCGGCATCGTTACGGAACGCCGGGTGGTCGAGCAGCGTGCGGTGGATGCGGGCATAGCCGCTCATTTCCTTGACTCCTCCCCGGCACGGGGAGGGGGACCAGCGAAGCTGGTGGAGGGGGCGGGCCGCAAGTGCTTCCTGGATGGCGATGGTGAAAAGCGGCAAACGCTCCGCTTGCGGCGCCCCCCCTCCACCGCCTCCGGCGGTCCCCCTCCCCGTGCCGGGGAGGAATGAGATGGTTCACGATTCCCCATCTCGCCCACATATTGAGATATTTCTCACATTGCAACAATAATGTGCGAAATATCTCAAATAGCGAGCCTGTTCGCAATGTGCGATCCTTCGCACATGTCGACCACCCCCGCCGCCAATATCGTCGCCCTGCTCGAAGCCGTCCGCCCGCACGACGCCGCTGGCAAACCCCTGTCCGACCGCCGCTGGTGCCTCGACGCCGGGGTCAATACCGGCTTCTGGCGCGACCTGCGCAAGGGCACGATGCCGCGCATCGACACGGTCGAGGCACTCGCCCGCACGGCCGGCCTCAGCCTGTCCGCGCTGCTCGCTGGCGACGCGGCGCCCGCCCCGGCCGATACCCTGCCTAGTGCAGAAGCCCTCGCGCAAATGCTGGCCGATGTGCAGGCCGAGCTACCGGCGGGCACCGCCCTCGCGGACTATCCGCCATTCGTCGGGCCAGCGTTGCTGACGCGGCTTCGGCGATACGCAGCTGGGCATCATACGGCCGGCGATCCGCCGCCAGCGCCCGCTCGCGGTAAAGCCGCTCGATCTCCCCGTCCCACCACGCCAGCCGCTCGGGGATGATCGCGCATTCGAGCAGGCACGAGCGACACCCGATTTCGCACGCCGGCTCCTGAAGCTCGATCGGTTCGACTCGCTGGACTGGCTTCATGTTCCCGTTGTGTTCCGGATTATCCAACCTGTCTAGGATTTTTCCTACGCGCCCGACATTGTCGGCGTGCGTTCCAATCCGAAGTTCGTTACGCTCCCGGAAGGACAGGGGGGACGCCATCATGGCATTGTCGATCATCGGCTCGGGTTTCGGCCGCACGGGCACGCGTTCGCTCAAGGATGCGCTCGATCTGCTCG
>NZ_JAQGLG010000158.1 GCF_028292965.1 Sphingomonas bacterium | reverse complement strand
AGCCGGTGGCGAAGGTGCCGACCGCGCCGAGCGTGAGCACCTCGCGCAGCCGCCCGCCGGCATAGCGATCGAGCATCGCGCCGACCCGGTCGAACGCATCGGCGACCACCGGCACCAGTGCCTGCCCCTCATCGGTCAGCGCCAGACCGCGCGGCAGGCGTCGGAACAGCGGCGCACCCAGCCGCTCCTCCAGCGCCGCCACCTGATGGCTCACCGCGCCCTGCGTCACGCGCAGTTCCAGCGCGGCGCGGGTGAAGTTGAGATGCCGCGCCGATGCCTCGAAGGCACGCAGCGCATTGAGCGGGAGGTGGGCGCGGTCCATGCGTCAGGCATCAACTGAATTCATGGCTGTGTCGAGAATTGATGCTTTGTGCCGGCGCCGTCATGGCGGCATTCAGGGCCGCGAGACGATCGAAGGGAATGAAGCATGCGACGCAGGGCGATCATCGGCATGAGCCTGGCTGTGGTCTTGCTCGGCACGGCGGCGACGTCGCAAGGCAGGGAAGACCTGCTGCTGCGCCCGATCGCGCCCGATTATGCCGCGCGCTGGCTCACCCCGCAGGCGCCGGTGCGGGTCTATGGCAATGCCTGGCTGATCGGCTTTGGCGGCCTGAGCGTCGGGCTGATCAAGACCGATGCCGGACTGATCCTGATCGACGGCGCGCTGCCCCAGTCGGTCGGCGCGCTCGAGGCCAATATCCGCACGCTCGGTTTCGACCCGAAACAGATCCGCTACATCCTCAGCACCGAGCCACATTACGACCATGCCAGCGGCATCGCCGCGCTGGCCCGCGACAGCGGCGCGACGGTCATCGCCAGCGTGCCGGCGGCCAAGGCGCTGCGCCAGGGGCATAGCGATGGCGACGATCCGCAGGCCGCGATCCTCGAATCCTATCCGGGCGTCGCCAATGTCCGCGGCGTGCGCGATGGCGAGTCCATCCGGCTTGGTGGCACCGTGGTGACGGCGCGTGCCACGCCGGGCCACACCTTCGGCAGCATGAGCTGGACCTGGACGTCGTGCGAAGGCCGGCGCTGCCTTAACATGGTGTTCGCCTCGAGCCTCAACCCGGTCTCGGCCGACGACTGGCGCTTCTCCGACCCGGCACACCGTCCGCTGCTCACCGCGTTCCGCCACAGCTTCGACGTGGTACGGCGGCTGCCGTGCGACGTGCTGCTGACTGCGCATCCTGACCAGTCGGGCGGTGACGTGAAATATACGCAAATCCAACGCCGGCCGCTGCCCAACCCTTATATCGATCCGGGCGCCTGCCGCGCTTATGCGGACAAGCATGCGGGGTTGCTCGCCGCCCGACTGGCGAAGGAGGCGAAGTGAGCGTGTAAATCCGGAAGTGTCACCTGCGCCACACATTGCCGCGTTTGGGATTCGGCTGCGTCGATACGAAAAGGCGTAGAGGGACTTTATCGTGGTGCCGGTTGTCCGCTAAACTTGACGCATGGACGACGAAATCCGGGAGATTCTCGAACGCGCCCGGCACCAGCCGGACTTGCCGATCGAGCATTTTATCGAAGAGCTGGCCACCAGCGAGGGCCTGCCCCGCGGTGCGATCATCATGTGCACGATCCGGATCGACGAAGCGGCCCCGGAGCTGCGCGCGGTGCTGGCGCGCGTCGTGCTCGGCAACGCCCTGGACGAAGCGGAGGGACGGCTGCTCTTTCGTGGCCTGCACATTCTCGGTGGCGGCCGTGACAGCCGGACGTGTGCGCCGCTACTGCGGCTGCTGCGGCGACCGATCGAAGACATAGACGAATTGGTGGGCGACGCGCTGACGGAAAGCATGTCGCGCATCCTTGCCGGCGTGTTCGATGGCGATGTCGATGCATTGCTCGCTTTGGCTGTGGCCGCTGGCGTTGATGAGTTCGTGCGCGATGCCGTGCTCGGCGCCGCCGCCTTCCTGGCATGGGAAGGCCGCATCGATCGCGGCTATTTCGAGCGCTTCCTTATCCGCTTCTTCGAGGAGCACGCGGCGGAGGATGGCGATCATGCCTGGTGTGGCTGGCAGGAGGCGGTCGCCTTGCTCGGGCTGCGCCCGCTGGAGCCGCTGGTCGAGCGCGCTTTCGCGGAAGAGCGGATAGCGCCGATGTTCACCAGCAAGAAATATTTCGACGCCGATCTGGCGGAGGCTGAAAGCGCGCCCGACGATATCGGCCGCTTCGAACGCGCCGGTCTCAGTTATATCGAAGATGTCGTAGCGGCACTCGAATGGACCGACGTCGTGGAGGACGTTCCGGTCTCGGATTCCACGGTCGATGCGCCGGACTATGGCTGGGCGCCAGCTTCGATGCCGGTGATCAATCATTGGCGCAATATTGGCCGCAACGATCCCTGTCCTTGTGGCAGTGGCAAGAAATTCAAGAAATGCTGCTTGCCCTGAGCGATCGCCGCAGTTCAGGTGCGTTGGTTGTTGGCTTCCTTAGCCTCATTCTCCCAGCCATGCTGCCATATCGCGTTGTGCATGTAGCACGCGCCATACATCGATGTGATCGGTTCGCTCCACGTAGAATATCAGATACGGAAACCGCTTCAGTCTTTGGCTGCGCAAGGCTGGGAGGTTGAGTTCGTGGCCGTGACGCGGCGATCCCGTTGCCGGACGAACGCCGATGACGCGATAGGCGTCTTCAAGCGCACTGACGAAGCGAAGCGCTACCTCGAGTCCCGCTTCCCACGCATAGTAATCGACTGCCGCTTCGACGTCGGGCTCGACCAGAATGCGCGGAACGATCGGTTTTTTGCTCACGCCTTGGCGTTGCGCGTGGCACGCTCCCGGAGGTCGGCGAAATAGTCTGTATCGACTGGTGCGCCCGGCGGCGACTCGGCGCCGGCGAGCAACAGTTTCCGCAGCTTTTGCCGATCCTGGTCCATCCGGATCAGTTCGCGGACATATTCGCTGCTGGTGCCATAAGCACCACCTGCCACCTGATCGTCGACAAAGGATTTGAGTGCGTCAGGCAGAGAGATGTTCATGGTGCTCATCGCGAGCAAGCTAATGGCGATGGCAAAAATTGGCAAGATGTCCGGAGACTTACCCCCGCCGCCCGAGCGCCTTCTTCAACCGCCCATGCGCCGCCGCCTTGATCTGGCACACCCGCGCCGCGCCGACGCCCAGCACCAGCCCGATCTCCTCGAGGTTCAACTCCTCGACATAATAAAGCTGCACCACCTGCGCCTCGCGTTCTGGCAAGGCGGCGATCGCCTCGATCAGCGTATCGCGCAATTCGCTCTCGGCGAGTTGCTCGAAGGCGTCGGGCTCGTTGCTGGCGAACCAGGGCAGGTCGTCGGCATAGACCTCGTCCAGGGTCTCGAACTTCACCGCTTCGGCGGTGGCATATTCCTGGCGCATCTTTTCGATCGTCACTCCCAGTTTCTCGGCCAGCGCGGTCTCGCCCGGCGCCTCGCCGGTCGCGGCGGTCAGCGCGGCAATGGCGTCGTGATAGGCGCGCCGGCGGCGCATCGCGCCGCGCGTCATGGTGGCGTGGCGGCGCAGCGCGTCGATCATCGATCCGCGCACCCGCGTGGCGAGATATTGCTGGAAGGTGACCAGCCCGCGATCCTCGAAACTGCCGGCCGCCTCGACCAGGGCGACGAGGCCGGTCTGCACCAGATCCTCGATATCGATCGCCGTCGACATGCCGCCATGGACATGCCAGGCGATGCGCCGGACGAGCTGGCTGTGCTTTTTCACCAGCGCGTTCATATCGGGCGTCTGCTGGCCGGGCTTGTAGGTCAGCGGCAGCGCGTCTTCGAACGCCTGATGGTTGGGCAAAGCGCTCATGCTGGCAGCGCCCCCGGCGCGCCGATCACCGCGACCACCTCGACGGCCTTCTCCTCGGGTACCTCGAAGAAGCTCATCACCGGCGTGTCGGGCAGGCAGGTCTTGACCAGCTTGCGGATCGCGACGCGGATCGCCGGCTGGACCACAAGCGCGAAGGGCTTGGCGTCGTTGATCAGCGGCTGGGCGGCGCGTTGCAGCGCGTCGACGATGCGGCGGCCGAGATCGGGCTCGATCGTGTGGCGGCGCGACGGATCCGAGCGCACGGCCTGGCCGAGCAGCCCTTCGAGCTGGCCCTCCAGCGTCATCACGCGCAGCGGCTCGCGCACGCCGCACAATTTCTGGATGATCAGCCCGCCCAGCTCGGGGCGGATCGTCTCGATGATGTCGTCGGCGTCCAATGTCTTCTGCGCGGCGACCGAGATGGCGGCGGCGATGCGGCGGAATTCCTTCAGCGGCACATTCTCCGCCAGCAGGCCCTTCAATACCTGGGTCAGCGTGGTCAGCGGCAACGGGCTGGGCGACAGCGCCGCGACCAGTTGCGGGCTGCGTTCCTTGAGGCCATCGAGCAGCGCCTGAACCTCGTCCGCGCCGAGCAGCTCGCTGGCATGCTGGCCGAGCTGGTGGTTGAGATGCGTCGCGACCACCGTGCCGGGATCGACCACGAGGTAGCCCGCGCCGGTCGCGGCATCGGCATCGCCTTGCTGGATCCACACCGCATCGAGGCCGAAGGTGGGGTCCTTGGCGCGCTTGCCGTTGAGGTGGCCGACCGCCTGGCCGGTGTCGAGTGCGAGCATCTCGTCGGGCGCGACCTGATCCTCGCCGACGACGACGCCGCCGACGACGATACGGTAGTTGAACGGCGCGAGGTTGATGTCGTCGCGCACCCGCACTTGCGGCACGACGAAGCCGAGCTCCTTGGACAGCTGGCGGCGCACGCCGGTGATGCGGCCCATCAGCGGGGCACCGCGGCGCTCGTCGACCAGCGGCACCAGGCCGTAACCGATGTCGAGGTTGATCTGCATGCTGTCGCTGACTTCGTCCCAGCCGATCTTCGAGAGATCGGGCGCGACCTGCTCGACGATCTCGACCGGCGCCGGGCGGCGGGCGATCTGGCGCATCTTCCAGGCGGCGAAACCGGCCAGCGCGGCGGCCGACAGGATCACGAGATGCGGCATGCCCGGCATCAGGCCGAGCAGGCAGAGGATGATCGCGACCGGCGTCCAAGTGCGCGCCGAGCCGAACTGGCTGCCGATCTGGCCGGCGAGATCGAGGCTCGAGGTGACGCGGGTGACGATGGCGGCGGCGGCGATCGACAGCATCAGCGACGGGATCTGCGCGACCAGCGCGTCGCCGATCGCCAGCAGCACATAATTGTGCGCCGCATTGGCGATGGTCATGCCGTGGCTGACCGGACCAAGGATGAGCCCGCCGATGATGTTGGCGGCGAGGATCAGCAGGCCGGCGACCGCGTCGCCCTTCACGAACTTGGACGAACCGTCCATCGAGCCGTAGAAATCGGCCTCGGTGGCAACCTCGATGCGGCGCGCGCGGGCTTCGTCGGGGGTGATCAGGCCGGCGTTGAGGTCGGCGTCGATCGCCATCTGCTTGCCCGGCAGGGCGTCGAGGGTGAAACGCGCGGACACTTCCGACACGCGGCCCGCGCCCTTGGTCACGACGATCAGGTTGATGATCACCAGGATCGAGAAGACGAAGATGCCGACGACATAGTCGCCGCCGATCAGGAAGGTGCCGAACGCTTCGATCACGTGACCGGCGGCGCTCTCGCCCTCATGGCCGTGGACCAGCACGACGCGGGTAGAGGCGACGTTGAGGCTCAGCCGGAACAGGGTGGCGAACAGCAAAACGGTCGGGAAGGCAGAGAAATCGAGCGGCTTCTGCGCGTTGAGCGACACCATCAGCACGGCGAGGCTGATCGTGATGTTCATGATGAAGAACATGTCGAGCAGGGCGGCCGGGATCGGCACGACCATCAGCACGACGAGCAGCAGGATCGCTACCGGCAAGGCGGCCGAGCGGACCAGCGACGGACTTTTGGGGAGCAGGGCGGCCATGACTTAGCCTCCCAGGCTGGCGAGCATCATGTAGGCGAGCCTCGCGGTGTTCGGGGTGGGACGCAGCAAGGATGCCGCGGTGGTCGTGCTGGCGGCGGTGCCGTTGAGGCGGTCGAGCGTGGCGTGGGCCCACATCGCGGCGTCGCTGGTGCTGGTCTCGCCGCTGCC
>NZ_JAQGLG010000144.1 GCF_028292965.1 Sphingomonas bacterium | reverse complement strand
CGCGGGCCATCCAGCAAAGCGTGGCGCCGCAGGATCGCGGTGATCGTCGAGGCCGAGGGAACATCCGCCAGCCCCTGCGTCTGCAACACCCGCCGGATCTTGCGGCCGCCCCACGCCGGATGCTCGCACCGCACCCCCAGCACCTGCGTCTCCACCGCTTCGGCGGTCCGGGCCGGGCTGCTCAGCGGACGGCGCGAACGATCGGACAGCCCGTCATCGCCGGCAGAGCGAAAGCGGCCCAGCCACTTGTACCCCGTCTGCGGACTGACGCCGAAACGCCGGCAAAGCTCGCGCTTGTTCGCATCAGGCATCACCGCCAGGCGACAAAACTCTTCGCGCTCCGACACGGGCGAACACTCCCTGAACGGCATGGCAAATCCTCCATGCCGAGCTGTCCACCATGTCCCCGAACAACCGTCCACCATCTCTCCGGTCTGTACACTTCGCCGGGGGAACATGTTGCGGATCGAATACTAGGCCCGGCTGACAACTCCCGCTAAGACCTCGGCCTCAATTCGATCGGGGGCACGATGATCCGCAAGATTCTGGGTATCGTGGCCGGCGTCGCCGTCGCCTTCATCATCATCCTGCTGGTCGAGAATTTCGACGAATGGCTCTATCCGGTGCCCGTCGATCTCGACGTCAGCGATGCCGCTGCCTTGACGGCCTATGTCTTCACCATGCCGCTGCCGGCCAAGCTGCTGATCGTGTTGGGCTGGTTCCTCGGCAGCTTCGGCGGCGTCTGGCTGTGCCTGCGGATCAGCGATGCGCCGTGGACGGCATGGATCATCATCGTCCTGCTGATCGTCGGCGGCGTGCTCAACATGCGCATGTTCGGGCATCCCTTATGGATGCAGGCTGGCGCGGTGATCGCGCCGTTGCTCGGCGGCTGGTTCGGCTGGCGTCTGCACCCAAAACCCTATCCGGGTGAGCCTTTACTCGGTTAGTTCACGAGCGGGCGGGGCGTGCTCGATATCGGTCTGCATCGGCAGGGCCCAGCGGATCTGGTCGCGCAGCAGCGCCTCGAGATCGTCCGCACCGATATTGTGCGCAGTAGCGCGCTTGCGCAGCAGGATCGCGAGCAGGCCGGCGCGGCTTTGTGGCGGGGCCGGCATGTTCCGGCCGCGAGACAGAGCGCGGGATAGCTTGACGGACAGCGCGGTCATCTCGGTCCTCTTTTACGCAATATACGCAAACACCATCGCTGCATGGCGTAGTGCGCATCACCGCTTCGTCACCAGTTCTGGTAGCCGCGCCGTTTACCCTCTCGCCTCAGCTTCTCGGGCGCGTCCACAGATCGGCGTCGCGCGGGCGCGGCGGATAGAGCGTGCGTCGCCGCATGGCGTTACCGGCGGCGCGGGCGATGAAGCCAAGCTTGGCGGCGGCACCGGTCGACACGCGCCGGTCCCAGGCATGCTCACCGCGCGCCGCGACGGCGCGCGCGATCGCGCCATAGATATCGGCCGCCGCCAGCACCGCCCAGGCCGAGCGGAACGACAAGGCCGTGGTGCCGACCCGCGCGCTCGCCTCGAATTCAGCCGCGCGCGCCGCCAGCCGCGCGGCAAGCACCGCGAGGCGTGCGCGGAAATGCGGCTTCATATGCTCGCCCGGCGGGATATCCATCTCGACCAGCCACGCCTCGGGCAGATAACAGCGCCCGACGCGGTCATCCTCCTCGATGTCGCGGGCGATATTGGCGAGCTGGAATGCCATACCGAGATCGCAGGCGCGGTCGAGCGTCGCGTCGTCTTCGGGCGACACGCCCATCGCCACCGCCATCATGCAGCCGACCACGCCGGCGACATGGTAGCAATATGTGTAGAGGTCATCCTCGCTGCGCGGCCGCCATTCCTCGGCATCGAGCGCGAAACCGGCGACCAGATCACGCGCGAAACGTGGCGGCATGGCGGTTTCTGCCGCGACGATGCGCAACGCGTCGAACGCTGCGTCGCCGACCAGCTGCCCGGCGAGCGCCGCCTCGGTCATAGCCGACAGGCGCACCAGCCGCGCGGGGGCATCGTCGACGCGGGTCATGCCGTGCCCATGATCCTGCCCGTCGGCGATGTCGTCGCAGGCGCGGCACCAGGCGTAGAGCAGCCAGGAGCGCTCGCGCGTCTTGCGATCGAACAGCAACGAGGCGGCGGCGAAGCTCTTCGACCCGCGCGCGATCGACTCACGCGCCGTGGCGACGATCGCGTCACGGGTGGGGAGGTTCATTCCTATCGCACCACCCCGGCGGAGGCCGGGGCCCAGTTGGGACGGCCTGCATAATTAGAGCGGAGAGCGCAGTTCATTCCCATGCACGTCGCCGCAACTGGGCCCCGGCCTCCGCCGGGGTGGAGGCTGAGGGATGCGCCCCTCAAAGGTCGCTGGCCTTCATCCTGGTGATCGTCTCGATCGGCTCGAACGCCGCCATCTTGGCGAGCAGCCCGTCGAGTTCGCCATCGACCAGCAGGATACCCTGATGCTGCGGCCGCAGGAAACCGACCTCGCCCATCCTGGCGTAGAAGGCGATCAGATGATCATAATAGCCGACGGTGTTGAGCAGCCCGACCGGCTTGGCGTGATAGCCGATCTGCGCCCAGCTCAGCGCCTCCCATAATTCGTCCATCGTGCCGGTGCCGCCGGGCAGGTTGACGAAGCCGTCGCTGAGATCGGTGAAGGCCTGTTTGCGCTGATGCATCGTGTCGACGACGTGCAGTTCGGTCAGCCCGCGATGCGCCACCTCGGCATCGACCAGCGCTTGTGGGATGATGCCGATCACCTCGCCGCCGGCCGCCAGCGCACTGTCGGCGACAGCACCCATCAGCCCGAGCCGGCCCCCGCCATAGACTACGCCGATACCGCGCTCGGCCAGGGTGCGGCCGACAGCCCGCGCGGTCTCGATATAGACCGGGTCGCTAGGCGTGGCCGAACCGCAATAGACGGCGAGACGCTTCATACTCGCTCCGCCCCGGCACGGGGAGGGGGACCGCCAGCGAAGCTGGTGGTGGAGGGGGCGTGCCGCAGGCGGAGCGTTCGCGGCGCCCCCCCTCCACCAGCTTCGCTGGTCCCCCTCCCCGTGCCGGGGAGGAATGAAAAGGTGATCATCGTGGGCCTTCCAGCATCAGCGCTGCCGTCGCCTTGGCGCTGCCGACGACGCCGGGAATGCCGGCGCCCGGATGCGTGCCGGCACCGACGAAATAGAGGTTCGAAATATCATCGTCGCGATTGTGCACGCGGAACCAGGCGCTTTGCGTGAGGATCGGTTCGAGGCTGAAGGCGCTACCGAGATGCGCATTCAGGTCCTGCGCGAAATCGTTCGGCGCGTAATGGAATTTGGTCACGATGCGCTCATGGATATCGGGGATCAGCCGCCGGCCGATCTCGTCGAGGATGCGCTTTTCGAGGATCGGCCCGATCTCGTCCCAGTCGACCGGGAACTTGCCCATGTGCGGCACCGGCGCCAGCGCATAGAAGGTCGAATGCCCCTCCGGCGCCATGCCGGGATCGGTGACGGTCGGGTGATGGAGGTAGAGCGAGAAATCCTCGGCCAGCACGCCGTGATCGTAAATGTCGGCGAGCAGCCCTTTGTAGCGCGGCCCGAACAGGATCATGTGGTGCGGGATGCCCGGCCAAGTGCCCTTGATGCCGAAATGCACTACGAACAGCGAGGGCGAATAACGCTTGCGCTCAAGCTTGGCGCGGGTGCGTTGCGCCGAGCGCGAATCGTGCAGCAGGTCGCGATAGGCGTGCATCACGTCGCCGTTCACCGCGACCATGTCGGCCGTCGCCTCCCAGCCGCTCGCCGTGGTCACGCCGGTGGCGCGGTCGCCGAGCGTGGTGATATGCGTGACCGGATCGTTCAGCCGCAACACCCCGCCGAGCCGCTCGAAATGCGTCACCATGCCGGCGACCAGCTTGTTGGTGCCGCCCATCGCGAACCACACCCCGCCATCGCGTTCGAGCTTGTGGATCAGGGCATAGATCGCGCTGGTGGTGAACGGGTTGCCGCCGACCAGCAGGGTGTGGAACGACAGCGCCTGGCGCAGATATTCGCTCTTCACGAAGCTCGACACCATCGAATAGACCGAGCGCCAGGCCTGGTATCTGGCGAGGCTCGGCGCCGCCTTGATCATCGAGGCGAAGTCGAGAAACGCGACATGGCCGAGCTTCTCATAACCCTCGTGATAGACCCCGGCGGAATATTCGAGGAACTTGCGGTAGCCGGCGATATCCTCGGGATCGAGCTTGGCGATCTCGGCGTTCAGCACATTATCGTCGTTGGTATAATCAAAGCTGGTGCCGTCGGCCCATTGCAACCGGTAGAAGGGCGACACGGGTTCGAGCTTCACATCGTCCGTCATGTCGTGGCCGGATAGCGCCCACAACTCCTGCAGACAGGCCGGATCGGTGATCACGGTGGGGCCGGCATCGAAGGTGAAGCCGTCTTTCTCCCAATAATAAGCCCGGCCGCCGGGCTTGTCGCGCGCTTCGACCAGGATCGTTTCGACCCCGGCGGATTGCAGGCGGATGGCGAGCGCCAGCCCCCCGAACCCCGCGCCAATGACAATCGCCTTCTTCATCATTTCCCCCGGATGGCGGCGACGGCACGGCCGAGCGGCACGGGCGGCTTGCCGGTCAGTACACGCAACTTGTCGAGCATGGTCGATCGCCCGGCATAGAAGCGACCTATAAGCCGTGGGTCCAGCCGATAAAAGCGTTCGAGTATCCTGTAGCGTTCGTCGGGCTCGGCGGCCTTGAACAGCATGGTGTCAAGCATGCGGTAGAAGCCGCGCCTCTTCCACAGGCGCCGCGCGAAACCGTGCGTCAGGTCGTGCAGCCCCTTGCCCGACAGATCGTCCGCCTCGGCGATCAGCGCGGCGGTGCGCACCGCGTCGGGCAGCGAATAACCGGTGGTCGGATGGAACAGCCCGGCGCGCATGCCGGCCTTGGCCGTCTTGTTGCCGCCACTCTGCCAATAGGCCTCGAAATCGCCGCCCATCACCACCGGCAGCACCCCGGCCTCCTCGTGCGCGACCCGCTCGACCTGCCAGCCGCGCGCTGCGACATAGGCGTCGGAGCGGTCGCGCAGCGCCGCGACGTCGAGCTCGGGGCTGTCGCTGTAATAGGTATCTTCGACGAACATCCGCGTCGCGGCGAAGGGCAGGCAATAGACGAAACGATAGCCGTCGCTCTGCGGCACCGTCGCGTCCATCACCATGGGGCGCGGGTCGTCATGCGGCTCCGACAGGCGATATTCGCGGCCGACGAATTTCTGCCAGCCAAGGTCGAGCAGGCCCAGATCACCCGGCCCCCGTGCATCGATCACGCCCCGCGCCTCGATGCGGTCGCCATCGGCCAGCACCACGGCGCGCGGGCCCGCGGCAAGCACCTTGCGGCGCATCAGCAACGCCTTTTCGGGCAGCTCGGTGCGGATGACCTGGTCGAGCCGCGAGGACTCGATCGAATAATAACCCATGCGGAAAGTGCGGGCGTGCGCCGGAAAGGCGACGTCATAGGCCGTCCAGCCGTGACTGATCAGCGGGGCGACGATCCAGCGATCCTCGGCCGAGACATCGGCCGCGAAGAACGACCAGATATGATTGCCGCCGATCGTCCCTGCGGACTCGATGATCCGCACGTCGAGGCCGGGCCGCTTCTTGGCCAGCGCAAGCGCGATCAGCGAACCCGCCAGCCCGCCGCCGACGATCGCCAGGTCGCAAGTGATGGTGGACGGCATCCCCTTGCCCTAGCCGATTCGCGCCGGGGCGCAAATCGGCCAGCGCGCGGAAAGGTCACGCCGCCTTGAGCAGCGGCATCTCCTCGCCCATCGCCTGCGCCACGGAAGGGCGGGCCCGCATCTTCGTGCGCCAGCGCAGCAGCACCGGCCAGTCGGCGATCGCCACTCCGGCATGTTCGCACCAGTTGAGGACGGCGAGCAGATAGGCGTCCGCCACGCTGAACGATCCGGCGACATAGTCCTGCCCGTCGAGATGATCCGACAGCAGCGTGAAACGCCTGTCGATCAGCGAGCGTGCCCAGTCGCGCGCGCCCTCGCTCGAATGCTTGCTCATCAGCGGAGCAAATACGGCCTTGTGGATTTCGGTCGAGACGAACCCCAGCCAACGCATCATCTGGTAACGCTCGTCGGTATAGGGCGCCGGCGCGAGCACGCCCTCGGCGGCGAGATCGGCGATATAGGTCAGCACCGCCGGCCCTTCCGACAGAGCCAGCCCGCCGCGCGTCTCCAGCGCGGGGACATAACCCATCGGGCTGACCGCGGTGAAGGGGCGCCCGTCGGGCAGGTTACCACCCGGCGTCACCGCGACGAAGTCACAGTCGAGCTCGGCCTCGATCAGCGCGATACGCGCCGCCAGCGAGCAGGCGAAGGGAATGAAATACAGCTGCATGACGACTCCTCCTTGATTTTCATACTATCTCGCATATAAATGCCGGGATCAAGGATTATTTTGCGGATTGGTACATAATTGGAGCGAATCGATACCGTGAAGCGCCCACGCGGCCGACCCCGGGGTTTCGACCCCGAAGAGGCGCTGAAGGCTGCGTCGGAGCGTTTCCGCACCTTCGGTTATGCCGCGACCTCGCTCGACGACCTCGCCGCCGCGACGGGCCTGGCACGGCCCAGCCTCTATGCCGCGTTCGGCGACAAGAAGGCGCTTTACCTCGCCGCCCTCGCCCGCACGCATCGCCGGCTCGAGGCGACGTTCGACGCGCTCGAAGCGGCAGCGCTGCCCAGGGCGGCGCTCCTCAAGACGATCTTCGCCAGCACCATCGACCTGTATCTGACCGGCGAGATTGGCCCGGCCGGCTGCATCGCGGTCAGCACGGCGAGCGCCGAAGCGGTTGCCGACCCCGAAATCCGCGCCGCGCTGCATGGCTTCCTCGCCATGGAGGATTCGCGCATGGCGCGGATTCTCGCCGCGTCGGGCGTCGCGCGGCCGGAAGCGGCGGCACGCATCCTCATGTCGGTGACCCATTCGCTCGCCGTCCGCACCCGCGCCGGCACGCCGCGCGCCGACCTCGAAGCGATCGCGGCGGATTGCATCGCGCTGCTCGCCTAGCCCGGGCGTCAGCGCCGGGCTAAAGGAGGGCGATGAGCGCCGCCCTAGCCATCATCCTTTCGGCCATCGCCATGACGCTGATCGTCGGCGGGCGCTATCTCGCGGCATCCGGTGGTTTCGCCTTCGCCACCCGGTTGCGCCACCCCGGCCTCTATACCGGCCTCGACGCGCAGATGCGGCGCGAGATCTGGTGGAGCCTTGCCTCCGCCGCGATCTACGGCGTGCCCGCCGGCATCATCGCCTGGGGCTGGCAGAATCGCGGCTGGACGCAGATCTACACCGACCCGCACGCTTTCCCGCTCTGGTATCTGCCGCTGTCGGTGCTGCTCTATCTCTTCGCGCACGACACGTGGTTCTACTGGACGCACCGCTGGATGCACCGGCCACGTCCGTTCCGTCTGGCGCACGCCGTCCACCATGCCAGCCGCCCGCCCACCGCCTGGGCCGCGATGGCGTTCCACCCGATCGAGGCGCTGACCGGCGCTGTGGTAATTCCGCTACTGGTGTTGTTGATTCCGATCAACGTCGCCGCACTGGGGGTGGTGCTGACGATCATGACTGTTATGGGGGTCACCAATCACATGGGCTGGGAGATTTTTCCGGCCTTCATGTGGCGGGGGCGACTGGGGGGTTGGCTCATCACCGCGAGCCATCACCAGCGACACCATGAGCGGTACGGGTGCAATTATGGCCTTTATTTCCGGTTCTGGGACCGCGTCTGCGGTACCGATGGCGGCATCGGGGGATTCGCCGCCACGCATGATCGCGCCGCTCGCCAAACGCGTGACGCTCGCCACAGCGGCGATGGCGCTGCTGGTCGGGGCGGCACCGACCTCTGAGCTGACGATCGACTTCACCAAGCTGCGCAACGCCAAGGGCCTGATCCGTATCTGCCTGACCGCCGTGCCGAACAACTTCCCCGCCTGCGGCAACGAAGCCGAGGCGGTGACGCGCTCGATCCCCGCCGGCACGCACCAGTTGCGCATCGCCGGCCTGCCGCGCGGCGACTATGCCATCGCCGTGATCCATGACGAGAACAGCAACAAGAAGCTCGACACCTTCATGGGCATCCCTCGCGAGGGTTTCGGCTTTTCGCGCAATCCGCCGATCGGCTTCAGCGCCCCGCGTTTCGCCGCCGCGCGCTTTTCGGTGCAAGGTGATACCGAAACGCAACAGGTGGTGATGCATTATCTCTTGTAGCGGAGCCAACGGCACCACAACTCGTTATCCGCGAAACGAATTCGTGGAGTGTGGTTTGGTGAAGTTGCTTTCGGCGTTGCCCCTGTCATTGCCAGTGTCCTTGATCGCCGCCCCGCTGGCCCTCTCCGCGCCGCCCGCCGCGGCGCAGGATTCGCCCCCGCCACGGATCGACGTCGCACAGGCCGACACCAACAACGACACGCTGACGATCGGCGCCGGCGCTGCCTATATGCCCACCTACCAGGGATCGGACGATTATGTCCTGACCCCGCTCGTCGCCGCGCGCGGGCAATATAAGGGTGTGTCGTTCTTCACCCGTGGCGCCCATCTGTTCGTCGATCTCATGCCCACCCCGCCGGGCCCGACCTGGGACTTCGCGGCCGGCCCGGTAGTCGGTGCCGATCTCAACCGCACCGGTCGAGTCGGCGACGCGCAGATCAGGGCGCTGGGCAAGCGCAGGATCGCGATCGAGGCCGGCGGCTATGTCGGTATCGGCAAGACCGGCGTGATCACCAGCGACTATGATTCGCTGTCGTTTCGCGTCTCCTACATCCATGATGTCGGCAAGGTGCATGGCAGCTATATCGTCACGCCCGCGCTCGACTATTCGACGCCATTGAGCAAATCGGTGCTGGTCGGCCTGACCGTATCGGCAGATTATGTCGGCGCCGGCTATGCGCACACTTATTATGATGTGGATGCGCCGGGCGCGCTGCGCAGCGGCCTGCCGCTGTTCACCGCCCATAAGGGCTGGGAAGATTACACGATCGGCGCCATCGCCGGCTTCTCGCTCAGTGGCGACCTGCGCCATGGCGCGATACTGGTGGTCGGCGCCGGCTATAGCCGCATGCTGAACGATTTCGCGGCGAGTCCCGTCACCAGTGTCGCGGGCAACCCCAACCAGTTCTACGGCGCGGTAGGCCTGGGCTATACGTTTTAGCTTCGTGCCGGCGACGCCTATTAAGCTGCGCTGAACCAACAGCATGATGATTCGTCTCGATTTTCGTGCCCACAGCCCAATCCACGCATGACGGCGGTTGATGTTTGCCTGTCAGTTCGGCTACCTCGCCGTTCGACGTGTCGTCCGGTGCCCGCTTCTTTGCCCTTTTCGGCAAAATGTTGAACCCGGTGGACGCGACCAGCACCGCCTCCGCCTGATAGCGGACGCCAAATTATCCAAGGGAAGGTTCGCCCCCCATGACCGACGACCTGCAACCGATCGACTCCCCAACGGCGGAGCCGATCGTCGTCACCCCTGCGGAGCGAGCGAGCGAGCGCCGCCAGTTCTTCCGTACCGCGCTCGGCGCGGCGGCCGTCACCGTTGCCGGCGCCACTGCGCTGACGCTCGGCCCGCGCGCCTTTGCCGATACCACCAGCGATGTCGACAATCTCAACTTCGCGCTGCAGCTCGGCTATCTCGAGGCACAATTCTACAATATCGCCGCCTTCGGTGGCACCGGCCTTCCCGCCGGCCAGCTGACCGCCGGCAGTGCCGCGACCGGCACCAACGTCGCCGGGCAGGCGACCGGCGCGCGCCAGGTGACCTTCACCGATCCACTCGTCGCGCAATATGCCGCCGAGATCGCGCAGGACAAGGCGGCACATGTCGCCTGGCTGCGCACCGAACTTAACACCGTCGCATCGGCCCAGCCGGCGATCGACCTCGGCATCGCCGCGACCGGCGCGTTCAGCACCGCGATGCGCGCCGCCGGCGTGATCACTGGCGCCGGCTCGACCTTCGACCCTTACGCCAGCGACGGCAATTTCCTGCTCGCCGCCTTCCTGTTCGCCGATGTCGGCGTGTCGGTGCTGCGCGGTGCGATCGCGCTGATCACCGATGCCGGGCACCGCGAAGTGGTCGAGGGCGCGATGATCACCGACGCGCACCATGCCGCGATCATCCGCACCACACTCTATGCCAAGGGCGCGACCACCGCATCGCTGCGCACCAATGCCGACCTCATCTCCAACCTGCGCGACGCGCTCGACGGGACGGGCGACGACGATCAGGGCATCTCCCCGTCAGGCACCGGCGCCACTGCGGTGGCGAACGTCATCCCGGCCTATGCCGATGGCACGATCTTCGCGCGTGACACGACCCACACGCTCAACATCGCCTATCTCAATTCCGCCCAGGTCACCAAGGGTGGCTTCTTCCCCAACGGGGTGAACGGCACCGTCGTCACCAGCGCGGCCAATTGAACCCGGCGATACGCCCAGGAGATTATCTGTGACCGACACCCCCTCCCCTGAGCAGCTTTTGGGCACCCTCGCCGAGAGCCGCGCCGCGCGCCGCCGTTTCCTGGTCGGCGCGAGCCGCACCGGCCTCGCGCTTGGCACCGTGGCGCTGCTCGACGCCTGTGGCAGCAATAGCGGCACCGCCACGCCGACGCCGACCGACACGACCACCGCCTCACCGTCGCCGACCGCGACCTCGGTGATCAACGATCAGAATGCGCTCAACTTCCTGATCAACATCGAATATCTCACCGCGCAATTCTATGCCGCGGCGACCGCGACACCGCTCGCGGCCTCACTGCTCACCGGCACCGGCGTGCAAGGCGCCGTCACCGGCGGCCGGGCGGTGACCTTCACCGATCCGCTGGTCGCGCAATATGCCCGCGAGCTGGCGGCGGACGATCTCGCCCATATCGGCTTCCTACGCTCGATCCTCGGGTCGCAGGTCGTCGCCCAGCCGGCGATCAACATCGACGGCGGCGCCAGCGGCGCCTTCAGCAAGGCCATGGCCGATGCAGGCGTGGTCTCCGGCGGCACGCCGTTCGATCCCTATGCCAGCGACGAGAATTTCCTGCTCGCCGCCTATTTCCTCACCGACGTCGCGGTCACCGCCTATAAGGGCGCGGGGCTGCTGTTCACCGACACGATCCGCCTCTCCGCGGTTTCCGGGATCATGGCCACCGAGGCCTATCATGCCGGCCTGCTGCGCACGACGCTCTATGCCAAGGGCGCGACGACGCCCGCGCTGCGCACCAATGCCGATCTGATCAGCAATTACCGCGACTCGCTCGACGGCACGACCGATCTCGACCAGGGCATCACCGGCACGGCGACCGCGTCGAACATCACGCCGGCCGACGCCAATGGCTTCGCCTTCACCCGCACCGCGGGCCAGGCGCTCAACATCTTCTATCTCAACCACACCGCGGTGGTCGGCGGGGGCTTCTTCCCGAACGGCATGAACGGCCCGACCAACACCAGCGCCGCGAGCTGATCTTTCCCGCCTTTACCGTAACGTCGTCGCGGGGCGACGGGGCCGGTGCGTTTCCTCCCTTGGGCGCACCGGCCTTTTCTTTGTTCGCGATGTGATAGGGCTGCGCAGTAACGGAGGACGGGAAGATGGCATCCGGGGATCGTCGGCTTACAGGGCTCCGCGGATGGCTGCTGCTCCTCGTGCTGACACTCGGATTATTCTCGCCACTTCGCCTCATCTACCACGCCTTTGCGAGCCTGTACGCCAGAGACGTCGTCGCGCGGATGGGACAAGAACCTGGCTGGCCCGCATACCGGGTCGCCGAAACGATCACGTTCTGCGCGCACATCGCCATCCTGCTTTTTGTGGCCTGGCGACTGGTCAAGGTCAGGCACTGGAGCTCGGTGCGTCTTTGCGTAGCCGGTATTTGGGCGGCGACGCTGGGCCTTTTGTTGGTCGAGTGTGCGCTTGGCGTCATCCTGCTCGGCGCGACAGCCGATCAGATGATCGACATCGCGTTCGGACCGGCCATCCAGGGTGCCATCTTCTGCTCCCTGTGGACGGGCTATCTGCTCAGGTCGCGACGTGTCGCGAATACCTATCCGGACCGGAGCGATGACGACCGGCTTGCCGCCGTCTTCGACTAAAACCTCTTCGCGCCTTCGCGCCTTCGCGTGAACCAAATTTGATCGCACGGGCGCTCAGACCCGGACCAGACAGCTCCGCGTCTCCGCGTCTCCGCGCGAACCACTCTTCTTTTTGTTCACGCGGAGACGCGGAGACGCGGAGGGTATCCAACGCCGGGCGTCGCCGCGATCGACGAACCGCCCTTTCCTTTCCCCACCCAAGCGCCTAGCATCCGGCCATCCCCGGGGTGCCGCTATCGTCGCGGCTGAGAGGGAGGTGAAAGCCTCCGACCCGCCGAACCTGATCCGGTTGACACCGGCGGAGGGAGGGAGCGGTTTTCACCCGAAATCCGTGGCCTCGCTCCGACACATTGGAGCAACGACGCATGGCCGACATCCCCGCCCGCACCGAAATCGGCGTAACGACAGGCCCGATCCGCGGCAGCCGCAAGATCCATGTCGGCCCCCTGCGCGTGGCGATGCGCGAGATCGATCTCGAGCCGAGCTGTGGCGAGCCACCCTTGCGCGTCTACGACACCTCCGGCCCCTATACCGACCCCAATACCCGGATCGACATCCAGGCCGGCCTCCCCAACCTGCGCCGCCCATGGATCGAGGCCCGCGGCGACGTCGAATCCTACGACGCGCGCGAAACCCGCCCCGAGGATAACGGCCTGTCCGGCCCCGATCGCTCGGCTGGCGTGCCGCGATTCCCCAATGTCGTGAAGCGCCCCTTGCGCGCCAAGGCCGGCATGAACGTCAGCCAGATGCACTATGCCCGGCGCGGCATCATCACGCCCGAGATGGAATATGTCGCGATCCGCGAGAATCTCGGCCGCGCCGCCGCGAAAGAGGCGCTGATCCGCGACGGGCAGGATTTCGGTGCCTCGATCCCCGACCACGTCACGCCCGAATTCTTCCGCTCAGAGGTCGCCCGCGGCCGCGCCATCATCCCCAACACCATCCACCCCCCCGACTCCGAGCCGATGGCGATCGGCCGCAACTTCCTTGTCAAGAACACCGCCAATATCGGCAACTCGGCCGTCGCCAGCGACGTGGCGAGCGAGGTCGACAAGATGGTGTGGTCGATCCGCTGGGGCGCCGACACCGTGATGGACCTGTCGACCGGGCGCAACATCCACGACACGCGCGAATGGATCATCCGCAACAGCCCGGTGCCGATCGGCACCGTGCCGATCTACCAGGCGCTGGAAAAGGTCGGCGGCGTCGCCGAGGACCTGACCTGGGAGATCTTCCGCGACACGCTGATCGAGCAGGCCGAGCAGGGCGTCGACTATTTCACCATCCATGCCGGCGTGCGCCTGGCCTATATCCCGATGACCGCGAAGCGCGTGACGGGCATCGTCAGCCGCGGCGGCTCGATCATGGCGAAATGGTGCCTCAGCCACCACAAGGAGAGCTTCCTCTACGAGCGCTTCGACGAGATCACCGAGATCATGAAGGCGTACGACATCGCCTACAGCC